>NZ_JARWKZ010000009.1:0-171902 GCF_050577975.1 Rhizobium sp. BR 315 | reverse complement strand
TCGATGAACGTGTTGCCAATGGGATCGGGCGTTAAGGTCTGGCTGGCGACGGGTCATACGGATATGCGATGTGGGTTCCCGTCTCTCGCGCTTCGGGTGCAGGAAGTCTTGAAGCAGGAGCCGCTAGGCGGTCATCTATTCTGCTTCAGGGGTCGCCGTGGTGACCTGATAAAATTGATTTGGCATGATGGCCAAGGCGCATGCTTGTTCACGAAAAAATTGGAACGCGGCCGGTTCATCTGGCCGAATGTGGAGGGTGGTGCGGTGGCGATCTCGCCCGCTCAGCTTTCTTATTTGCTGTCCGGAATTGACTGGCGAGCCCCTCAGGAAACGTGGCGTCCGACACGGGTTTGAGCGTCTCTTTGCATTGAATTCATTGGAGAAATATGCTCTTGTAACAGCATGTCGTTGCCGCCACTTTCCCTTCCCGACGATCTTGCCAGCGCCCACGCCGCGCTGCTGGTAGAGCGCGAGGCGCGGTTACGGGCGGAGGCAGAAGCCAGCAGCGCCAAGGCCAAGCTTTCCAGCATTGAAGCCCTCAACGCCCATCTGCAATTGCTGATCGCCAAACTGGAGCGCGACAAGCATGGTCCCAGCCGGGAGCGCACGCAGCGACTGATCGACCAGATGGAACTGCAACTCGAGGAACTGGTTGCCGACGCGACCGAGGACGAGCTCGCTTCACAAGCGTCTGCCGCCAAAACCCGAGATGTCCAMGCCTTCACCCGCAAGCGGCCGGTGCGTAAGCCCTGGCCAGAGGATATCGTGCGCGAACGCGTCGTCGTCGAAGCGCCGGTTGCCTGCACCCACTGCGGGAGCGAACGACTGTCGAAGCTGGGCGAGGATAGCACCGAGACGTTGGAAGAGATCCCGCGCCGCTTCAAGGTCGTTGAGACCGTGCGAGAAAAATTTACCTGCCGGGATTGTGGCTGTATCAGTCAGGCGCCGGCACCTTTCCATGCCACGCCACGCGGCTTCCTCGGTCCCAACCTGCTCGCCACCATTGTCTTCGACAAATTCTCCGAGCATCAACCGCTTAACCGCCAGAGCCGGCGCTTTCGCAGCGAGGGGATCGATCTGTCCACGCAGACGCTCGCTGATCAGGTTGGCTACGTCAGCGCCGCCGTCAAGCCGCTCTTCGACATGATCGAGACCCATGTGTTTGCCGCCGAGCGYCTCCACGGCGACGACACCACCATCCCTATCCTGGCGAAAGGGCAATGCACGACGGGGCGCATCTGGACCTACGTTTGCGACGACAGGCCCTTTGGGGGACAGTCACCGCCGGCCGCCGTCTTCTACGCCTCCAGCGATCGGCGCGGCGAGCATCCTCAAAAGCATCTGGTCGAGTTCACGGGCATCCTGCAGGCCGACTGCTATAATGGCTTTTATCCGCTCTTCGATCGGACGAAGAAGCAGATCCCGGTGACGCCGGCCTTCTGTTTTGCCCATGCGCGAAGGAAGTTCTTCGAGCTAGCCGATGTCTCTCGTAGTGCCCGTCGAGGAAAGGGCCTGAGACCTGTCTCAGCGACGGCACTGGAGGCCGTCAGGCGTATCGATGCGTTGTTCGTCATCGAGCGCGAGATCAATGGCAAGAGCGCCGAAGAGCGTCGTGCCGTTCGTCAGGAAAAGAGCAAGCCGCTACTGATCGAACTGGAAGCGCGGCTCAGGCTCGAACTTGAGGGCCTGTCGCGATCATCACCGGTGATCGAGCCGATCAACTACATGCTGTCTCGCTGGGCTGATTTTGCCAGATACGCTGACGATGGCCGAATTTGCATGACGAATAACGCGGCCGAGAGAGCGCTACGCGGAGTTGCATGCGGCAGAAAAAACTGGAGCTTCGCCGGTTCCCAGCGCGGCGCAGACCGAGCTGCCATCATGCTGACGCTGATCACCACCGCTCGCCTCAACGACGTCGATCCAAAGGCATGGCTGGCCGACGTTCTGACCCGGATCGCCGATCTGTCCGTCTCCCKCCTGCATGAACTGTTGCCGTGGAACTGGAAAGCCATCCGTGCCAAGGCTATTGCGGCTGCCGCGTAAACAGCGTTTGGAACAGCTCTTCCGATCGGCGCAGACCCTCATCCGTCAGGACCAACGACTTCGACTTGTTTACGGGGTCACAGATCAGCCCCTTCTGGTGCAGCCGATCGGTCGTCGTCCARTCAAACCCCTTCCACGCGCAGCGCTCGTTGTGCAGCGTCAACCAGAGCAGCGCCAGAACCGCGTCATCGATCCTGTCTTCGTCAATCTCCATCCGGCCAGCTTATCACGCGAGTGCTTCTCTGTCCCTGCGGTTCGGCTCGGATGCGTACGTTGCTGGCGACCCCAAACAAGATGCAGCGCTCGCGCGCTCCCCCGGGAAGGCCATTGGCGATGCGGCGATTGTGCTCGAGATTGCCGAGGCGACGATCCCGATCGCATTTGGCAGTGATGCCGCCACAATCGCCGCCGTGATCCAGGCATTCAGGGCTAAGCGGTGATCGGCCCATCCGGCGCGGTAAAGTCATGGTCGCCACCAAGCCCGCGACTGTCGCAAAGGTGCAGAGGGTTTGGCTACACTGGTGTGATGGGAGCCGACCCGTTCTCCGGCGCGATCTACGTGTTCCGTGCCAAGCGCACTGACCGCATCAATGCCGCATCGTTTTGCGATGTCTAATCTAGAGATTGTCGTGACGGGTTTGACGCGCCGGGAAATTTCTTCTTGTATTGGCCAGTATGGCCGTCGAGTGCAAGCCATTGAGGAATTTCCGCGCAATCGATGGCATCTCGAAAGGCCGCCGGGTCACTTGCACTAGCGACAACCGGACACGGTCCAGCTGTAACCGTGCCGGTGATGCAGCTGGATATCGTGGAATCCGGACTCGGCAAGAAGATTGCGGGCTTCGGATTCCGTATAGTACTTCGCCCAGCGCGGGTTGAGTTGATCGACAATCACGAGGCGGATCGCCTTGCCGCCGATCGGACGCAGTACTTCGAGCATGTATTTGCGCATCGGGAGCGGCAGAATGCGGCAGAGCGAGATATAGGTGGCGAGCGGCGGATAGAGTACTGCGGCCAGCGCCGTGTTGACCCATAGAGGCAGCCGCCGCGTAATCCACCGAAGCGGTTCGGCCAGCGCCAGATAGGCGCGATTGCCTTCACGTCCATAAAGCCAGATAACCGCCCGGCCGCCGGCCGCGAGCGAACGGTGCATGTTGCGGACGGTCCCGGAAGGTTCGGGGATATGATGCAGCACACCGATCGATAGTATGAAATCGAGACCGGAGAGTTCGAACGTCTCCCCCGCTTCGCCAAGAACGGCCACACGGTCGCCATAGGCCGACAGGTTCCGTGCAAGCACCTCGCGCGCCTTCGACGGCTCGATTGCCGTTACATGCGCAGCGCCGGCCCTGAGGAGCATCTGGCTGATGCGTCCGGTTCCGGCGCCGACCTCGGCACAGACCTTGCCAGACAGTTCTTCTACAGAAACCAGCGGGCCGAGTATATCGCGAAGCATCTCCTGGCTCGCATAAAACCCGTCATTTTGTGTGTAAGTTGTCCACTGATCACCAAAATCCGCGATGGTCTGGCTCGTTGCGCGGTTCAGATCCTCTTTCATTTTTCTCTTCTCAGCGTTGTTCAAGGATGAGGTAGCATTCGGTCCTTGGATAGGCAACAGGTGCTACTGCCGCCTGTATTATCCAGTTGACGGCATGGGCGAAATATTGAATGACCTTCATCAGCATAGGGCAGGTATCAGCTGTTTTTGGGGAATTTGATGGCGTCGTTATTCTTTGGTCTCGGCTCCGCGGTCAGTCCGGCTGCGGGAACAGGTTCTTCCAGGGCCGAAACCGGGCATTCGCGCCGCTCGGATCTCGCTATTCTGGCTTTCTTTGCGTTCATCGCCGCGCTCTGGCAATATCAGGTCCTGGGTCCAGCGCCCTTTGTCGTTCCTTCGGGAGACGGTGGCAATGTCGGTTCAATGGTGGCCGCTAGCCTGCATCCGGACCGTTTCATCAACGATCCCGTGTTTTCGGAAAGCTCCAATACCGATTTCTACGTCACGATAACCCGCCCTTGGGTCTTCCTGAGCGCCGTTCTCTCGGGAGACATCGGACAAGCCTACATGCTGATGCAGTTTCCCATCCTCCTGCTCCAGATGACCGGTTTCTTCTGGCTCGGCCGCAGGTTGTTCGGAGGCACATTTTGGCCGTTCGTGCTGGCACTGGTCAGCGTACCGCCGGTCTTCATCTTCAATGGCGATCTCTGGGGCAATTTGCCCGCGCCGCTTACGCGGACAGTCTATGGTGCCGTCTTTCCCTACCTCATTTTGGCCGCATTGCCACCCATCTCCTGGTGGCGGCCGTTTTTGGTCATGGGTCTATGCGGCTTAGCCGTTTACGTCCATCCGGTTAGTGCGCCAAGTGTCGCCATGGCGCTCTGGCTTGCCATGCTGGCCGTTCCGCAAGCGGTCGGTGGGCCGGCACGGAGACTGCTCGTCATGGTTCTGGCCGGGCTGTTATTCGTCGCGCTCGCCGTTCCCTTTGCCCTGATTTTCGTTCCGTCCATGATTCAGATCGCCTCGCCTCAGGTGAGCCAACTGCAGGAAACCAGCAAGGCGATTCTCGGCGCGCAATATTATGATGTCTGGGTTGCCCTGGATGCCGCCCTCAAAGGGGGCGGCCAAAATCCGTCACCCGTTTGGGGTTGGTTCTATTTGCCGTGGGCTGCTGCGCTTCTCTTCATACTTGGCGTCGTCAAACCCTTGCCGTGGCGGCAGAGCCGGACGTTTTTCCTTGTCCTGTTCGCCGGTATCCTGCTATCGAGCGCTGGCATTGCCTGGCTCGACCAGCTCATCGCCCGGCTTAGGGGCAGTGAGCCTGTGCAGCTCGATCTAATTCGCAACCTGCGCTTTGTCTTGCCGGCGCTGCTGATTGGCGTTGTCTGGCTGTTGGCGGAGCTGCAGGAGCGTTTTGGCAAGAACAGGGCCTTTCGCCTAGCGCTCACGGCGCCGGGTGTTGTGCTTGTCGCATCGTGGTGGCTCACTTTTCCCAATCCGGTGCTCACTGCCCCTGAAATCTGGCGGGCAAGAGAGTCCAGCGGTGCCCTGCGCGACCAGCAGGATTTTCGCGCGTTGATCTTGCGACTGCGCGAGGCGCCGGCTGGCTCTGTGGTTCTGCCACTACCGACTGAAGCCTTCGAGACCGATGCATTGGCTGTCCGCTACGGCGCGTTTCAGCCGCTCCTCTATCTCCGGAGGGATCTGAACTTCTTGCTCTACAGCGCAAGCCGGAACCTTGAGCTCTGGGCAAGCCTGAAGCAGCAGCTGACGGGCCTCGAACAGCAGGATCAAGCGAGCATCGAAAGCGTTATCCGCGATCTCAGGTCGAAGCATGGCCTGCGTTACCTGCTTGTCGACAGTCGGATGGAAACGGAAGCACTCGCTGCCGCCAGCAAGGCGCTCGCAGCCGAGATTGTAGTGTCTGGCAGATGGCGCCTTTACAGGCTAGAGGACCTGAAAGAATAGGAGCGTGCCATGTGCGGCATTGCCGGTATCTACAATTTCAGCCAAAGGCCCGCGGAGCATTCGCTGATCGAAGGCATGACCCGGCGGTTGTTCCGCCGTGGCCCTGATGGCGGCGGCGTGTGGGCGGAAGGCCGCGTGGCGCTAGGCCACCGGCGCCTGGCGATCCGCGATCTGTCGCCGGCTGGTGCGCAGCCTTTCCACTCGGCCTGCGGTCAGATTGTGGTCGCCTACAACGGCGAACTCTACAATGACCGGGACATCGCCGCCACGCTCGGCCGGACGCGCGGTTTCGTGGCACGCACGGGCTGCGACACAGAGGTTATTCCAGAGAGCTATCTCGAATGGGGCGAACATTTCGTCGAGCGCCTCGAGGGCATTTTTGCTATTGCTCTCTATGATCGACGGGATGGCACGCTGCTTCTGGCGCGGGATGGCAATGGCACAAAACCGCTCTATATCCGCACGACGGGGGACGGACTACATTTTGCTAGCGAGACAAAGGCTTTTTGTGTCGATCCTGCCTTCAAGCCCGCTTTCGACCCCGTACAGCTTAGCCATATGCTGGCGGTCGGCTATGTAGCCCCGGACGAAAGCTTGCTCTCGGATGTGCGCCAGCTCTCGCCCGGCACGTGCTTGGTTGCCGATCGCCAAGGCATGCGTGAAAGACGGTTCTGGCGGCCGCTGCGCCAAGTCAAGTCAATTGGTCCGCTAGACAGCTCGGCTGACCGGATCATCGAAACGCTGCGAGGCGTAGTATCGGATCAGGTCGTGTCTGACGTACCTATCGCGGTGCTGCAGAGCGGTGGGATCGATTCGACCCTCATTTCGGCCTGTCTCCCGGAGAAATGCGATGTCCAGCTTTTCTCTGTGCGTTTTGCCGATCGCTCGCATGACGAGTCGGAACTCGCCGGAACCATCGCGGACCGGTTGGGACGGCCCATCTCCTTTATCGACCTTGCCCGCGCAGACATCGTCCAGGACTTCCGCTGTATGGTGGATGCCGTCGATGGCGCGCTCACTGATTCAAGCGCGCTGGCGACATTCCAGCTCGCCCGCGCTGTACGCCGGCATGCGACGGTTGCCCTTTCCGGCGATGGCGCGGATGAATATTTCGGCGGCTACCCTACCTATCGCACGTCAGCGATCACCGATCGCTTGAAGCCGCTGCTCGTTCATGCAGCGCTACGCGGCGCGAGCCGGCTTGTTGCATCCATGGCCCGGCCGTCCGATAAACGCGTCGGCAAGGGCGAGATTCTCGTCCGTCTGCTGGACGGCATGGCGAGCGCTTCGCCGCATGCGAGCTGGCGGCGCTACCTGCGAGACGCGCACCGCCCAGCCCTTTACGGCGCGCCACTCCAGCCGCAGATAGGCAGCGACCCGCTTGCTGGCTACGCGAATGCAGGGACAGATGGCCGGGACGCCTGGGAAAAGGGGTTGCTCGCTGACCAGCGCTACTATCTTCCGGGCGACATGCTGATCAAGACAGACCGCACGAGCATGTATCACGGGTTGGAGGTTCGCGTCCCTTTCCTTGATCGCCGCATGTGCGAGCTCGCCGGAAGTATAGACCGACGGCAACTCGTCGATATCAAGGGCGGCACGAAGATTGTGCTTCGGCGTGCCGCTGAGCGGCTGGGACTTCCCGCAGAAGTCTTCCGTGCGCGCAAGATGGGCTTCAACCTGCCGATGAATGCCCTGCTGCGCAATGAGTTGCGCCCCCATGGCGATCGGCTTCTTGACAGACACGCCGATATATTGGAACCCCATCTCTCCGCTGATGGCATCCGTCGTATCTGGCTGGAGCACCGCGAACAAAAGCGCGACCACCGTTTTACCGTCTGGACACTACTGGTGCTGGCGACCTTCAAAGAGGACACCCTTTCTCTATGACCTCCGCACATATCGACACCTCGGATCTCAGCATCGTCATTCCGGCATTCAATGAGGAAAAGGGTATCGGCGTCACCCTCGACCAATTGCTGGAGACCTTCCATAATGCGGAGATCATCGTCATAGATGACCACTCGCATGACGCAACTTTCGCCACCGCGGCCGCACGGCCCGGTGTGCGCGTGCTGCGGCATGCCTTCAACCGCGGCCAGGGTGCATCCCTCAAAACAGGGATGCGCACAGCGACGCGCGATTATGTCGCTTGGTTCGATGCAGATAACGAGCACCGGCCCGAAGATCTCGCGCGCTGTTACTCGGCCATCCGGCGAAACGAACTGGTAGCCGTGATCGGCCAGCGCGACAACGGCGCCAGCAATCTGATCCGCGGTGTTGGAAAAGGCCTGATCCGCCTGGTCGGACGCGGACTGAAGATCCATGCCGGCCACGACTTGAACTGCGGCCTGCGGATATTCCGGCGCGAGATGATCCTGCCCTATTGCCCGCTGATCCCGAACCGCTTCAGTTCCAGTCTGGTAACAACGCTTGTCATGATCGAGCGCCGTTATCCCATCGCATTCGAACAGATCAGGACTGCTCCGCGGATCGGTCAGTCGACCGTCCGGCTGAAAGACGGCTTCGAAGCCATGCTGGCGCTCTTGCGCGCCGTGCTCCTCTTTGCGCCGATGCGCTTCTTCATGCCGATCGGGCTCGGCCTCACCGCAATAGGCTTCATCTACAGCATGTTGTTGGCCCTGATTGAAGGGCGCGGCGTACCTTTAGGCGGATCTCTGGTCTTCGCCGCCGGACTATTTTGCATGGCCATGGGTCTCGTGACGGACCAGCTCAGCCAATTGCGTTTGAATATGCTGCCCGACACCACGCCCATCGCCCGCGAGGCCACGGCGGGTGCGGGGCCATCGACGTCCACCGACAGGGAACAAGCCGGTCGACGGTAGCGGCAACCTGAGGCCCGGACACTTGGAGATTGCGGTCGCATAAGGCGTCTGCTATGCAGCCGCTGCCAGGGCCAGGCTGCTGGTGAGTATTTGCGCATGTTTCATCGCTCAAGATAGTCGAGGTCGGTAGTTTGACGGATCTGAAAATGTTTAGTGGGCGTCCGCCGGAGTGGTCTCTCCGCCGCCCGAAGTCCGCTTTGCAGCATTTATATGATCTGGTCGGCGCGCCCTTACGCATGGTCGCGTTTCCGGACCACGTGAGCGAGCGGCTTCACCTGACATCGCTTCGCGCGGAGCGCCTGTCTGCTGTCCTGCCACTGATGAAGGGTCGCGTCCTAGATATCGGCGCTGGCGACAACATGTTAGTCAATCTCTACCGAGAAGCGAGCATTGGTACGGCAAACGACGCGGGCGCGCGGGATAGCAAGGGTCTCGATGTCGTTGATTGGGGCGGCGACTGCGTCATCGTCGAAAATTGCAGCCATCTGCCCTTCGAGGACCACAGCGTCGACACGGTCTGCTTTGTCGCTTGCCTCAACCATATTCCGGAACGAAAGCAGGCGCTCACGGAAAGCTGGCGCATCCTGAAGCCGGGTGGCCGCCTGATCGTCACGATGATCGGTCGTCTGATCGGCGAGGTAGGACACGCGATCTGGTGGTACAGCGAAGATAAGCACCGGGACGTGGCCGAAGGCGAAGTGATGGGCATGGACCCGACCGCCGTATCCAATCTTATTCGCGCCGCCGGCTTCCCCTACGTCCACCGGTCGAGTTTCGTTTACGGATTGAACCACCTTTTTGTAGCAAACAAGCCGTCAAGCCTAGTTTAGGGAGTATCGCTGTGGGTCAGGCAGAGCACTACGACACCATTCTCGGCGATTACGAGCAGCACTATTTTGACGAACCGTCGATGGAGTATCGACGGCAATTCATCTATCCCGTTCTTTTCGACAAACTTGACTTGAATGGAAAGGACGTCGTCGACCTCGCCTGCGCAAGCGGCCTGAATTCTACCGAATGCGCCCGCATATTTCCCGCCGTTCGTCTTGGCGGCGTTGATATTTCTGCCGAGTGCTGCGCATCGTATCAGCGACATACCAGCTATCCCGCAAGGATCGTGGATCTCTCGTCCCGCAATGCGGACATCGGAATGGCCTGTGACACCGCTTTCGTGGTCGGTGGCTTGCATCATTGCGTCAACGACCTGCCGGCGACCCTTGACAACATGGCGCGCCTTGTCAAACCGGGTGGCTATCTGTTGATGGTCGAGCCCAATGCCGGCTTCTTGCTGAATGCGGTTCGGGAATTCTGGTACAAAAGAGACCGCTGGTTCCGTGCCCAAGAGGAACATCCGCTTCATCATGAGAAGATCTTTGCTCTGGCGAGCAAGGACTTTAGGCTCGTCAATGTCCACTATCTTGGCGGACCTGCGTATTTCCTGATCTTGAACAGTCTGATCACGCGCTTTCCGCGCTGGTTAAAGCCGCTGCTCGCGAAACCACTGATGTCGCTTGAGCGGCTTTATAACAGGCTGCCGGGTTCCGCCCCCTATCCCATGTTCATTGCACAATGGCAGCGCCACCGCGATGCTTGACGGTCGGAGCGGGTTGGCTTTGTCGAAAGCGCGATTCTTGGAGTTGGTACGCTATATCATGATCGGTGGTATCACCTTTCTGTTATTCCTGGCGATATCCAGCGCTCCAAAGGTCTTTTTTACCATTCCCTATGGGCTGGCTAGTGCACTGGCTATTTTTCTGTCCGGTCTTTTCAATTTTTCCGCCCAATACATCTTCACCTTTCGGAGCGAGCGGCCGCTGAAAGCGACTGCATTCCGATATTTACTCCTAGTCGGTTTCAATTCGATTTGTGCTGGATTTCTAGCCGATTACCTGATCCACACGCAAGGATGGGGTAGCGTGATGGCCAATGTGTTGTGCGCCTTTACAATAACCATCTTCAGTTATCCAGTAATGCGCATCTTCGTGATGTGACCAGGAAGTAAACTAGAGCGGATCATTGCTTATCGGAATCGGTGCGCGATTGAACTAGAGCAACGTGCATTCAGACTGAATCGCAAGGGGATTCCTTCGAGTGGAATTTCGTGATTCACTTCGGTCGGAGGTGATTTGCGATGACGAGGTCCTATTCGCTTGATCTTCGAGAGCGTATTGCACGGTTTGTCGACGGTGGCGGGTCGCGTCATGCGGCTGCGGCGCGTTTCAGGGTATCGGTCTCCTTCGTCGTGAAGCTGATGGCGGCGTTTCGGGCAACCGGTAGCCTTGCGGCGAAGCCTGGAGGTGGCTGGCGCTACTCCAAGCTCGATCCGCACAGGGACTTCCTGATACGACGCCTGGCCGAGAAGGACGACATCACCATGCCGGAACTGGCAGCTGAACTGGCCGATCGGGGCATCGTCGTTGCTGCGTCCTCTATCTCGCGCTGGTTGATCCGCGCTGGCTACCGCTTCAAAAAAAACGCTGCTGGCCAGCGAACAGGATCGCCCGGACGTCGCAGCCGCACGCGAGGCGTGGATAGCCAGCCGCCAGCCGAGGATGCGCCTTGAGCCGCATCGGTTCGTCTTCCTCGATGAGACTGGCACGACAACGAAGATGACCCGTCTGCGCGGCCGATGCCCGAAAGGCCAGCGGCTGCGCTCGAAGGCACCGTTCGGACATTGGAAGACCCAGACCTTCATCGCCGGCCTCAGGTACTTCGGCCTGACCGCGCCCTTCGTGGTGGACAGACCGATGAACCGGCGCATCTTCGAGGCCTATGTCGAGACCCAGCTCGCCCCGACGCTGTCTGAAGGCGACGTTGTCATCCTCGACAATCTGGCCGCTCACAAGAGCCCAAAGGCCGAGGCCGCCATCAGGGCGCGCGGTGCATGGATGCTGTTCCTGCCGCCCTACAGCGCCGATCTCAACCCGATCGAGATGGCCTTCTCGAAGCTGAAGTCGCTCCTCAGAGCACGAGCAATCCGAACCATCGACGCCCTCTGGAAGGCAATCGGCGATATCTGCACACTTTACTCACCCAAAGAGTGCCAAAACTACTTTAAAGCTGCCGGATACGTTTGAATGCACGTTGCTCTAAGCCGCTGATCGCGGCGACATGCGGCGGCCTATGAGGAGAGCGCCCTGACTGAGAGGATAGTGGTGTTGCAACCCACCCTCTCAGTCAGGAGGCCCCGATGGCTGAGATAAGCCCTCTTTGCCGCCGGATGATTGAGGACATGACGGTCCGCAGTTTGTCCCCGGCAACCCAGCGATCCTATATCAACGCAGTCCAGAAGTTCAGCCGCTATTTCGGCCGATCTCCCGATCGGCTCGGTCCTGCGGATATCCACACCTTTCAGGTCCACCTTGTTTCAACCGGGATATCGTGGGCTTCGTTAAACCAGATCGCGTGTGCTCTTCGATTTTTCTATGGGATCACGCTTGGCCAGGACGACATCCCGGATCGGATCCCCTATGCGCGCGAACCACGCAAGCTCCCTATTGTTCTGTCGGCGGAAGAGGTGGCGCAATTTCTTGAGGCGGTCTCCAATCTGAAGGCGCGCGTTGCGTCATCCCCACGAGTTTATCCGGCGCTTTCGCCTCCACGTGCTTCCAAACGGCTTCCACCGGGTGCGCCACTTCGGCTTTCTCGCCAATTGTCATCGGCGGCATCGTATCGGTCTCTGCAGAAGCCTCCTCGGCCAACCATCGCCAATATGCGGGCAATCCAATTCGGCCAAACCGCAGCAGGCACAGGCCCACGAATGCCCCGACTGCCGGCGGCCCATGCGTCGAACTAGCGTCACCGTAACGCCTGTTGCACCTCCGCGACCATCATCCTTCCGGTGCGATACATCATGATGCCCGACAACAATCGGTCTCTCAGAATATTCCCTGTCGTTCAGCGCATTGCCAACGAGCGATATTACTTGCCCTCAGCCAGCCTAAAAGGCTGCAGATCCCTTCCAATATCGCAGCGAAGTCAGCAAAATCTCAGGCAAATCGCACCGGAAAGCATCACTCCAGGCTCAGGCCCCCCCGCAATGCACTCGGGACGAGATGAGGCGCCCTTCATCTCCGGCGGGCTGGCTGTCAACTCCCCCATAACGGCGTCAAACAACCCGCGTCTTAGTTCAATCCGGCTTACATGAGGTCGCCCGA
Source organism: Rhizobium sp. BR 315 (assembly GCF_050577975.1). Classification (NCBI taxonomy): domain Bacteria; kingdom Pseudomonadati; phylum Pseudomonadota; class Alphaproteobacteria; order Hyphomicrobiales; family Rhizobiaceae; genus Rhizobium; species Rhizobium sp. BR 315. The sequence continues at coordinate 159,387 of NZ_JARWKZ010000009.1, read as the reverse complement.
AGTCGCCGCGCCGTCCGATGCGCCCTCAAATAACCCTCCAGATTCTCAAATCGGCAGATTTGTGATTCATCATGGATGCTAGAATGGAGGCCACCATCCATGACACGACCTTATGCGTTTAATTTGTGGATGACGCGGATGCATCCCGACCTTCCATGGTGTCGATATGCCGACGATGGTCTTGTTCACTGCCAGAGCGAGCAACAAGCAGAAGCCCTCAAGGCGGAGCTGAGTTCTCGGCTGGCAGCGTGCGGACTGCAGATGCATCCGACAAAGACCAAGATCGTTTACTGCAAAGATCAAAGGCGCCGGGAGGCGTATCCGAATGTCACGTTCGACTTCCTCGGATATCAGTTCCGGCCGCGACGGGTGGCAAACACACAGCGGCACGGGTTCTTCTGTGGCTACACGCCTGCGGTCAGTCTGACGGCGCTTAAATCAATGCGGGCAACGATCAAAAGTTTGAACATCCAGCGGCAGACGCCGTGTCAAGCGAAGTGAAGATTTGAGGCAATTTCTCATTTCGCCTGACACGCCGGGGACGCTGACCGAAATAGCCAAACAACTCAATCCACTCCTTCGGGGATGGATTGTGCGTAGCGGCAATTTAGGTGAGATTCAGCGTCAATCAGATTGTCGCCCGCGTCTCATCCTGATTGCCGCGCTATAGGATTGCCTATTTTGGCCGGTTCAGCCGTTCGGCCCTGTCCACTCTGGCTGATTACGTTAACATGAAGCTCAGAGCCTGGATCAGACGAAAGTTCAAACGCTTTCAGTCCCATAAGACACGCGCCAGTCTCTTCTTGCGAAAGCTGGCGCGGGAAAATCCGAGGCTGTTCGTGCATTGGAAGGCGTTCGGAACGAACACGTTTACCTGATGGGAGCGGTGTGAATCGAGAGGCTCGCACCGTTCTGCGAGAGGCCGGCTGGTGAAATCCCTCCGGCCTAATCACCCCTGGATCCGCACCAACATGGCGTCGTTACGCAGGTGGGGGCCGAGGGGCAAAAGATTGCGCGGCTTTACCCCGCATGGCCGCTGGCGCACCCTGACCTTCCTCGGGGCGCCCTATGCTGCGACAAGCTCACTGCGCCCTGCGTCTTCGACGGTCCCATCAATGGCGAATGCTTCCACGCCTATCATGCACAGCATGCTCAAGACAGGAGAAGAATTCAACGCATCGGCTGGCGCCGATCTCGCATAAGCGAAGCGCCAACTTTCCTCCCTCTGCGTCAAATCTCGACTTGACGAATTGAGCGTCCCCTGCTGCGGACGTGGGTTCGATCATTCCGTTACTCAGGCGGCAGCTCATTTGAGACTGCGTCTCAAACATAGGAAGATCCTACCTGCGAAGACCCAATATGCGGCGGCATTTGCCGACTGCGGAAACGACCCTGCTCCCGGCACTGGATCGCTCCCGAAGATATAACTGCTGAGAGCGGCTTCTCAACCACCGGGCCAGCCAGTTGGGCATGCTCACAAACCAATCAATTTGGACCGGTTTCCTATGCGCAGGCCGGAACGATGCTGAATGACAGGAATTCACTTGACGGAAAGTCAGCGATTAAACAACCTGGCGACATCGTCATCCTCGATAATCTCGGCTCTCACAAAGCCAAGGCCACCCGCGATGCCATTGGGGCCGCAGGCGCCAGGCTATGGTTCCTGCCGAAATATCCCCCCGACCTTAATCCGATCGAGCAAGCCTTCGCCAAGATCAAGCACTGGATGCGCCAGGCCCAAAAGCGAACCATCGAGGAAATGTGGCGCCATCTGGGCTTACTCGCCGACACCATAAAGCCGGAGGAATGTGCCAACTACTTCTCAAATGCCGGCTACGCTTCCGTCAAAACATGAAAGGCTCTAGTCGCTCGTGAAGAACTCGCTTTCAGGTAGTTTGCTGCGGTGTTGGTCGGCTCTGGAACGTGAACAGTAGTGCGGCGAACAGACACAAAAGTACCTGAACCACCAACACAAGAACGGCGGGGCTCTCCTTACTGCTATCTTGATACCCAGGGGCCAGTTCGTACATCCTTCTGCAGACGGAGGAGGCAACGCGGATCGGCTCCGCTCGGTAAGGCACGATACTGCACGGATCCTGGCACTTGCCGAAAGCTAACCCCGCCAGAGAGAAGTCGGCACACCCACCACCAGTGCATCGCCTCGTTCCAGCCGGGGGCACCCCAGCCGCGCGCAGCATCCGGCCGCGGAAAGGAGTGTACAGCAAGGGCCGGGCGCGGGGCAACGAAACGCGCCGGTAGCGCCACAATGTCCTCGGAGAGAGAGCCGGCGTCCAGCTCTGTTGGTAATCGAATGAAGGCCGTCTCCCCGTGCGTTGCGTAGTTGGGACCATAGGTAACCAACGCCTCCGGCATAAACGCCGTAGCAGGACCTGCTGCCTCTTCCACGCAGCGCGTCAGCCAGTCTTCGCAAACCCCGTCCGCCGGATCCATGATAGTCAGAAACTCTGCTCTGGATGCCTGGATGGCAGCGTCGAGGCTTGCCGACAGATCATCGCTGCCTGCGGGTGACAGCCGCCAGCGGGAAGGTAAAACCTCCCCAAGCCGAGATAAAGTAGTAGCAAAAACTGGCGATGCAGGCACCATCGTCACTGCGACTTGATGCCCCGCCGCCTCCGCGTGCTCCGCGGCGCGCTCTAAGCGCCGCGCCGGCTCTTTGAGCCGGAATGAATAACCGGCGACAACGATCAGGATTTCGATGCTGGACATGTCCGACCTCCGTGCCGCTTAGCGAGATAGGTATGAGGGTGTGGCATTCAGGGTGCGTAGAAAGGCGTCCCAGGAATACTCGTCCTGCAGCCGTTGCTGGACCTTTGCAACGCGTCGCGCCGCCATGCCCCTGTCGGCCCCCGCCTCGCGGATGGCCGCGACGTAACCCTCGGCGTCGCTGGGATCCGTGATTAACCAACCCGTAGTGTCGTCCACGAGTTCGGGTATACCCCCGATCGCCGGTGCGACCAACGGCAGGCCCAGCATTGCGGCTTCCAGTAGCGCAATTGGCATGCCTTCCGACCCTGAGGTGAAGATGTAGCTTGAGAACTCGTGAAGTGGCAGGCCAAAAATATTTTCGTACCGCCCCCGAAAGTCCACATTAGGGGCCTCGTCGAGCCAAGACAAGTCGGGCGGGGGTGCAAACTTCAAAATCGTCCCGTACATCGCAATGGGATGATTGGGAACGCGACGCGCGATCTCGGCCAGAACATCCAACCGCTTCTCGCGCGCCACTCGGCTCATCCATAGGCTTCCTGGCCCGGCCGTAGGCTGGAAGGGATATAAGCGGTTGCGCGGGTCACCTCCTGGCACGTCAAGGACAGGCGTGCGTAGTACGTGGAACCGGTCAAGAAGCGTCGGGGGAAAGCCGAAGACCTCGCCAGCTCGCCTGACGACCGCCGCGTTATCTGCGAAAACACCGGCCAGGTGCTCAATACAGTCTGGCAGGTATTCCCAAAACGCGCCGAGCCGCATGTTGTTCGTTAGGAGGTCGCTGTAGATGTGCCCGAATAGCCGCGACCCCGAATAATGCGCGCCCCGCTGAACGAAGGCCAGCCAAGCTGTGTTTGACTGCACTGTATGTACTGTCTGCGGGGCGCATTCCGTCATGAGCCGGTCGAATATGGCGATACGGCCGTCGGAGTCGCATTCAGGATCGAAGTCGTTGATCGCGACGATCGGTACGTGGTAATTTGCGCGGTCCAAGGTATCGTAGCGGATCGCGTCCTCGGGGGCGACGATGCACAACTCGTCGGTGGCATAGTGGCGTCGCAGCGCTTCCAGCAAAAGCAGCACAATCTTTTCCGAGCCGCCGGAAAGACCCAGCCATGGCACGGCAAGGATATGCCGAGCACTGCGCGGGACTGCCGCGGCGACGCGCGCGGATACGTTGGGTGAGAGATAAGGCGTCACCTCAAAGATGTTTTGCGCGAGCTGGTAGTGTAGATGCTCGTCTGGGATCAGTTGGGCAGGACGCTCTGGCAACGCCTTAAGGTCCAGCTCGATGACGGGCCAAATGCGATTGAATCGTTGACGTTCCGGGGTGAACCAGTGTTCCGGCGTGCCTCCGCCCTCGCGATCCGCCTCGTGGTCCGGGATCGGCGCTGGATTCACCACGCCGTGGAACATCGCGAAGACATGCGGTGGGTATCGGTAGCCCTTTGGAACCTCGGTGCCGGCGGCGTCAAAGCTGGTGCCGGGATTCAATCCTGCTCGGCAGCCTACGGCGGCGTAGTGCAACCGCGGCAGCAGCCGCCCCAGGCTACCCGGCCGTCGATAAGCCCGGTACGCGGCTGCGTCGAACGATCCACGGTTGCCCACCAGAAGGAGCCAGATTATGGCCGTCTCGAAGGCCCAATCGGAAAAGTAGTGAAGGCGACGGAGCGCGGAGGCGACCAAACTGGCGGCACGTTGCATGCGAGCAATCCCTGCTTCTCACTGCGCCGTCGCGGCGCAGTTAAGTTTCCGGCAGCTTATGGCATAGGCTGCCGGGATAGGAAAGAGGGGCTGGCCATCTGGACGCTCGGATGAGCTTTCGCGCCCCAGCGCGCGGCATGGCGCGGTCCCAGCGCCGAAGCTCACCTCCGCATAACCATGAGTATTTCCGGCGCGGGTCTCATTAAGACCCGCTAGTCCCTGCAGCTCGCGACCTGTCGGCCGCAAGGGAAGCTGCGCCGCGGCCGATGCAAATCTGCACCTTGATGCCGCGCCCTTGCCCCCTCCACTCTTCGCGGCCTGAGAGGCGATAGCCGCAGGTTTGCGGACTGGAAAAGAAGGGCGATCGACAAGCGATCGAAGAAAAATGAAGAGAGAAGACTCAGAGGTGCTGCGCGCCACGGTCAGTTGCGAGGCCCTACCGGAACGGGCTGGCTACGAAATCGACCTAAAGGAAAGCACACGCCGCGCGGTCAAATACCGGCGAGGCTGCAACATCGTCATCGTCACGCATGCCGGACGCGGATGGTTCGATCCGTTAAGCGACGAGAAGGGCGACGTCTTCGGCCTTGCCATGTTTCTCGATAAGGTTCCCTTCCCGTTGGCGACGGAAGCAGTTGGATCGCTTGTCGGGTTCCAGCTATCGCAGCTGGAATGGAAGTCGTCTCGGTCTTCAGAACCAATTGAGGGCATCAGCGAGCGTTGGCGGAGAAGGCGCGTCCCCTCCCCTGGTTCAGTTGCGTGGCGCTATCTCTGCAGGGCCCGCAGGATCCCAACCTCCATCATTCGGCAGGCGATTCGGGAAGGTTTCTTGCGAGAGGGACCGCACGGTAGCATATAGGCGAAAATTGCCCGTTCGACCGAGCCCGCCAGTGTGGTGGTCAAGCGCTATGGCATCAGCGATGAGACTGTCCGCAAATGGCGTAAACGCGGTGAGCTTGCGACCCATGATCGCTCAAGGCGGCCCAATCGACTAACCTGGCGGATGAATGAGGAGGAGCGCGCGATCATCTGCGCCGTCCGCAAGGCGACTGGCTTCGCCCTGGATGACCTCACCTTCGTGCTTCGGCACTTCCTGCCGCACCTCAATCGCGACAGCATCTATCGGGTGCTTAACTTAATCGACGACCTCCCAAACCTTCGGTACAGTCTCACAAAGGACAGGGGCGCTTCCGGGACTATGATCTGGGCTTTGTCCACATCGACGTTAAACATCTGCCCAACCTGCGCACCGAGGACGGCGAGATCCGCAAGCGCTTCCTCTATGTTGCCATCGATCGCTGCTCACGGTTTGTCCACCTGGACGTCTACGACGCCGAGAATGCCGCCAACGCTGTCACCTTCCTCAAGGCCGTCAGAAAGGAGTTTCCCTTCCGCATCACCCATGTGCTGACCGACCGGAGATCCTGCTTTACCGCTGATGATTTTGAACGCGCTTGCGCGAAGATCAAAGTCAGTCACCGCATGACACGGCCTTATACACCCCAGACCAACGGCATGGTTGAACGCTTCAATGGCCGCATCGCCAGCGAGGTGCTCGGCATCAATGTCGCCGGCCACGCCGACCTCGAAATCCTGCTGGCCGGCTTCAATCGTACCTATAACCAACGGCGGCAGCGCGTGCTCCAAGGCAGCTCACCTCACCAGAACATAAAGGAAAGGATCGGCCTTATGCCCTCTCTCGCCAACCGTCTTTACAAGCCGACGGCTCCAGACGATCTTATGACTAATAAAGTCGACGACGTGCTATATTATGCCAATGATGTGTCGCAACCAGACAGCTAAGGTCAAGATACATTTCGCCAAGGCTACCGTATCGCCAGCCCCTAAAACTGGTTCGCTCTTAGTCGCCTTCATAAGGCATGCCCCTCCACCGAGAGTGCATATTATTGATTTTACCTTTTAAATGCATGTTTAAATTCCGCGCAAAACGACTAGGTTCAATGCGGTCTGGTTCTTCAGCGTGGTGAAGAACCCGCTTGCACGTCAAGACCGTGCTGTCACGAAATCATAATTCAAGCAGCTCATAAGAACTATATTCCTTGCGCGCGGTCAGTGCCTCGATGCGATTGTTCAGCTGCCAGTGTCGGGAGGAGCGACCAGGTTCAAATTCGACATCAATTGTGAGCGCGCCGAACGCGCCACCTTGTGGACGGCACAAGTTTGTGTCGATTGCTATCGGCGAGCGGCGCGGGTGACAGCGTAAAGCTGGTTTACAGCTGCTCGAATATGGAGATGAGCCGTTGCTCGGACTTTTCGCCTCTCTTGTGGTGAGAGGCGAAACAGCATTTTTGAGAGCTGCGGATTGACGGCCATGATCGGGGTGATGATGGGCTTCGGTGTCGCCAATAAGATTGGTGCCCATGCCTCGCCACCCAGCCCCAGCCCCAGGGCAAACCCGATCGCCCAGGCGTCGACGATGGTTTTGCCCTTATCCTGCATGAAGATCGGATAGTAGTTGCCAGGCGCGTTGGCGAGAAGATGGTCCACTTCGTCATGGCGATTGAGCACGGTGTTGACGAGGCGTTCCTCGAGCGAGCCGGGCTTGGTTTGAGGCATGGTTCCCCCGAACACATTCGGCAGCCAGACTGCGGGCGCGACCGTTGCGGGTCCCGCGACGACCGCCGTGACCAGGCCGTCGATAGCGCTCATTCCGACATAGTCGTTACGTCCGTCGCCGCGCAGGCGTTCATCGAGCTCATCATAGGAAACAGCAGGTCGGTTCATGCCGCCTGCCTGACCTGCTCGGCCGACCAGTTCCAGGGGAGCAATGTGTCGAGCTGGTTGATTGTCGTGCGACCTGACACGATGCGCTCGAGGACATCAGCGAGCCAGGTCTGCGGATCAAGCCCGTTCAACTTGGCAGAATTAACCAGAGACGCCAGAATGGCAAAGGTCTCGCCACCTCGGGCGTTGCCGACGAACATTGAGTTTTTCCTTGTCAGGGCAACAGACTTCATCGAACGCTCAACGACGTTGCTATCGACTTCGATCGTTCCGTCGTCGAGGAAGGCCGTGAGGCCGGTCCAATGCTTGAGCGTATAGTTGATGGCTTTTGCAAGAGCCGACTGGGTTGAGATATCGGCCTTCAGATCAAGCAGGTGAGCCTTCAATGACCGCATGATGGCGGCGGATCTTGATTGCCGCGCGTGGTAGCGTTCTTCAGCGCTCTCTCCTCGGATCTGCTGCTCGATCAGGTAAACTTCCGCGAGGATCGATACGATCTCCAAGGCGTCCGATGAGCCGGTCAGCTTGACGACCTCAACGAATTTGCGTCTGGCATGGGCTAAGCAGAATGCCAACCGCAATGGACGCGCATTGCTTTTGCCGCGCCGCTTAGCAAGTGTTTTGTAAGCCGCATAGCCATCGACCTGGAGGATACCGTTGAACGATGCCAACTGGCGCTCGGCCTCGCGTGCGCTGCGGCTCTCAGAAAAGATATAGCCGACGGCAGGCGGTGCCGGACCATTCCAAGGACGGTCATCCACGGCCTGTGCCCATAGCTGACAGACCTTTGTTCGTTTGCGCCCAGGATCGAGCCGTGGCAGGCGTGTCTCGTCGGAAAAGACCCTGGGCTGAGATCGAATAAAGGCAAGGAGCCTGTCATAGAGCGGCTCCAGCCACCATGCCACGCGCGTGACCCAGGACCCGAGCGTTCCACGATCCAGCGCAATCCCATGTCCTGCAAAGATCTGGGCCTGTCGATAGAGTGGAAGGTGCCATGCGAACTTGGAGGTCACGATATGGGCTGCAAGCGCAGTCGTCGCCATCCCGCCATCCATGAAGCGTACCGGCGCGGGTGCTTGAGTGATGCCGGTCGTGCAGGCTCGGCAGGCATAACGGGGACGAATAGTCCGCTTCACCCGCAGGATGGCCGGAACAATATCGAGCGCTTCGCTGGTCGTTTCTCCGACGCGGTGCAGCTCACCCGCGCAGCAGGAGCAGGTCTGGCATTCCGGTTCGATGACGACGTCATAGCGTGGCAGATGCTTGGGAAGAGCGCCAATATTGCGGCCTGAAGATCGCCGTGAGATATGACGAAGATGATTTTGCGGGCGGTCATCGTTGGCGGCGACCGGGATATCCGAGAGGTCACCGAGATCCAGACTGGTTTGTACTGGATCGATCGTCGCAAGTTTCTCTGAACGTGCCCCGTGGATCAGGCGCTTGAGATAGTCCACCTCGGCTTTGAGATCAGCGTTCTCGGCATCGAGAGCACGAACCATTCGGCTCAACTGCTCGATATCCTGCGGAAGTTGACCTTGGCTCAATGACATGCTGAAGACTACCACAAGCAAGAGAATCTTCAAGCAATTACAATTACATCACGCTATTTTTGTTGGCTGCTTTACGAGCTTGCGGTCGATCCTCGTCCAGTCGAGGCCAGCAATCAGCAGGCCAAACTGTTCGGCCGGCATGCTCATTGCGCCGTCTCTGATTGGAGGAAAGGTAAAGCTTCCATTCTCCAGCTACTTCGTCGCCAGGATCATTCCTGACCCGTCCCAATAAAGGCAGCGAAGCCGATCGCCACGCTTTGCGCGAAAAACAAAGATATCGCCACAATACGGGTCGGCCTTGAGAGCGGATGCCACCAAGGCAACAAGGCCGTTCATACCCTTGCGGAAATCTACGGGCTGTGTCGCGACCATGATCCGCGGCACCGCTGAGAAAGCAATCACGACCTGCCTCGCAGCGCACAGATGATCGCACTTGCCAACGATGGCGCAACCGATCCCTCTATAACGGCACGCGCATCATCGAGAATGATCTCAATGCGCCCATCGGCGGGTGGGCGCTCTTCGCCTGCAGGCGCACTGGCATGCGCGACGACAACAGGCACGAAGCTGTTCCTTGTCGATCGCGATGCGGCTGCGGTCAATCCAGCAGTCTTACGCCAGATGCCCAGCAGGCCCCGACTGACGCCGAACCGCCTGGCGACCTCCGAGATATTGGCACCGGCCTCATTGCTCGCAGCAAGGATCTCGATCTTCTCTTCGTCCGACCAATTCCGGCGCTTGCGACGCCCGGTGATGAGCTCAACGCGCCGATACTCGCTATCATCATGCATGGCATGATGCATTGTATGATGCTGACAGTAGCGCCATCCCAAAGCCTCCAATCCGCCGCTCTCGATCAAAACCGGCTGATTCTGCCCTGATATCTCGCCTCATTGGAAGGTGGGCTGTTCGTTGCGCTCACACATCAATCCAGTCGATCACAGAGGCACACCGGCAAGCACTGAGAACAATCACAGCGCAGCCCTGGAAACACCTCCGCGTGCTCCTGATAGTCACCTCGGCATACTCGAGTTTAACTGGTGCCTCAAGTTTCTTGTTTCGCAAAAGAACGACGGCGTGAGTAGCGATTATGAAGGGTGCCGGCTGATACGAGCGCTCCGCTTCGTAGCTTCTATTCGATAGGAGATCGGGACGGCCGCGATGAACATGATCTTTAGGAGATTAGGCGCCTTGACTACAGCGACCTCGACGTCGAAGGCACCGGACGATACTCGACGATTTCGAAACACCAAGGCATTTCAAGCACGTGGCGGCATTTCAAGAACTACTCACAAATTCGCCAAGCGTGAATGAAGATGAAGCATATCAGCCAATGATGTTGCTTGAGGATCTTGGTCTCGGATTATTCAACGCGTTGGGCGATGCGGCCGAGCGGCTTGTCGACGCACAGAACGAATAAGATATCGCTAAGGTTGTTATACCAAGAAATCGCTATCCCGGACAGTAGGTAGATGCGTTATTTTCGCTCATCGCCATTCCGCGAGGAAAACGGAAGCTCGACAAGCCAGCGTCTTTGGGCCTTTGTAAAGGATCACACGCTCGATGAGCCCACCTTGCTTGCCGAATTTGGAAAGGAAATCGATCGCGCCGTCGATGAACTGAACGCCGACCTTCATTCCGATCAGTTGATCGGACCAAGTTCCTTCTGCGGTAGCGGTATGAATAGAACCGCCAAGCCGTTGATTTACAACAACAAGGAACACATTGGCTGGGGAACCTGGACTCGAACCAAGATTAACGGAGTCAGAGTCCGTCGTTCTACCATTGAACTATTCCCCAACGGCTACGAAGCAATTTTGCGTTCGCGGCGAAGGTTGCGCCTCTATAATCGAATTTGCCGCGGATGCAAACACTTTAACGCATGCCAATGCGATTTTTTGAAAGCCGGTGGCGAATGCCCCTTCTTCGCCCGCGCCCGCAGCGGGGTTTTCGAATATCACGGACCATGGGCCGGGCCGGCAAGTGGCGCTTATTCTTGGCCGTCGTGAGCCAAAAGGCAGCTTACCAGCGCAGAAGGCGCCTGCCGAGGACATATCCTATACCCGTTACGATGGCGATCGCGATCGGATACCAGAGCAGCACGAAGAGCGGGCTGTCGTCGGTGCAATTGGAGGCATAGAACGTCGCAGCGATGCCGCTGGCGGCAAGGCCGGCGACGGCTCCGGCGACACCCGGCCGCTCCGGCGCTCCCTGGCGCAACGCGAACAAGAAGCAGGCGAGCGGGCCGATCGACAGCAGCGGTATCAGCGTCAGGCAAAAGCGGGCATTGTGCCCGATCATCCGCGCGCTCCAGCTGTCCGCCGGCATGACGGCCAGTTCTGCGACAACAGCGGCAAGCAAGAGGATCGGTGCCGCCAGAAGCAGCCAACCCCACAAACGCAGCGATGCCCCGGGCCGCCCGATGCGGAAGACGAGGGCGCAGGCCGTCACGGCAAGCGCGATCGTCACGACGAATTTGAACAGGAAGCGAACCGTTTCCATCGCGGTGTCGATATCGGCGCGAAAACCGATCATAACGAAGAAGAGGCCGCCGGCGATCAGGATGCCCGCAATGACCGCCATGGTCAGGGCCTTGCCGATCCGCACGCGGACCGGCGCATCCTGCGCCAGAAGATTGATGAGGTCATCGGTTTTCACTGGTCTCACTCCGATAAAGGGCTGCAAGCGCCTTCAACGCGCGGTGCAGCGCCACACGCACCGCCCCTTCCGTCATCTTCAGCCGATCCGCGGTCTCCCGTACGCTCGTTCCCTCGACGGAAATCGAACGCACGATCGTCTTTTGCGGGTCCTTCAACTGCTCCAACATGCGGTCGACGTCCAACCGATCCAAGGAATCGACATGCTCTTCTGCTTCGAGAACATCGATCACATCGTCGATCGGCACATTCGCATGCCGTCCGCGCCGTCTCAGGCTGTCGATCAGCTTATTGCGGACGATCGTCGACAGCCAAGGTCCGATCGCCCGCGCCGGGTCCCAGGTTCCGCGCTTCAGGTGGATGGCAAGCAGCACTTCCTGAACCACGTCCTCGGCCTCGCTCGGCGGCGCACCGAACTGGTCGCAACGCCGGCGCGCCATGGCGCGCAGATGCGGCGTCACCGCAGACAGGAAGCGATGGTATGCCTGCCCATCGCCGCCAATGGCGGCGCGCATCCAGACTGCCCATTCCTCTTCGCGCGCCGAATGGCCCACCCGATATCTCCTCTACGCAGGACCGCAGCATTTCGTTACCGGCAATGGCCATTCTTTTTCAAGTCTTTTCGTTTTCAGGCAAAAGTCGTCGTGCCGCAGGCTGATCGAGCGAGACATATAGCCGGCGCAGATTATTTCAGCGCCGATAAAAAATTTCGCGCCCGCTGTAACATCGCGGCGACAGGCTCCGTAGACCCTGATGCAAGCCAATGACGGCTCGCATCCATTTAGGAGACAGATCCATGAAGAATAGCATCATTACCCTGGCTATCGCAGGCTCGATCGCATCGGCACTTGCATCCATCGCCGTCCCGGCATCGGCAGCCGACTCCAAGGAAAAGTGCTACGGCGTTGCCCTCAAAGGTCAGAACGATTGTGCCGCCGGCAAGCATGATTGCGCCGGCAAGTCGGCCATGAGCTATGATAAGATGTCCTTCAAGCTCGTGCCGGCCGGCACCTGCACCTCCATGAAGACCCCGCAGGGCCATGGCTCGCTGACCCCGGCCTGATCTGAAGTCCGATCACCGATCAATTAGCTGATGTAAGGAGTTTGTCATGAGCAGGATTTCCGCAGTCGCCCTGGCCGCATCGGTCGCAACGGCGGTGACACTGGCCGCCAGCGTCACCACCGCTTCGGCCGCCGATGCCAAGGAAAAATGCTACGGCATCGCCCTCAAGGGCCAGAATGATTGCGCCGCCGGCCCCGGCACGACCTGCGCCGGCACATCGAAGATCGATTATCAGCGCAACTCGTGGAAGCTCGTTCCCGCCGGAACCTGCGAAGCGATCAAGACGCCAAACGGCCATGGCACGCTGATGCAAGGTCCGGCGCCTGTCTGATCGAATGCGGTGACGCAGGGCGGCGCATGGTCCTCGCGCCGCCCTCCTTCCAGGATCGAGCTTATCCAAACGGAGGCCTGCCATGAAACCGTCAGAACTTCCCCGCCGTGCCGGGGTCGGCTTCAAGCCGGAACATTTTGCGGCGATCAACGTCGCTAGCCAGCCGATCGGCTTCTTCGAAGTCCATGCGGAAAACTACATGGGCGCCGGCGGCCCGCCGCATGCCCAGCTCGGCAAGCTGCGCCAGGATTATGCTTTGTCTATCCATGGCGTCGGCCTTTCCATTGGCTCGATGCAGCCGTTGGATACGGAACATCTCGCCCGCCTGAAGATCGTCTGCGATCGCTATGAGCCTGAGAGTTTTTCGGAGCATCTCGCCTGGTCGACCCACGACACGACCTTTCTCAACGATCTGCTGCCGCTGCCCTACACCGAGACGACCCTTGCGCAGGTTTGCGCCCATATCGACCAGGTTCAGACCATGCTCGGCCGCCAGATGCTGCTAGAGAATCCGGCTACCTATCTGCTCTTCGAGGAGAGCACGATTGAGGAGACGGAGTTTCTGGCCGAAGTCGCCCGCCGTACAGGCTGTGGCCTGCTGCTCGACGTCAACAATGTTTTCGTCGCCGCCACCAACCATCACATGGATCCGCGGGCCTATCTCAAGCGCTTCCCGGTGCAATGGGTGCGCGAGATACATCTGAGCGGCCATTCGGAGACCATAGACGATGCAGGCGCGCCTCTGCTGATCGACAGCCACGATACGCCGGTGAAGGATCCTGTCTGGGTGCTTTACGAGGAGCTGATTGGCCAAACCGGGCCGATCGCCAGCCTCGTCGAGTGGGATAACGACGTGCCGGAATGGCCGGTTTTGAGAGCGGAGGCGGAGGCTGCCGAGGCCATCTTGAAACGCGCGGCCGAACGCCGGGCAGCCTGAGGAGAAGACCATGTCGCTCGCCACGCAAAGCCGATTCGCTGCAGCCCTCATCGATCCGGACCTCGCCGTTCCCGAGGGGCTGACGGCCTGGAATGGCCCTAAGCCTGCACGGCGCTTCGGCATCTATCGCAACAATGTCGCCATCGGCCTGATCGGTGCGCTCGCTTCGCGCTTTCCGGCAGCGGAAAAGATCGTCGGCGAGGAATTCTTCGCGGCCATGGCACATGAATTCGTCCGGCTGCATCCGCCGCGATCGCCTCTGTTGCTGGCCTATGGCGATGACTTCCCAGACTTCGTCGAGAGTTTCGAGCCGGCGGTGGAAATCCCCTATCTGCCCGACGTCATGAGATTGGAGGTAGCCCGGGGCCGAGCCTATCACGCAGCCGATGCAACACCGCTCGATGCAGCCTTGCTGGCGTCCATCGAGCCGGCGGACTTGGCTGAGCTGGCCTTCGTGCCGCATCCTTCCGCCTCTATAACTCGCTCCGCCCATCCGGCCGTCACTATTTGGGCAATGAACACCGGCGAAATCGAGCTTGCGGATATTGCCGATTGGACTGCCGAGGATGCCCTCGTCGTCCGCCCGCAGATGATCGTCGAGGTGCATCGTCTGCCGCCGGGCGGCGCGACCTTTCTGGAACAGCTCTTTGCCGGCGCCGATCTTGGCCAAGCCTTCGAGGCGGCGCTTGCCGACGCTGCCGATTTCGATCTTTCCGCCAATCTTGCCGGGGCGCTCGCCGCCGGCGCCTTCTCGGACATTCGCTGAGCACTAGAGCCGGATGATTTCAGGTCGAACCGACATAAAATCTGAATTCGCTTTAAAATCAAAGAAGTAAAGCATGATGTCGTCCGAAAACCGCTGACACTCTTCGGCATCGCGCTCTAAGGAGAACCGACATGCAAAACCGGATGACGACGGCTGCCACGGCCGAACGCGAAACCATGACTGAAAGGCTCTATCGCGCCCTCAGGCTTCTCGACCATATTCCACATGACCTGATTGCGCTCGTCGCGCGCCTCTCGATCGCTGCCGTCTTCTGGCAGTCGGGCCAGACCAAGGTGGATGGCTGGCATGTGACCGACAACGCCGTCTATCTCTTCCAGACGGAATATAAGCTGCCCTTCGTCGATCCGTGGATCGCCGCCCATATAGCCGCCTTCAGCGAGCATTTCTTCCCCGTCATGCTGGTCATCGGCCTTGCAAGCCGGCTCTCGGCTCTCGCATTGCTCGGCATGACGCTGGTGATCGAGATATTCGTCTATCCCGATGCCTGGCCGACGCACGGCACATGGGCAACCTGCTTTTTGGTGATCATCGCCGGGGGACCCGGACGCATCGCGCTCGATCATCTGATCGCCAAACGGTTTGGCCGCGTCCTGAGTTGAGAAAGGTAGGAGCGCCGCAGCACGGCGCTCCTTAGCATACGGCTAGGCGGGGGCTCAGCGCAGCACCGGCTCCCCGTGGAAGCGACGGCGCGAAGGTGCCGAAACCCCGAAGCCAACCTCCATCATCAACCGGGGCTTCTGCGTGGGCACGGTGCCCATATGGAAGCCGAAGGGATCCTCGACAAAGCCGGACCCGGCCTTGCCGGTCAGCGTCAGCGCATTCGCCTGCCCATAGTAATCGAGCACCTCGCTTGCCGGGTGGCCTACAAGCAATGTCAGCTGATGCCGGACCCGGCGGCGCTTGTGGCTTCCCTTGATGAAAACGTGCGGGCCAGTGCCCTCATCTACGTCGACCAAGTTGAAGAAGAATTTCAGCATTCGCCAATCGTCGAGGTCGAAATGGTATTTGTCGAGCGACGCGAGGCTTCTGTCTGCCTCAGAAGCCTGCGTTGGAAAACTCCACCAGATGCGGGTGGTGATCACTTTGGCTTGCCCGCCGAGATAGTGTCGGGCGACATCGATCAGCAGTGGATCGCGCTGCACCGCCATGACGGCATCGCAATCCAGCGAACGCTCAAAGAAGTGCCCGCTCAGGATCGGTCGCTCGAAGCGGGATTCCGCTTCTTTGTGGTCTCCCGCGACGAATTCGAGCTTGCGGCTGAAATTGCCGAAGCAGCCGGTGATGCGCGCAAACTCGGCGATCTCGTGATGGATATGGTCGGGTAGCATCAGGCTCGGATAGATCCCCTCCGACCGCAATGCGTCGACGACATCTTTGCGCTCGACGCCGGCAAACATCGAGGTGCCGGAAGCGGGAAGCGGGACGCGTCGCTTGGTGGCAAACCAGTGCATGCGCCGAAACGGCAACGTTCGCGCCAGGAGGAACATCGGCAGCCAGGCCGGGTTTTCTCTAAGATCGGTTAGGTAGGTGGGTATTCTGACTGCCATGCGCTTGAAGCGGCCGCCTTGCCGGGCGACGGACTCCAAGTCTCCTGCTGGGAAATTGTGCATAGTTATCCTCTCTGCACATGTGCAAGTTGCGGCAACAGGCCCAACACCCTGTTGTATTAAATCATTGAGACTGCAGTATTTATTCGTACCAGCAAATGTGCTGTGCAGCGCAGCAAATAGAAGCCCGCCGCCTTCGGTCAAGAGGGGCGGAAGCTCATAAATCGCGGTAAGTCGATAGAAACTGCCGTATCGACACGCTGGGCTTTAGGAGATGCTCCAACATCGTGGGATGGTTGTTTTCTGAGAGGATAGCCGGGGCAGCGCAAACGGAGGCCGGAACGACCCATCCCCATTTGCCGTTAGTTAGGACAATGGCATTATAAGACATTTAACGGCTTCAAACGGAACGGCGGCAACGAAACCACGCGACAACGCTTGATGGCGACTTCGATTTGACAGTCTTGTAACAGTCACATTCCTGTTGGCAATGTTGGCTAAATGAGCAGGAATACACGGAAGAGGCCCCCTATATGACAGACACCAAGACCCTTGATCCCACGGAAGGCATAGTCGATTTCGATGCTGGCGAGGGCGAAGCCGCGACCATCGTGGAGATGGACGACTATACCAAAAGCCTTGCCCTGGCGAAGGCCAAGTCTGTCAAGCTCGTCGATGCCATTACCGGCCAGGCGCTGAAGAAGAAGGATGCGGTGCACGTCGACGACCTCCGCCCCTCGCTGGCGGATTTCATGCGCCTGAAGCATCCCGAGCTTCGAGCCGACGACTATGTCAGTCGCAAGGTCATGGACGACTATCGCGCCCAGTATATCGCAGAGCTGCTGACGGTGGAGCGCGGCGAGCTTTCCAACCTCGAGGACGAGGTCGTCGAAAGCCTGAAGACGCATGATACCCTGGCCGAAAACATCGAAGAGGACTACGAGGACCATCGCTCCATCGGCGACCGCATGGCCGATGGCGTTGCCTCCTTCGGCGGCAGCTGGACCTTCATCATCTCCTTCTGTCTGTTTCTGGCCGTGTGGATGGCAATCAATGTCGTCATGGGCGAAAAGCAGGCATTCGATGCCTATCCGTTCATTCTCCTCAATCTCGTCCTGTCGACGATCGCCGCGCTGCAGGCGCCTGTGATCATGATGAGCCAGCGGCGCACGGAAGAGAAGGATCGCCTGCGTGCGCTCAACGATTACAAGGTCAACCTGAAGGCCGAACTGGAAATCCGCCATCTGCATGAAAAGGTCGATCACCTCCTCAATCGCCAATGGGAGCGACTGACCGAAATCCAGCAGATCCAGATCGAGATGATGCTGGAACAGGCCAAGGCCGCGACGCGGGCGATCAAGGCCAACAAGGCAACGAAAGCCAAGACCAGTGCGCTGAAGAGCCTCTTCGGCAAGGTCAAGGATGATCCCGAGCCGGACGATTCGGTGAATTGATCCGACGGGCAGCCGCGGCACGAAGCCCTTTTCTTGCCGCCTGCAACTCAGGCCTCTGCCGGCTTCCTTCGGGCCGCGAGCAACATCGGCACGCAGACGAGATAAAGCAGCGCGCCGAGAATCCAGATCAAGCCGGGAAATACGGATCTGGACGCAAAGTAGATCTCGCTGATCGCCAGGGGCGCGATGACGGATGCAAGGCTCGTCAGACTGCCCAACACGCCCTGCAGGCGCCCCTGATCGTCCGCGCTCACGCGCTGCGTCACTAGAGACAGCAATGCGGGCTGGCCGATCCCGCCGAGGCAAAAGAGCGGAAAGAGCAGGAAGGCAATGAAACCGCGCGTGGCGAAGGCAATTGCGATATAGGCGGCGCTGTCGCAGACGATTGCGACGATAAGCGCACGCCGCTCGCCCCAGCGCTCGCTCAAGGGGCCGGCAACGAAGGCCTGGGCGAGCGCATGGAAGAGGCCGAAACCGGCCAATGACAGGCCAACGGTCGCCATATCCCATCCGAACTTGTCCTGGCCGTAGAGCACCCAGACGGTGCCGCCGATCTCGCCGATCATGCTGAGAATGACGGACATGAACAGCAGCGGCAGCAGCGCCGGAAACGCACCGATCCAGCGCAAAGGCGCCAGCGGATGAAAAGCGGCCGGATCGATGCGCTCCGGCTTGACGCTGCGCGTCTCCGGCAGTGCGATGAACGCGAGAATGAAATTCAATAGGACAAGCACGCCGGCCGCCACGAACGGCGCGCGAAGGGAGATCGCGCCGAGCACGCCGCCGATGACCGGCCCGAGAATGAAGCCGATGCCGAAACCGGCGCTGAGGAGCCCGAAGGCGCGGGTGCGTTTATCCGCTGGGGTGATATCCGTCAGGCATGCCGCCGCAACGGAGGCGTTGGCGGCCGTCAGGCCCGCAACGGCGCGTCCTAGGAACAGCCACCAGAAATCCGGCGCCCATGCCATGAAGGCATAATCGATCATCCCGCCAGCCAGCGAAACAAGCAGCACCGGCCTCCGGCCATAGCGATCGCTCAATGTTCCGAGGATGGGAGAAGCGAGAAACTGCAGGGCTGCATAGAGCGACAGGAACGCACCGTAGCGCCAGCCGAGATCGGGCGTATGCGCCACGCTCCTGAGAAGCTGCGGCAGGATCGGCATGACGAGGCCCGTGCCGGCGGCATCGAGAACCACGACAGCCAGAATGGTCAAAAGCATCTTGTTCACTGCGCAAATTTATCGTTGATAAGGGACTTTATCGCCGATAAATTATGCGAACGGAACTGTCAATCGGAGAGTCCATGAAAATCGACCGGGACCAGATCGTCGATACGGCGCTGACCATCTGGAACGAGGTGGGTATCGACGGCCTGTCGACGCGGCTGATCGCCCAGCGCCTCGGCGTTCAGCAGCCGGCGCTCTATTGGCACTTCAAGGGCAAGCGGGCTTTGCTTGCGGCTATGAACACCGAGATGCTGAAGCGAAGCCATACGCGCCGCGCACCGCTTGCCGGCGAAACCTGGCAGAAATTCCTGCGCGCCAACGCCCGCAGTTTCCGCTCGGCCTTGCTGGCCTGGCGCGATGGCGCGCGCGTTCACGCCGGGACGCAAGCAGATCCCTCCGATCTGGAGACGATCGAGGCCCAGCTCGACTGTCTGTGCAAAGCCGGCTTCGCGCCGGGCCAGGCCCTGGAAACTCTAATCGCCATCGGCCGCTATGTCGTGGGCTGCGTGCTGGAAGAACAGGCCGACGCGGCAAAGGCATCGGACCGATCGGATCTCGACACCGCGGCGGAAAGCCATCCGAATCTGGCTAAGGCAATCGTGCATTATCGGGTAAGCGGGCATGAGGCATTTTTCGAAGCGGGTCTGGAGCTGTTGATCGGCGGCGCCGAAGTCGCACGCCGGCAGCTCAAAGCGCCCGGATGAATGCGACGAATACCGAACCGGTAATCTCATCACGCCTCTGCCTTGAAGGTGCGGCCGAGATCCGGCCCGATACCGAAATAATGCCGGAACACATAGAGCAGCGGGCTCCACCGACCGGTATCGATGTGGTTCGTTCCCGGTATGACTATATCCCTATGCGCATGGACCCGGATCACCCTCGTTTCGATGATCCAGAACGCCTCCTGCCGCTCCGCGGGCCATTCGCCGGGTGCGTGCGTGGCGACGACCTCCGCTTCAAGTTGGATCGGACATTCGGCTATGCGCGGCGGCCGGACAAGGTCCGACGCCTGCGGCGTAAAGCCGGATACATCGAATTTATCAGCCTCGAAGCGATAGCCGATTTTTTCCTTATGGGGGGGAACGGGGTTGCGGCCAGTAGTCGGAGCCAGAGCCTCGATCTTCGGCCAGAGATCCGGAGAAGGGAAGTTCAACACCAGCTGCCGCTCGCGCATGGCATTTTCCCGCCCCTTGCTGGTGGATGTCAGGCCGAGAACCATGCGGTCGAAAAGCGCCCAGGCCGAGGACATGGGCGAGATATTCGTGGTGCCGTCCGGATTGATGCTCGTGATCAGCGCGACGGGCGTGCCGACATAAAGCACGCTGGGCTTGATGACGATATGCTCCCGATCACCTGCGGCTAACGTGAATTCGGCTGTATGGGTCATCATTGCAAAATCTCCTTTTGGAGCTGCAGTGTAACCGAGCAGGTGCATGCAATAGTTCGGCCATGGCCGAACTATGAGGCATCGAGATCAGATCGCCAGAAAGGCAGGACGACAATTCTTTAGGGACACATGCTTGGCTCGCTATAGCCTATAACCTGATGGCATTAACCGCGAGTAGGCAGCCCTGAACGAGGGCCTGCTTTTGCTCAAACAGGCACCGGTGCCTTGCAGCAAATTCGTCTTCGCGCTGACCTCGCGCGAACTCGTCGCCTCAATCGTACTGGCGCCCGTCGGCATGCAGACCATTGCGACCTTCATCTGGCGGCAATTCGAGTAGGGATCGATCGGCCTCGGCATGGCCCTCGTGGCGATCATCATCACCACGCTCATTCCGCTGACGTTCCTCGCACTTCTGCTCCGCAGCGGTTTCGTCGCCGAATGGCGAGGCTCGCTCGATTTGTGATTTGCCGGCTACCGGATTGCAGGCTCTTTCTCCGCCGGCCGGCGGCATGACGCTATTCGGGCGCCCACCGCATCTCACTGTAAATCGCCAGAACCCGCCCTGTCGGAAAATTGACATTTTTGCGCTAAGGACCGGTTCATGTTTACGCTTGCGACCGCCATCAGCCATTCCCAGGACATCAAACGCAGCCGCTTTCTCGCGATAGCCGGGCCTGCGTCGGACGAACAGGCGGCGAAAGACTTTATCGCGGCGCACGCGGCCACCGACGCCAACCACAATTGCTGGGCATGGCGGATCGGCCAGAACTATCGGTTCAACGACGACGGGGAGCCGAGTGGCACCGCCGGCAAGCCGATCCTTCAGGCGATCGACGGACAGGAGCTGGACTGCGTTGTCGTCATGGTGACGCGCTGGTTCGGCGGCATTCTGCTCGGCAGCGGCGGGCTGATCAGGGCCTATGGTGGCACCGCCGCCCTCTGCCTTCAGGCTGCGGAAAAGACGAAGATCGTACCCATGGTCTCCTTTGCCATAGAAGTGCAGTTCTCCGGTCTCGCTTTGCTGAAATCACGCCTTTCCTCGCTGCCGGACACCGTCATCACGGCAGAACAATTCGTCGCCACCGGCGCCCTGCTGACCCTGAGCATCCCAGCGGCAAACGCCGACGACATCCTGCGGATGGTAACGAACCTCACGAGCGGCCGCGCTGTGATCGACAGGGGCTGATGGACCATCGGTTCGAACGCCCGGTGCGTCGGAACGGGAAGTGCAAAGCAAACGACAGCTTCCCTTAAACGAAATGGCAGATACCGCGAACGATGACGGCGGGCAATTTCCTTACGCCGTGGCCCTGTCGTTACTATCGATCAGGAAACAAGGTAAGCATTTCTCCAAAAGACACCATTTCCCTCCATCTTTAGCATTTCATTCCGGTTTTCGATTTGCAGGCTTCCCTTTATCGGCCTACCTCACCTGAGCTCTTCTTTACCTGACATCTCGAAGGAAGGTGTGATGGAAATCAAGGAAACGCCTGATCTGTGGGTGCTGCGCGCCAAAAGACGCTTGCGCATTCCCGATATCAAACAGGCCGCGATTGAATATGCTCCGCAATTCGAGAAGCAGATCGCCGAATCCGGGCTAAGGGTCGCCGGCCCATGGCTGTTTGTCTCACACAACCTTCCCAGGGATAGCAAGACGTTCTTCGATTGGGAAATATGCCGTCCGGTGGAAAAGCCCGAACGCTATGACGGCGCGATGGAGCTCCACCATTTCGAGCCGATCATCGTTGCGAGCAAGGTGCATCATGGATCGTTGCGGACCCTGTTCACACAGGGCTATGTCCCTTTGGTGGCCGAAATCGAGATGTCCCGCCACATCTTTTCGGGCGAGAGCCGGGAAGTCTACCATGGATGGAACGGCCCCGGAGCATCTTACCATCAGGTCGAAATTCAGTTCGGCCTTGCGCGCTGATCTCTTCAGTTGCCGCAGGATATCGACGATTTCAGGCGTGCCCGGTTCTCCACACCAGTTCTCTACGGAAGTGGCGGAGCGTGGGATTTCAATCCGCGATATCCTTGCAGGCATGCTTCATTTCGAAGTGCGGTGCGTTCAGACACGCCGCCAGCCGATATCAGTCCGATTGACATTCTCTGTCGTTGTGACACCGTTCGGCATCGTTGCTGACTCAGTGTTTTGAGGCAAAATGACAAAACGATCGCAAGCAGTTATCACCACGGCCGAAGAGCGCCCGCGTGACGGATGGAATGACCCTCTCCATGGCTCCATCTTCTGGCACACGCTCTTGAGCAGCGACATCACCCCCACCGATAGCATGAGCGCCGGCATCGCGGACCTTGCACCCGGCGGCGAGCTCAAACCGCATCGGCACGATCCATCGGAAATCTATTTCATCTTCGAAGGAACCGGCATCGTCCGGATCGACGGCCTGGAAACCACGGTCAAAGCCGGCACAACGGTCTTCATCCCCGGCAATGCCGAACACGGCATCCGCAACGAATCATCCGCCAACCTGAAATTCTTCTACGTCTTCCCAACGGAATCATTTGCGGACGTGGTCTATCGATTTCCGGAAAATTGAGGCGTTTTGAGCTGATTGCCAGCGAATCTGCTTGCTCGACCGGCCCGCAATAAAGGCCAAAATGGCGGAGAGGGTGGCACTCTCTGCCAATTTGGCTCGCGATACCTGTGAAAGCTGGGTTTTCTCTAACCCGCTGCTCTCATTCTGAAAATTACGATACCAGCAGGTGTACCACGCGCGATACCCGGATCTCAAGGACCTCGGTTTTCGACAGGGTGCGGACGCGCGAAACTTCCCGACCGGGGTGATTTTTAAGCCTATCGAGATTTGCTTCCCGTTCGGTAAGGTTAGCGTTGATTGCCGAGAAATCTTCCTGTACGGTAAGCCGTCTCGGGAGATGTTTCATGTTCAGGTCCGCACGTGATTTCGGCGCCGCCATTCGGGAGAAACGCAAGGCCCTCGGCTGGACCCAGACCGAGCTTGCCGCCCGTTCCGGCACTGGTGAGCGCTTTATCGTCGAGCTCGAATCCGGCAAGCCAAGCTGCCAGCTCGAAAAATCCCTCATCGTGGCGCGCACCGTGGGGATCGAGATCGGTGACCTCAAGGCGGTCCGATCTGTTCCGGCATCACCGGATGACGACCTTGGCTTCCTGCCGAACTTCGGTGACGGGCGATGACGACGATCTTTTACGAGAGCCTGCCTGTCGCTCATCTGACCTTCGAAGGCGAATGGCGGCTTGATTATGATCAGACCTGGGACGCGCGTCACTCGGCGTTTCCGGTGTCACTGACCATGCCGTTGCGCTCAGGCCCTGTTACGGCCGACAGGCTGCTGCCTTGGCTCGCCAATCTGCTTCCGGAAACGCATCTCGCCGAAATTGGTCAGCGGCTGAAAGTCTCGCCCCAGGATATCGTCGGTCTGCTCAGCCATATCGGGCGTGACACAGCCGGCGCATTGTCGATTGGCACCCCCCGTAAGCCCGGTATCCACCTGCAGCCCGTGCCGGATGCGGCGGCGTTGGAGCATATCCTGGACGAGCTTCCTGCAAAACCCTTCCTCGTCGGTGAACGCGGCGTCTCGATGTCTCTTGCGGGTGTTCAAGAGAAGCTGCCGGTCTTCGTGGATGAGGGCGGTGCGATCTCAATTCCGGTCGATGGAACACCCTCAACACACATTCTTAAGCCGGACACGAAACGACTTGCGGGCAGTGTCGAGAATGAAGCCTTCTGCCTTGCCCTTGCGCGCGCCTGTGGACTGGAGGCGGCCGAAGCGACGATCGGTGTCGCGGGCAACCGGCGGTATCTGCTGGTGAAGCGCTATGATCGCTTTACTGATCTGCAGGGCGAGATCCGTCGACTGCATCAGGAAGATCTTTGTCAGCTCACGGGCCACTTCCCATCGCAGAAATACGAGCGCTCCTCCACAGGACGTGGCGTGACGCTGAAAATGATGTTCGACGCCGTCAGCGACTTAGTTTCGCCTGCCGAGCGCTTGAAGCTGCTCGATGCGGTAATCTTCAACGTGCTGATCTGCAATTCGGATTCGCACGCCAAGAATCATTCGGTCCTGCTTGGTGCTGGCGGCTCGGCAAGGACGCCGCCGCTCTATGACCTGATGTGTGCAGCGGTTTACCGCCAGGTTGACCAGAGCCTGCCGCAGGGGATTGCAGGTCGGTTTAACGCTCCAGATCTCCGGCGGGCGGACTGGCAGACGCTGGCCGATGAGATTGGATTGAGCGGTGCATCGACCATGAGACGCGTCGAGGAACTTGCCGAGCGTGTCAGCTCTACGTGTGAAAGCATCGCGCCGGAATTCGATCATATGGCTGGGGATCCATCGAGAGTGGTGGAAAAGATCACGCACTGCATTCTAAAGCGGTGTCGACGAATTCAGGCGCAGTGCCGCGGATAGTCACGGCTGATTGGGTATTGCCGCTGCTCGCCCCTTCAACTCAGCGAGCGATCTGTTCGCGGCGGCGAGTGCCTTGAAAACTTCGATGGTTTCTAAGCCACGAGGCGATGTCAGATCGGGAAGCTGGTAGGACGGATTTAACATGTGCGACCCGATATGTTAAAAAAGCTGGATTTCTTTAACATGTCCGTCGCAACATGTTAAATCCGCATCCATGGTTGTCAGTGCAAGACAATCCAAGATCTGAATTGAATTCTAAGAAGCAGATTCGCCGGCCAGCGCCTTCAGCGGGGTCCTGTGATCAATTGTGATCGCAGACAGTCAAAACCCGCGACGCTTTTCACAGGCATAAACAGCGTAAATTTATGATAACACGCATGTTTATGGCGGAGAGGGTGGGATTTGAACCCACGATGCCCTTGCAGGCATGCCGCATTTCGAGTGCGGTGCATTCGACCACTCTGCCACCTCTCCGGTTATGCTGGTCGGCGCGTTTTGAGCGCGGGCTGTCTCATAGCGACAGAAGAGGGGGATGGCAAGGGCGAATATGAAAGCTTTTCATCCTTTTGCCTTGACAGATCAGGGACGCTTATATATCCCGTGCGGCGCAATAGGTGTGGATAAGTCCGCGCCTTGCCAGCCCAGCTTCCAGCAGGGCTTCACCGGCAGACCTTTTTGAAGGCTAAGGCCTTTAGATCCCTGCTAAACCTAGACTGATAAAAAGACGGCCGCTCGTCCTTCTGGCGAGAGAGCCGGAACGAACATGAAAGGACAAAAAATGTTCGCAGTCATCAAGACCGGCGGTAAGCAGTACCGTGTGGCAGCCAATGACGTGCTGACCATCGAGAAGCTCGAAGTCACCGCCGGCGGCACCGTAGAATTCACCGAAGTCCTCGTTATCGGCGAAGGCGCCGACGCTGCGATTGGTGCTCCCTTCGTCAAGGGCGCTTCCGTCAAGGCCGAAGTGGTCGAGCACAACCGCGGCAAGAAGGTCATCGCCTTCAAGAAGCGCCGTCGTCAGAACTCGAAGCGTTCGCGCGGCCATCGCCAGCACCACACTGTTGTCCGTATCACGGACATCGTGGCTGCCAAGTAAGTAACGGGATCAGGGTTTAAAGGAGAACTCCAATGGCACACAAAAAAGCTGGCGGTTCCTCGCGCAACGGTCGCGATTCCGAATCCAAGCGCCTTGGCGTGAAGAAGTTCGGCGGCGAAGCCGTCATCGCAGGCAACATTATCGTGCGTCAGCGCGGTACGCAGTGGCATCCGGGCACCAACGTTGGTCTCGGCAAGGATCACACGATTTTTGCGCTTACGGCGGGCAACGTGAACTACCGTACGAAGGCCAATGGCCGCGTGTACGTATCTGTAATGCCGAAAGCGGAAGCAGCGGAATAAGCCGGTAGCGCTCTAAAACAGCCGGCGTCTCATCGACCCGGCTGACCGCATCAGGTTCAGTCCAGAAAAAGGGGAGATGGGATGCCATCTCCCCTTTTTCTTTACCCTCAACCAAGGAGGACTGAACCATGCAAGGCGAATTGTTAAGGGAAGACCAATCGAGGTCTCCCGAAGAGCGGCTGAGGCCGGATAGGTTAAGGACCGATTGCCCCGTCTTACTGTCGGAAAGGCTCGTTCTGCGCGCGCCTCACGAAGAAGACATCGACGCCCTTGCCCATCTCGCCAACAACGCCAATGTCGCTACTATGGTATCGCGTATGCCGCACCCGTATACGACCAATGATGCCGCCGATTTCGTGCGACGCACGAAGCTTGGCGAGATTGGCAAGTGCGTCTATGCGATTACGAAAGCCGACAACGGCGCCTTTCTGGGATGCTGCGGCGTCGAGCCGACGGCCGATCCGAACACCGTCGAGATCGGTTACTGGCTGGGCCAACCCCACTGGAACCAGGGTTATACGACGGAAGCCGCCCATGCGCTGATCGACATGGTCTTCCGTACCCGCGAGAACGTCGCCCAGATCGATGCCCGCTGCAGGGTCACGAACGTCGCCTCGAGAAGGGTCGTGCAGAAGTGCGGCTTCCAGTTCCAGGGGTCCGGCCTCGCCGCTTCCCTGGCGCTCGGCAGCACCGTATCGGTCGAGTGGTACAGGCTCGATCGCAAGACCTGGATATCCTTGCGTAGCTGGGGAGGCATGAGATGAACGCGCTCGCCCTCAACCGCCGCAACGATCGGATGCTGACGCCCGGCCCGACGGCGGTCATCCAGACCGGACGGCTGACCCTGCGCCCGCACCGGCTCAGCGACGCCGACGCGATCGCGGAATCGCTGTCCGATTTCGCGATAACCCGCATGCTCGCCCGGGTGCCTGCGCCCTATGACCGGCAGGATGCACTGGACTGGCTGGTCCAGCACACCTCCGGCCTCGGCATCGATTGGGAACTGGCCATCACCGAGCGGGATGATGTCCACATGGGCTGCATCGGCCTCGAGCTCCGGCATGGCCGCTGGCATCTCGGCTACTGGCTGAACCGCTATTACTGGCGGCAAGGCATCATGACCGAGGCGGTCAAGGCCGCCCTCGAGCGTTTTGCCCGCCGTATGCCCGATGTCGCCGTCCATTCCGGTGCCTTCGCCGACAATCCGGCGTCATTGAAGCTGCAGCAGAAGCTCGGCTTCGAGATCACCGGATGCTCGGAGCTCTACAGCTTCGCTCGCAATACCATGGTTCCGCACATCGAAACCGTGTTGAGGCCGGGCGCGCTGCGGCTCTCGCAGGCGGGGTGAAACCTTGAAACCTGCTATCGCCGGTCTCGCTGGCGATAGCACCGCATCAATCGCGTTGTTCTTGATGTTCTGGCATGCAGACAGCACGATATTCTTTGACCTAAGCCCGAAGCGCCTATATCGAAGGCGACATGACGGGTAAACAGTCGGCCGATGCGCGTCCACGGATGCGCAAAGGGCGGCGGAAATCGATAAAGAGCGCATAGGCTTTTCCGACTCCCATTCGATGCGAAGGGATATGCGCCGACACCGGGTGACGGACGTAAGATGAAATTTCTCGATGAAGCAAAAGTCTATATTCGCTCAGGCGATGGCGGCGCGGGTAGCGTCTCCTTCCGGCGCGAGAAATTCATCGAATTCGGCGGCCCGGATGGCGGCGATGGCGGCCGCGGCGGCGATGTCTGGGTCGAGGCCGTCAACGGCCTCAACACGCTAATCGACTTTCGATATCAGCAGCATTTCAAAGCCACGATCGGCATGCACGGCATGGGCAAGAACCGCGCCGGGGCCAAGGGCGCCGACGTGACGCTGAAGGTTCCTGTCGGCACGCAGATCTTCGAGGAAGACGGCGAAACCCTGATCTGCGATATCACGCAGGAAGGCCAACGCTTTCGCCTGGCGCCAGGCGGAAATGGCGGCTTCGGCAACGCCTATTTCAAATCCTCGGTCAACCAGGCGCCGGACTGGGCCAATCCCGGCCTGCCCGGCGAAGAAAAGACCCTCTGGCTGCGGTTGAAGCTGATCGCCGATGCCGGCCTTGTCGGCCTGCCGAATGCCGGAAAATCGACCTTTCTTGCTGCCGTCAGCCGCGCGCGGCCGAAGATCGCCAACTATCCGTTCACAACGCTGCATCCCAATCTCGGCGTCGCCACCATCGACGGCCAGGAATTCGTGCTGGCGGACATTCCCGGGCTCATCGAGGGCGCGCATGAAGGCGTCGGCATCGGCGACCGCTTCCTCGGCCATGTCGAGCGCACCCGTGTGCTGCTGCATCTGGTCTCCGCCCAGGAAGAAAAAGTCGGCAAGGCCTACAAGACCGTCAAGCACGAGCTTGAGGCCTACGGCAACGACATCCCCGACAAACCGGAAATCGTCGCGCTATCGCAAATCGACGTGGTCGACGAGGAAACGCTGAAGAAGAAGACGCGCGAGCTGGCGCGCGCCTGCGGCAGAACGCCCTTCCAAATTTCCGCCATCACAGGGCGGGGGATGACAGAAGTGCTGCGCGCGCTGCGTGACGTCATCGTCGAGGCCAATTCAGGCGAGGCGGACAAGCCGGCCAAGGCACCCAAGGTGCGGCACCGCGACATGCAGCTCTCCGACGATGCCGGTGAGGATGAAGACGAGGATCAGCAGGGATGACTGCCCGCAAGCCGCTCGACCGCTATCGCCGCATCGTCATCAAGATCGGCTCTGCTCTCCTGGTCGATCGCAAGACCGGCTTGAAGAAATCCTGGCTCGACGGCATGTGCGCCGACATTGCGGCATTGAAGGCCAAGGGCATCGATGTTCTGGTCGTCTCCTCGGGCGCCATCGCGCTCGGCCGCTCCGTGCTCGACCTGCCGTCCGGGGCATTGAAGCTGGAGGAAAGCCAAGCGGCAGCAGCCGTAGGCCAGATTTCGCTGGCCCGCGCCTGGTCGGAAAGCCTCTCGCATGACGATATCGTCGCCGGCCAGATCCTGCTGACGCTCGGCGACACCGAGGAGCGCCGCCGTTACCTCAACGCGCGCGCCACCATCAACCAGCTTCTAAAAATCGGCGCCGTGCCGATCATCAACGAGAACGATACGGTCGCGACCAGCGAAATCCGCTATGGCGACAATGATCGCCTCGCCGCCCGCGTCGCCACCATGACCGGTGCCGACCTTCTGGTGCTGCTGTCAGACATCGACGGACTCTATACCGCGCCGCCGCATCTCGATCCGCAGGCGAAATTCCTGGATAGCATCGCCGAGATCACGCCTGAGATCGAAGCCATGGCCGGCGGCGCCGCTTCCGAACTGTCGCGCGGCGGCATGCGCACCAAGATCGATGCCGGCAAGATCGCCACTGGTGCCGGCTGCGCCATGATCATCGCCTCCGGCAAGGCCGACCGCCCGCTGCACGCCATCGAAAGCGGCGCCCGTTCCTCCTGGTTCGCGCCGTCGGGGACGCCCGTCACCGCGCGCAAGACCTGGATTGCCGGACAGCTGCAGCCAGCCGGCGAATTGCATGTCGACGAAGGTGCCGTCACCGCTCTCGGTGCCGGCAAGAGCCTGCTGCCGGCCGGCGTGCGCAATGTCGTCGGCCATTTCGGCCGCGGCGATACGGTGGCCGTCATCGGGCCATCCGGCCGTGAAATCGCTCGTGGCCTTGCCGGCTACGACGCCGAAGAGGCTCGCCAGATCACCGGCCGCAAGTCGGTGGAGATCGAGGCAATCCTCGGCTATGCCGGCCGCGCCGCCATGGTGCATCGCGACGACCTCGTCATGACCGCGTCCGTCAAAGCGAAGGCCGAGAAGCTGAAGAAGGATGAAGCTCATGCTTGATGCTGTCGCACAAAGCCCCGACATCGATGCGCTGATGAACGATATCGGCCGCAAGGCCCGGGCTGCGTCGCGACCGTTGGCCTTTGCTTCAACCAAAAGCAAGAACAAGGCATTGAATGCCATGGCGGACGCCATTCTAACCCGCAAGGATCATATCCTTGCGGAGAACGCCAAAGATCTGAAGGATGTCGAAGGCACGGATATGCTCGCCTCCTTCGTCGATCGCCTGACGTTGAACGACAAGCGCGTCGCCGAAATGGCCGAAGGCATTCGCGCCATCGCCGCCTTGGCTGATCCGGTGGGCGAAGTCATCGCCGCCTGGGATCGCCCGAATGGGTTGAAGATCGAGCGCGTTCGCACGCCGCTCGGCGTCATCGGCGTCATCTTCGAAAGCCGCCCGAACGTGACGGCCGATGCCGGTGCATTGTGCCTGAAGGCCGGCAACGCCGTGATCCTTCGCTGCGGCAGCGATTCCCGCCGCTCCTCGCAGGCAATCCATGATTGCCTGGTCGAAGGCTTGAAGGCTGCGGGCCTACCGGAACATGCCATCCAGCTCGTACCGGTCAGCGACCGTGCCGCCGTCGGCGCCATGCTGCGCGGCCTGGAAGGCAATATCGACGTCATCGTGCCGCGTGGCGGCAAGAGCCTTGTCGCTCGCGTACAGACAGAGGCGCGCGTACCGGTCTTTGCCCATCTTGAAGGCCTCTGCCACCTCTACATCGATGCCTCGGCCGATCTCGACATGGCAAAATCCATCGTCGTCAACGCCAAGATGCGCCGCACGGGCATCTGCGGCGCGGCCGAAACGCTGCTGGTCGATTCCAAGGTCGCCTCCACCCATCTGAAGCCGCTGCTCGAAGGGCTTGCTGCGGCAGGCTGCGAAATCCGCGGCTCTGCCGACGTCCTCAAGCTCGAACCCGGCGCAAAGGCCGCAACGGAAGAGGATTGGTCGACGGAATATCTGGCGCCGATCATCTCGGTCGCTCTGGTCGATGGCATTTCCGGCGCGATTGCCCATATCGGCAAATATTCGTCGAACCATACCGAGGCTGTCATCGCCGAGGATCCCGCGGTCGTCGAACGCTTCTTCACCGAGATCGATTCGGCAATCCTGCTGCACAATGCTTCCACCCAATTTGCCGATGGCGGCGAATTCGGCATGGGCGCGGAAATCGGCATTGCCACCGGCAAGATGCATGCGCGCGGGCCGGTCGGCGTCGAGCAGCTCACCTCCTTCAAATATCGCGTGCGCGGCACCGGACAGATACGGCCCTAACGTGCTGAAAGAAGAAGTCGATCAACGCTATCTGCGCATGCCCCATGCCGAGCGCGGCATGGTGGTCGGTCTTTTCGGCGGCTCGTTCAATCCGCCGCACCGCGGCCATGCGCTCGTGGCCGAGATCGCCATTCGAAGGCTCGGGCTCGATCAGCTCTGGTGGATGGTGACACCGGGCAATCCGTTGAAGAACCACAATCACCTGGCGCCGCTCGCCGAACGTATCGCCCTCAGCGAACAGCTTCTCCACGATCCTCGCGTCAAGGTGACGGCGTTTGAACAGACGCTGGGCATGAGCTATACGGCCAATACGCTGGCGCATGTGAAGGCACGCAACCGCCATGTCCACTTCATCTGGATCATGGGCGCCGATAGCCTGAACACATTCCATCGCTGGCAGAAATGGGAAGAAATCGCCCGCACCTTCCCGATCGCCGTTATCGACCGGCCAGGATCGACTCTCTCCTACCTCTCGGCCAAGATGGCCAAGACCTTCCACTATGCCCGCGTCGACGAGGATGACGCCCGCGTGCTCTGGAAGAAGCGTGCGCCCGCCTGGACTTTCATCCACGGACCACGCTCGGCGCTCAGCTCGACAGCCTTGCGCGCCGCACAATAACCAACTGATTTTTCGGGAAGATCAAAAATAAAAGCCCGACGCGGGAGGAGGATGCGTCGGGCTTTAAACCTGATCAGCAACTGGGAGGAGGAGGGTTGCTGATCCATATCGAACGGCATTGGGAGGAGGAGATCGCCGTTTCGATGATTATGTTTTACCAGATTTTACCGATTGATAAACGGCCGATTTCGCAATGCAGCAATGCAGCAATTGCATAACAATGAAATCCTTCTGCCCAAAAAACGCTTCTTTGTAGATATCTCGCACTCTGATTTTCAAGTGTCTGAGCAGCACAAGTGGCGCAGTGTGCCATAAACGCACGGTTCGTAACGTAGCTTCTCACTTCGTGAGCGTTCGCCAATTCCATGGGCGAATCCAGCCATGCATTTTCGCAATAGCCGTACGGTCTCATATGTGATGTAGAACTGAAAATCCATAAAATTCGTAGGGTTAGGTGGCGATATCACGCTATATTTTTACAAACACATCCCTAGCCAAGCCTCGCGCATCGTTATATCTCTCGAAACATGTCGACATCTTTGGGGAGATATTAGATGGCCACCAGTCGCCGCCGATGGATCAAGCTTGCAACCGCCGCCCTTTCTGCCGCTTGGCTCGGCCTTTCGGTCACGCCGACACCGGCCCTTGCCGCCGAGAAGATCGTCGTCTTCGCCGCTGCTAGCATGAAGAATGCACTCGACAATGCCGATGCCGCCTTCACCAAGGAAACCGGCAAGGAGGTTACCGTCTCCTATGCCGCAAGCGGACCACTCGCCAAGCAGCTTGAAAACGGCGCACCCGCCGACATCTTCATTTCCGCCGACACGAACTGGATGGACTATGCCGCCGGCAAGAAACTGATCAAGGACGACAGCCGCGTAAACCTGCTCGGCAACAAACTCGTTTTGGTCACTGCCAAAGACAAGGCCAAGCCGGTCGAGATCAAACAAGGCGTGGATCTTGCCGGCCTGCTCGGCGATGGCCGCCTGGCGATCGGCCAGCCGGAATCGGTGCCGGCAGGCAAGTATGGCAAGGCGGCGCTGGAAAAGCTCGGCGTTTGGGCCTCCGTTGAAAAGAAGGTCGCCGGCGCCGAAAGCGTGCGCGCCGCACTCGCGCTGGTTTCGCGCGGCGAAGCGCCCTATGGCATCGTCTATCAGACCGACGTCTCGGCCGACCCGGGCGTTACGGTCGTCGGCACCTTCCCGGCAGACAGCCATCCGCCGATCGTCTATCCGATCGCCATCACCAGCAGCAGCAAGAACCCGGACGTGCAAGCCTATTTCGACTATCTGAAATCGGCTAAAGCTGCTCCCTTCTTCGAGCATGAGGGCTTCACTGTTCTGAAGCGATAAATATCATCGCAACGCATCCGGTATAGGGAAGACAGGAACCCAGGCTCGCCGGTCCATGGCGGGCCTGACTTGTTTCAAGGGGCGGGCATTGGACGCATTGGGTTTGAGCAGCGACGAATGGACGGCCATAGAGCTCAGCCTGCGCGTCTCCATTGTCGCCATGCTGGTGAGCCTGCCCTTTGGCATCGCAATTGCGTATCTGCTCGCGCGTGGCCGGTTCTGGGGCAAATCGATCCTCAACGGCGTCATTCATCTGCCGCTGATCCTGCCGCCTGTTGTCACCGGCTTCATCCTGCTCGTCCTCTTCGGCCGCAAAGGGCCGATTGGCTCGCTTTTCGAGCAATATCTCGGCCTCGTCTTCTCGTTCCGCTGGACGGGGGCCGCTCTTGCCTGCGGCATCATGGGCTTTCCGCTGATGGTTCGAAGCATTCGCCTGTCGGTCGAAGCCGTCGACCGCAAGCTTGAAGAAGCCGCCGGCACGCTCGGCGCCAGCCCCGTTTGGACCTTCGTCACCGTAACCCTGCCGCTGATCCTGCCCGGGATCATTGCCGGCATGATCCTGTCCTTCGCCAAGGCGATGGGGGAATTCGGCGCGACGATCACCTTTGTTTCCAATATTCCCGGCGAAACCCAGACCTTGTCTTCGGCCATCTACACCTTCACCCAGGTTCCCGGCGGCGATGCCGGCGCCATGCGGCTGACCATCGTCGCCATCATCATTTCCATGGCGGCCCTGCTCGCTTCGGAATTCCTCGCCTATCTCGCCGGCCGGAGGGTGGATTTCGAATGACGCTCTCGGTCGATATCCGCCACCGCCTCGGTGCGTTTTCGCTGGAGGCCGCATTCACCTCCGATGGCGGCGTGACGGCCCTTTTCGGCCGCTCCGGCTCCGGCAAAACCTCGATCGTCCGCATCATTGCCGGCCTCACCCGGCCTGATCACGGCCGTGTCAGCCTCGACGACACGGTGCTGGCCGATACCGAGAGGCAGGTTTTCATTCCCCGCCACCGCCGCCGCTTCGGCTACGTCTTTCAGGAAGCGCGCCTGTTTCCGCACCTCTCCGTGCGGCAAAACCTCAATTACGGCCGCTGGTTCGCCCCGAGAAGCGAGCGCAGCGAAAGTTTTGATGGTGTCGTCGATCTCCTTGGCATTGCGTCACTGCTGGACCGACGGCCGGCAAAACTCTCCGGCGGCGAAAAGCAGCGCGTCGCAATCGGCCGCGCTCTTCTATCGTCGCCACGCCTCCTGCTGATGGATGAGCCGCTTGCCGCACTCGACGAAGCCCGCAAGGCGGAAATCCTTCCCTATCTCGAGCGACTGCGCGACGAGACGAAGGTGCCGATTATCTATGTCAGCCACTCCATCGCCGAAGTGGCGCGCCTCGCCAACCGCGTCGTCGTCATGCGCGACGGCAAGGTCGAGACGATCGGTGCTGCCGTCGACATCTTCAGCCAGCTGTCCGGCCCGTTGGCGGCAGACCGCCGCGAAGCCGGCGTGTTGCTGGAGGGTCAGGTCGACCAGCTTGACGGCCAGCATAGGCTGACGGTCGTGGCTTTGAAGACTGCAAAGCTCGTTGTGCCGGGACAGGCAGCCGGTGTCGGCAAGACAGTGCGCGTCCATATTTCTGCCCGCGACGTGATGCTGGCCACAGCAAAGCCCGAGGGCCTGAGCGCGTTGAACATCCTCGAAGGCGTGGTGCGCGATATCGGCATGGCAGCCGATGGAACAGCGGAGGTGACGGTCGATTGCGGTGGCGACATCGTGCTTGCACGCATCACGCAATTCTCAGCCGAGCGATTGGGGCTTCGAGCCGGCATGCCGATCCATGCAGTCATCAAGACTGTGGCGCTTGAACACTAGAGATCGATCAGGACGGATTGGCCGGGCTGCGATTGACCTCAAGCCAATTCAGATCGTCGGCTATGGCGGCGCGCAGTGTCGCTTCCATGCTGCGAAAGCGCCGTAGCAGCTCCTCGCCAAAGGGAGTCAACGCCGCTCCGCCACCCTTCTGCCCGCCACGCTGCGATTCCACGACCGTTTCCCGGAACATGTGGTTCAATTCGCTGACGAGCAGCCATGCCCTGCGATAGGACATATCCATGGCGCGGCCCGCGGCCGAAATCGAGCCAGTCTCCCGGATATGCTCGAGAAGCTCCATCTTGCCACGCCCAAGCCGGTCCTGCTCCGAAAAGCTGATGCGGAGGATGGGCTTTAACGATGGCTGCGGAGCGTCTGTCATGGCATCTGTAACGATTTGGTCTGCATAGTGTATACGCGGCCTTCGTGCGGCTGTACATGCCGACGGGAAATGGACAAGCAGTAGAGCCGACCTATTTGATCTTCAATATAAAAGCGCTTTCGCGCGCCGCGCTAGGAACGCGCGAGCCTTGATCGTAAAGGATTGGAGACACGATGCCGGCCTATATCATTTCCGATATCACCGTCAGGGATGCCGAAGCCTTCCAGACTTACCGGACCCGCGCGGCCGCCTCCATCGCCCAATATGGCGGGCGCTATCTTGTCCGCGGCGGCCCGATCGAGCAGTTGGAAGGCGATTGGTCGCCGCGAGCGATTGTGATCGTGGAATTTCCGGACTTGGAACGGACGAGGGCCTGGTATCGTTCGCCGGAATATGCACTCGCTCTCGAAGTCCGCGATCAGGCACTCAGCCGCAATCTCATTCTTGTCGACGGAGTGAGCCAGGAAAGCTGATTTTAGCCTTCGGCGCAGATATTCACCCATATTTGGTGCAAAAGAGCCCTATTCAGACACAAATCCTTGTCTTCAACGCCTCAAGATGGCCGTCTGCGTCTTGAAACCTTTATACAATGATGCCTATCTTTATGGCGTGATCGACTCAGATCGCGTATGTGCATGTTCTGTTACTCAAGGAAGGAAGAGCACTGACAACAGTACACGCCAAGGGAAGAACGCCTGTCGTTATCCCGAAGAGCCCGGAACGTGGCGCCGATGCCGCTGCCCGCGCCCTGCAAGCCGTCCTCGTAAGCCTCGAGGACTCCAAGGCCGAAAATATCGTCACCATCGACATTGCTGGCAAATCTGCGCTTGGAGACCACATGGTCGTCGTCTCCGGTCGATCGAGCCGCCATGTCTTGGCGATTGCCGACCATCTCATGACCGATCTTAAGGACGAGGGCTTCGGCAATGCCCGCGTCGAAGGTCTGGATGGTGGCGACTGGGTGTTGATCGACACCGGCGACATCATCATTCATGTCTTCCGACCGGAGATCCGCGAGTTCTACAACATCGAAAAGATGTGGGCAGCACCCGATCTCGACGAAGGCACGCTGCACTAGAGCCGGATGATTTTAGGTCTGCTCGACCTAAAATCTGAATCCGCTCTAGAATCGAAAAAGTAGAGCATGATGTAGTCCGAAAACCGCTTACACTTTTCGGCATCATCCTCTGGCCGAGCGACAGCATTTCCAGGAAAAGTGCGCAGCGATTTTCCGTCCGGAATGCGAAAATGCTCCAAGGGCGCTTTCCCGGCCCCGGTTG
The DNA here is from genome assembly GCF_050577975.1 of Rhizobium sp. BR 315. Lineage (NCBI taxonomy): Bacteria > Pseudomonadati > Pseudomonadota > Alphaproteobacteria > Hyphomicrobiales > Rhizobiaceae > Rhizobium > Rhizobium sp. BR 315. Next base: position 122,825 of record NZ_JARWKZ010000009.1, on the reverse strand, counting down.
GCAGCTTCACATCGCCGGAGATGAACCTCCGGCAAGAGTTTCGTTTTGTGCCGCCATGACGGCGGATATGCTTGGGAGCGGGAATGCGGATAGGTCTTTTTGCGGTGGGACGGCTCAAAGCCGGCCCTGAAAAGGATCTTGCGGCTCGCTATCTCGACCGTTTTGCCAAGGCCGGGCCGGCCATCGGCCTGGAAATGGCGCGCATGACCGAGGTTGCCGAAAGCCGCGCTTCCAATAGCGAGACCCGCAAGCGCGAAGAGGCGGGCCTGCTGCAAAAGGCGCATCCGGAAGGTGGCATCCTCATCCTTCTCGACGAACGCGGCAAGGCGCTGGACAGCGAAGCCTTCGCCGCCATGCTCGGTACATTCCGCGATCAGGGCAAGCGCGATCTGACGATTGCGATCGGCGGTGCCGACGGCCTCGACCCATCCCTTTACGAGAAGGCCGACATGACCGTTTGCCTCGGCAAGCTGACCTGGCCACACCAGCTCGTGCGCATCCTCATTGCCGAGCAGCTCTACCGTGCCGTTACCATCCTTTCCGGCCACCCCTACCACCGGGTGTGACCGCTTTATTCGGCTTCGAAAACAGTTTGGCTTTCGGTCTTTTTGCGTTAACGAAACGCTCACACAGGCGTGTTTTGATTCCCGCCCTGAAAATGACGATGCTTCCTAGCTGATCGCGGCAAATCAGCTTATTTTCACGCGATCTGAAGTGACCAGGCCCGAACCGACTGGATGAAAAAAGCCCCGCCCATGCTTTCGCGTCTCATGCTGCCAGCTTTGGCGGCATCTCTCGGCATGGGCGCTTATATGGCCGGTCCTTTCTCCTTGAAGGACGTGGCCGTCGCGCAGGAAGCTGACGCCAAGGTGCCAAAAGCGCCCGACGATCGCCCCTCGGCGACCGCACCGGCACCCTCGGCGCAACAGGCGCCGGATCCGGCAGCGGACCTTGCCCGCAAGCGCGATGAAACGCGCAGCCAGCTGGAGCAGCTGTCGAAGACGATCAACCTCTCGTCCGACAAGACGAAGGAGCTGGAAGACAGTATCGCCTCGCTCGACAAGAACACAGCCAGCCTGCGCCAGGCTCTGATAGACAGCGCCGCCCGCCGCAAGGAGCTGGACCGCGAGATCCAGCAGAGCGAGAAGACGCTGACGGATCTTGCGGTCAAAGAAGACAAGATCCGCGCATCCCTGCACGAGCGCCGCGCCCTGCTGGCCGAGGTTCTCGGCGCTCTGGAGCGCATGGGGCGCAACCCGCCGCCGGCGCTGCTGGTGACACCGGACGATGCGCTCGGCTCGGTGCGCAGCGCTATTCTTCTCGGCGCCGTCGTGCCCGGAATGCGCAAGGAAACGGACAGGCTCATCGCCGACCTCACGGATCTCAGCAAGCTGCATGCGGACGTAGCGGCCGAGAAAACCAGCTTCACCACCACCATGACGAATAGTCTGGAGGAGGAGCGGCGCATGGATCTGCTGATTGCCGAAAACGACAAGCACAATAAGGAGAATGCCGCCCAGCTCGGGACGGAGCGCAAGCGTGCCGAAGAGCTGGCGGGCGAGGCGACCAGCCTGGAAGGGCTCGTGGCCTCTCTCGAAAGCCAGATCGGCTCGGTGCGCGATGCCGCCGCCGCTGCCCGCGCGGAAGAGGCACGCCGGGCGCAGATGACCGATCAGCAGCGCGAGCAGGCGAAAGCCCTCGCCGACAGCGGCGTGCCCGATAAAAACCGCATTACGCCCGCATATGCCTTTTCTGACCTGAAGAAAAAGTTGGAGCTGCCCGTGGCGGGCGATACTCTCCGCCAGTTCGGCGACGACGACGGCACCGGCCATACCGCGATGGGATTGACCATCGCGACCGGCCCGGATGCGCTCGTCACAGCTCCCGCCGACGGCACGGTCGTCTATGCCGGCGCGTTTCGCAGCTACGGCCAGATGATCATCTTGGATACGGGCGACGGCTATCACATGGTGCTGTCAGGAATGGACGCGATCAAGACGCGCCCCGGCAGATTCGTCTTCGCCGGCGAGCCACTGGCCACAATGGGCCAAAAAAGAGTCGCGAGCGCGACCGCATTGGCGCTGGAAACGGATCGGCCAACGCTTTACATTGAATTCCGAAAAGATGGGAAGCCGGTCGATTCTCGACCGTGGTGGACCTCCAAAGACACTGGAAAGGCACGCAATGATACGTAGGGCTTCTCTTGTTCTCGTCGGCGCATTGATGGGTGCGACCGCGATGAGCGTTATCTACTCGGCGGTGGCGCCGGCGGAAGCCGCAGGAACTTCCACCTACAAGGAGTTGTCGATTTTCGGTGACGTCTTTGAGCGCGTCCGTGCCCAGTATGTGACGCCGCCCCAGGAAGACAAGCTGATCGAAGCTGCCATCAACGGCATGCTGTCCTCACTGGACCCGCATTCGAGCTATATGAATGCCAAGGATGCCGAAGACATGCGCACCCAGACCAAGGGTGAATTCGGCGGCCTCGGCATCGAAGTTACGATGGACAACGACCTCGTCAAGGTCATCACGCCGATCGACGATACGCCCGCCGCGAAGGCCGGCGTGCTGGCTGGCGACTACATCACCGCCATCGACGGCCAGTCCGTCCGTGGCCTGAAACTGGAAGACGCCGTTGAAAAGATGCGCGGCCCGGTCAAGACCCCGATCAAGCTGACGCTGCTGCGCAAGGGCGCGGACAAGCCGATCGAGCTCACCATCATTCGTGACGTGATTGCTGTTGCCGCCGTCAAGTCGCGTGAGGAAGGCGGCAATGTCGGCTACATCCGCATCATCTCCTTCACGGAGAAGACGACCCCGGACCTCGAAGCCGCGATCGCCAAGATCAAGAAGGATATCCCGGCCGACAAGCTGAAGGGCTATGTCCTCGACCTGCGTCTCAATCCGGGTGGTCTGCTCGACCAGGCGATCAACGTTGCCGACGACGTGCTCGAGCGCGGCGAAATCGTTTCGACCCGCGGCCGTAACCCGGACGAAACCCGCCGCTTCAACGCCACTCCGGGCGATCTGACCGATGGCAAGCCGATCATCGTGCTCACCAACGGCGGCTCCGCTTCCGCTTCGGAAATCGTCGCCGGCGCCCTGCAGGATCTGCGTCGCGCCACCGTTCTCGGCACGCAGTCCTTCGGCAAGGGCTCCGTCCAGACGATCATCCCACTGGGAGATGGCAATGGCGCGCTGCGCCTGACGACGGCGCTCTACTATACGCCCTCGGGCCGCTCGATCCAGGGCACCGGCATCACGCCTGACATCAAGGTCGACCAGCCGCTCCCCGACGATCTGAAGGGCAAGCTGACGTCCGAAGGCGAATCCAGCCTGCCGGGTCATATCAAGGGCCAGAGCGAAACCGACAAGGGCTCCGGCTCCTCGGCCTATATGCCGCCGGACCCGAAGGACGATATCCAGCTCAACTACGCGCTCGACCTCCTGCGTGGCGACAAGACGGATCCGGCCTTCCCGCCTAACCCGGAAAAGGCGGTTTCCTCCAAGTAAGGATATGGCGCCGGGCTGGAAACAGACCCGGCGCTTTCATAAGAAGTGAGCGGAACTTGCGTATCGTTCCGCTCGCCTCGATCGAACGGGCGTGCTTTCGTTCGAAAACTGTTTCGTTGATGTTTTGATACTTTGAGCCTGAAGCCCGATTTTCCATTGTGGTGACAACGGGAAAGCGGAATGCTCAGCGCCGGAACAAATTCCCGTTTTTGGGGTGGATACGGACTTTGGGAACGGATTTGCATGCACCGCTGGGACAGAATCGCGGCCCCGGCCGTCAGCGGAGACTCCCGCCCTTCGGGCGCATTCTCGGCGGTCTCTGCCTGATCGCGATTGCCGGCTTTTCTCTTTATTCGGCGCTGCTGCGCGACGATCTCAAGAAAACCCAGCCGATCGAAACGGCCAAGAAGGAAGATCCGGCTCCGCCATCCGAAACCAAGCCGGCCGCGGCCGGCCATACGGGTCTGACGCAGGTGGATCCGCAGTCCGGCGCCAATACCACCCGCGTCGTCACCGACGACGGTTCCGTCGTTACCATGTTCAGCCCCAACAATCGCGATGGCAATGGCCCGGTCTTGATCAACGCCAATCAGGTCGGCCAGGATCCCCGCATGGCGGCAACGCCGAACGACAGCCTGCTGGAGGATTCACCCTTCGGCAAGTTGCCGATCACCGGGCCGAGCGGCCTGCGGCCGATGGACCAATATGCCAGGCCGTGGTCCGGCGCCCGCGGCATCCGTGTCGCCATCGTCGTCAGCGGTCTCGGTCTCAGCCAGACGGGCACGCAGCGCGCCATCGAGAAGCTGCCGGAAGAGATCACGCTCGCCTTTGCCGTCAGCGGCAACAGCTTGCAGCGCTGGATGCAGGATGCGCGGCGCGGCGGCCACGAAATCCTCATCCAGGTCCCCTTCGAGCCTTTCGATTATCCCAGCAACAATCCGGGACCGGACACGCTGCTGACCTCGCTGTCATCAGCAAGGAATGTCGAAAACCTGCACAAAGCGATGGGCAAGATCACCAATTATACCGGCGTTATGAACTATCTCGGCGGTCGGTTCCTTGCCAACGCCAACGCCATGGAACCGGTGTTGCGCGATATCGGCAAGCGCGGCCTGCTTTTCCTCGACGACGGCTCTTCGGCGCAATCCAAGTCGGGGACACTCGCTAAGACGCTGGAAGTGCCGCACGCCTTTGCCGACGTCCAGCTTGACGGAGAATTGCAGCAGGACGCCATCCTGAGGAAGCTCGATGAGCTGGAACGCATTGCCCGTCGTAATGGCTCTGCGGTCGGCGTCGCTTCCGCTTTCGACGAGAGCGTCGACGCCATCAGCAAATGGAGTGAGGAAGCTGCCATGCGCGGTATCGAAATCGTCGCGGTCTCGGCACTTGCCGATGACCCGAAACGTCCCTGATTCTTTGGAGAACCAAATGAGCACGCCCCAAGCGCCCGTAAGAGCCGAAGACCTGCCCTATCGCCCCTGTGTCGGCATCATGATCCTGAACCGGGATGGCCTGGTCTGGGCCGGCCGGCGTATCCCGGACGGCAATTCCGAATATGACGGCTCGCCGCAGCTTTGGCAGATGCCGCAAGGCGGCATAGACGATGGCGAAGACCCTCTGAAAGCCGCCTATCGCGAGCTCTATGAGGAAACCGGGATGAAGACGGTGACGCTACTGGCGGAAGCGAGGAACTGGATCAACTACGATCTGCCGCCGCAGCTGATCGGCATTGGCCTCAAAGGAAAATATCGCGGCCAGACGCAGCGCTGGTTCGCCTTCCGCTTCGACGGCGACGAAAGCGAAATCGCCATCAACCCGCCGCCGGGCGGTCATGAACCGGAATTCGATGCCTGGGGATGGAAGCCGATGGTTGAGCTTCCGGATCTGATCGTCGCCTTCAAGCGATCGGTCTATGATCAGGTCGTCGCCGAATTCCAGCATTTGGCAGGCCTGAAGGCTGAAGACTGAACGAGAAGGATCCGGCCGTCGAAAGGGCGGCCGGATAGGCAATTCACTATTCGGCGGAATCCGCAGAATCGGCATTGAGCTGGCCATATTTGGCTTCGCCGATCTTTCCGAGCAGTTCAAGCTGGGTTTCCAGGAAGTCGATATGGCCTTCCTCGTCTGTCAGCAGCTCTTCGAACAGCTTCATCGAGACATAGTCGCCGGCATCGTGACAGATATCGCGTGATTTCTTGTAGGCGGCGCGGGCGTCATATTCGCCTGCAAGATCGGCCTCCAATACTTCCTTGACATTCTGGCCGATGCGCAGAGGCGCGAGCGTCTGCAGGTTCGGGTGCCCTTCGAGGAAAATGATGCGGGCAACCAGACGGTCTGCATGCTGCATCTCTTCGATGGATTCCGCACGCTCCTTCTTGGCAAGCTTGGTGTAGCCCCAGTCCTCGAGGAGCCGGTAGTGAACCCAATATTGGTTGACTGCACCAAGCTCGAGGAACAGCGCCTCGTTAAGCCGCTCGATGACTTTTTTGTCGCCTTTCAACGTCCGCTCTCCTGTTTTCTTCATGGAATTTTTTCAGGCGGGACATGAAATCAAATATTTCTGCTTCCGTCGAGTGGCGACGGGCATGATAATCCTCGGTTGTCTGAATAATAATATCAACCACATTCGGGAAGCAGCCGCAGCAGCGACCGCGCTTCGACATGGCGTGATAGACTTTTGCCGGAACGATGAGCTGCCAACAGTCCTGATCGAGGAGTTCGGTGATGACCTCCCGGATTTCCTTGTCGGTGATGTAATTACAACTGCAAACCAGCATTCTTCGCTCAGCCCGTCAAACATGACATCCGCTGTCTTGTTATCTGCTAAAGAAGACGCCCTTTGTCAAGAAAGAAACGATTCGTTTTGATCCACCCAGGGGCAGCCGGCTTTCCGCCCCTGAGATATCAAACACGGATTCCTAATGAAAATTGCGGCCTCGCGGCATGACTCTCGCCGTTTCCACGCCATTGCTGCGACCTTCCGCCTCGGCCTCGGCACCGGATGCACGCAAAAGCAAGGTCGGTTTCTTCTTCTGCCTGTGATCCATGGTCGGCCGTAATGCTTCATCTGCCCGGTCGCTGACACCGAAACGCCTTGCCTCGCGCTGGAGAATACCGAGTGCCGGCGTCATGTCCTCGATATGATCGGCCACCACATGGATGACGCCGCTTTCGCTCTGCAGGCGGCCACGGATTTTCACCAATCGCGCCCCCATGACGATGGCGCGGTATTTCTCGAATTTTTTCGGCCAGACGATCGCGTTGGCGACGCCGGTCTCGTCCTCCAGGGTCATGAAGATCACCCCATTGGCCGAGCCTGGCCGCTGGCGCACCAGCACTAGCCCGGCAATCGTCACCATCCGGCCACTCACGACATTGGACAGATCCCGGCTCTGCACGATGCCCTGCCGGGCGAAATCGCCACGCAGGAAGGAAACCGGATGTGCCTTCAGCGACAGCGACAGATAGCGATAATCCTCGATGACCTGCTCGCCGGGCAGCATTTCAGGCAGCGTAACCGCCGGTTCGACCTGCAGCTCCGTATGATCGCTGAGATCGAAGAGGGGAAGTTTTTCGCCAGCGCTGCCGGCATCGAGTGCCCGCACCGCCCATAGCGCGTCGCGCCGCGTAAGCCCGATAGAGCCGAACGCATCCGCATCCGCCAGACGCTCGATCTGCGCTTTGGCAAGCCCGGAGCGCAGCCAGAGATCGCGCACGGATCGATAGCCATCGCCACGACGCGTGACAAGCAGTTCTATCTCCTTATCCGACAGGCCTTTAACCTGCCGGAAGCCGAGACGGACTGCACATTGCGTCTTGATATCGTCGCGCATCGACGCGTGGCGCCGCTCGATCGCACCCGGATCGAAACGCGCCTTCTCCAGCAGGCAATCCCAACTCGAACGATTGATATCCACCGGCCGAACCTCGACGCCATGCTCGCGCGCATCGCGCACCAGTTGCGCCGGCGCATAAAAGCCCATCGGCTGGGCATTGAGGATCGCCGCACAGAAGACGTCGGGATAATAGGTTTTGAGCCAGGAAGAGGCGTAAACGAGAAGAGCAAAGGAAGCCGCATGGCTTTCGGGAAAGCCATATTCGCCGAAGCCCTTGATCTGCTCGAAGCAGTTCTTGGCGAACTCACGGTCGTACCCCTTCGCGGTCATGCCTTCGACCATCTTCTCTTCGAAGGTGTGGATGGTCCCGGTGCGCTTAAAGGTCGCCATGGCCCGTCGCAGCTTGTCCGCCTCCGCAGGCGTGAATCCGGCCGCCGTAATGGCGATCTGCATGGCCTGTTCCTGAAACAGGGGAACGCCCAACGTTCGCTTCAGCACCTCCTTTAACTCGTCGCTCGGATAATCCAACTCCTTTCCCGCCCGCTCGGCTTCACGCCGCTTGAGATAGGGATGCACCATATTGCCCTGGATAGGACCGGGCCGGACGATCGCCACTTCGATCACCAGATCGTAGAATCTGCGGGGCCGGAGACGCGGCAACATGCTCATCTGCGCCCGACTTTCGATCTGGAAAACGCCGATCGTATCGGCACGGCAGATCATGTCATAGACCGGGAATCGGTCGGGATATTCGCCGCTACCAAGATCGGCGAGCTGCTTCTTCACATCGTAATGCAAAAGCAACAGGTCAAAGGCCTTGGCGAGGCAGGTCAGCATGCCGAGCGCCAGAACGTCGATCTTCAATATGTTGAGATTGTCGAGATCGTCCTTGTTCCACTCGATCATATAGCGATCATCCATCGCCGTATGCATGATCGGCACGACCTCATCCAGCCGATCCCGAGTGATGACGAAGCCGCCAACATGCTGGGTCAGATGTCGCGGAAATCCCATCAGCGTCGAAGCATAGGAAAGCACGTTTTGTGTCGTCTTGTCGGCGAGATTAAGGCCCGCAAGCTTTGCCTCGCGATCGGACAATTCCTCCGTTGACCAGCCCCAGACACCGCTCGCAAGGGCGGACTGCACATCCTCCGAAAGACCAAAAGCCTTGGCCACCTCGCGTCCGGCTGAACGTGCCCGATAGCTGGTGACGGCTGCCGTCAGCCCGGCACGCTCCATTTTGTAATGCCTGTAGATGAACTGAATGACCTCTTCGCGTCTCTCATGCTCGAAATCGACGTCAATATCCGGTGGCTCCTCCCGCTCTGTCGAGATGAAACGCTCGAACAGAAGCATCGTAATCTCCGGATTGACCTCAGTAATCCTGAGGCAGTAGCAGACCGTCGAATTGGCAGCTGATCCACGCCCCTGACACAGGATATTCTCACTGCGGGCAAACTCCATGATCCGATGCACCGTCAGGAAATAGGGCTCATATTGCCGCTCGCGGATGAGCTTGAGCTCATGCTCGATCTGCTTTGAGACCTTTTCGGGAACCTCCCCGGAATAACGCCATTTCGCGCCCTCCCATGTCAGCCTCTCCAGCGTTTCCGAAACGGTTTCGCCATCGGTGCTTTCGTCGGGATAATTGTGCTTCAACTCATCCAGTGAGAAAGAAAGCCGGCTAAAAAACTTCTGCGTATTGGCGATCGCCTTCGGATAATCCTTAAAGAGACGCGCCATCTCGGCAGCGTCCTTCATATAGCGTTCGGCATTGGCCGCCAGCTTGAAGCCGGCCTCAGCGATCGGCACATGCTCGCGGATCGAAACGACGATATCGGCAAGCGGCTTGCGTTCGGTCGCATGATAGAGCGGCTGATTGCTGGCGATCAGCCGCACGCCATTGCGCTGCGCCAGAATGGAAAGCGTGGCAAAGACCATCCGATCCCGCCCGTCATAGGCAGGCGACAGGACCATATGGAACTTTCGGCCAAAGCGCATCCATAGCCGCTTCAGGCACTCCTCAAGCTTTGCCTGCCCCTCCGGCGTCGCGATGCTGTCAGCATCTGGAATGAGCGCCAGCATTATCTCGTCGCCCCATTTCTCAAGGTCGCTTTCCTTGAGAACGCAGACACCTTTTTCGCCGCTCAGATTGCCGGCACTCAACAGCCGGCAGAGATGCGCCCAGCCTGTGCGGTTCTCCGGATAGGCAAGAATATCCGGCGTGCCGTCCGAAAACACCAACCGAGCACCGGGCTGGAAAGGGACCGGCTTTAGGAGCGGTTTTTCCGGCTTGCCCGTAGCTCGAAGCTCCAGATTCTTCTTAGCGGCCTCTTTGTATTTTTCCGAGAGAACTTTGGTATGCGCATGCGCCTTGACCACGCCGGCAACCGAATTGCGATCGGCAATTCCAAACCCGGACAGTTTCAGGATAGCGGCTTGCGCCACGATCTCTTCCGGATGCGAGGCGCCTTCGAGAAAGGAGAAATTCGTTCTCACCCCGATCTCGAAGAAAGGGGGAGGTTCGTGAAAACTCGGGCGCGCGTTCATGCGAAGACCCCGTGCATATACCAATCCGGTCCCGTTCCGCCTCGGCCGTAGAGACCCTTGCGGAACAGCCAGAAACGATGGCCCTCTTCATCCTCGATCTGGAAATAATCGCGGGCAGGCTCTTCCTTTTCCTCGACCCACCATTCCGCCGAAAGCCGTTCCGGCCCCTCGGCCCGCTGCACGCGATGCATGACCCGCCGCCAGCGGAACTGCCGGGGAGGACCGTCGGGCACCTCGGCAGCGACGGTTTCGATCAGCTCCGGCATACGAAATAGCCGCAACGGCCGCTCGCCGCGGAAAAAGCCGTGGCCGGCATGATCGCTGCCCGTCCGTCTATGAGCGGCAAGAACATGCATGGCCGGCACCGGCCGGGAGGCCCGCTCAGGAATATGGCTCTGCCGCAGTTCGAACCCCTGCAGGCAATCCGGCCCCAGTCGTGCGGCCACCCGATCGACAAAGGCGGCAAGCGAGCTGTCCTGCCGGCCTTCCCCGACGAAATCGCCTTGCGTTGCATCGAAGGCCGCATGCCGCAGTACATTGAGACGGACGATCTCGAAACCATAGCCGACATCGAGATCGTCATGAATGGCGGTGAAGCGCTCCGTGAACAGGCTGGCGATCCGCCTTGGCTCCCGCAGCGGCTGCGATGCGCCGGCGGCAATGCGGAAGACCTCGCCATCCACTCTGAAGAGCAGAAGCTCGAAGGAACGGCCGCCGACACCGCGTGCCTCCAGCCCCGGCTTCAGGGTTTCGGCGAGCTGCCGGGCGAGCTCCAGAAGATCGGCTTCCGCTTGCACCGGCTCGACAAGTCGGCGCTCGGCCGACAATTGCGCGACTGGCCGACGCGGCGAGATCGGCTCCTCGACGAGACCAACGGCCTGATCGAGCCGCAATATCAGCTGCGTGCCGAAACGACGGGCAAGCGGCGCACGCGGCGCGGCCAGAAGATCGCCCGTCTGCTTCAAGCCCATCTTCTGCAAGGCCGCAACGGTCTCCTCGCCGAGCCTCAAGGACGCCACAGGCAACGGCGCCAAGGCCTCCTCCATGGCCTCCGGAGGAACGACACGGCAGTCGTCAAAGCGGGCTACGGCCCAAGACAGGCCCGGCGCGGAGGAAATGGCGCCGCGCACATCGAGCCCCAACCGGGAAATCCGGATCAAGACGTCTTCGAGCAGCGCCTCTTCGCCGCCGAAGAGATGGGCGCAGCCGGTAATATCGAGAAACAGGCCGTCCTTGCCGTCGATCGCCACCAACGGCGTATAGCGGTCGCACCAGTCGGCGATCGCTTCCAAAAGCTTGCGATCCGCTGCCAGATCCTCCTCGACGATATCAAGGATAGGGCAGATCGCCTTGGCCTCGGCCACGCCCTGGCCCGGCTTCAGGCCGATCATCTCCGCCCGCTCGTTGAGCGCGGTCAGCCGCATGGCGTTGTTGAGCTTGCCGGCGCAGACGAGCGGCGGCGTTTCAAGCCTGCCTGTCGAACGCCAGGACAGGCCCCAGCGCTTGCGGGCGATGCGGTCGGTCGGCAGATGCGGGAAGGTCAGCGCCAGAATGCGCTGCGGGTTCGCCGGGAAAGGCAGGGCATTGAATGTCGGAGACAGGGGCAAAGCGGCGGTCATGGGCATTCCACTCCAGGGTTATGGAAAGAGGCGCCGGTTTGCGGCTCTTTTCCAAGGTCAGACGAAAGGCCGGGTGACCGATGCTGCCGCCAAGCACCGATCCATCCGGCAGGGGCCGCGCCTGCGCCGGCGCGGGTTCGACGGAAAAGCGGAAGAGAGCGCTACTCGCCTCCTCCTCGCCTCCCTGTCGCAACAGAAACAAGGGCCGTCCTGCCGCCTTGGCCCTTAACGCCAGCCGCCGGCTTTCGGTCAGGCCGAAACGAGCCGGATTGCCACGCACTTCCAGAATGACAACCGCAAAGGCCGCACTGCTAAGCGCTGCCTCCGCCAGCCAGAGTGCTTCCTCCAGCTTGCGCGGCGAGGCCTGCAGGAAGGCCGACGGCGCCAGTCCGAAATCCTGAAGACCGATGGCGTAGGGCAGGCCCGCCTCCATTGTGGCGACCGTATCGCCGATCCACAGGATCGGAGAGATGGCCGCGTCTGTGCCTGACGCCTGTGCATGCAGCCGCGCGGCTAGCGCAAGGGTAAAGCCGCTGGCCGACCCGGCATCGCGCAGGCCGAGCGAGCGGATTTCCGTCAGCGCATCGAGCGCCACGCCGCCCTGCATCGCGGCATCGAGATCGTCGACTCCGACCGCAAGAAGCGGCTGCTCGGGCAGGGGCTTCGCAAGACCTGCCGACCTCGTGGCCGGCTTGTCCGCCAGCGCTTCATGCGCTGCCGCGGCCAGTGCCGGGATCGGCCTGCCTTCCAGTCGGGCAATGGTTTCACGCAGGGCAAAAAGCGTTTCCCGCGCCACGGCAGCCTCGGCCATGACGTTCACTCCAGATCGATAATGTTCCTGTTATGTTCTTATGGATTCCAGAGCTTGGTGAAAGAGTCAACACCATTTCATAAGAAAATATTCCTTCGCTTGAATCCGCTCTCGTAAAAGCTGCGCAAAGTCTCTATATGACCAGCCAAGGAAGGAAGCATTCATGGCTCGCATTGACCAGAGCGAGGATTGGCGGGACCGCCACGCGCCCTCAATCAGCACATTCGAATCTCTGGCCATGGAGGCTTACAGCCACCTGCCGGACGAATTCCGCTCGCTCACCGGCAACCTCATCATTCTCATCGAGGATTTTCCCGATGACGAAGTGTTCGAGGATATGGCGCTGGAAACCCCCTTCGACCTGCTCGGCCTCTTCGAAGGCCGCGGCATCTCGGAGCGTTTCACCGCCCAGACCGGGGATATGCCGAACAAGATCCGCCTCTACCGCCGGCCGATCATCGATTATTGGGCTGAGAACGAGGAAACCCTCGGCGATATCATCACCCATGTCCTGATCCACGAGATCGGTCACCATTTTGGCCTGAGCGACGAGGACATTGAGCGCATCGAGGCGAGCGCCGAAGAAGCGACGGATCGGTGATATCGGCCCTGACCGCAAGACGGTCAGGGAAAGGCATCAGACCTTCGATAAAGCAATTACCTCCGGCTTATTGCTCGGAAAGCTTCATCTCCGGATCGTAATCCCTACCCGCCACTTCCTTGATGACGGCCTGGCCGCACTGCATCTGGCCGGTCGCAGCATTGAAGGCATAGGTCGGCGAGCCCGACAGCTCCCAGCCCTTGTTCAGCGCCGCACTCACCTTGTGGCAGAAGGATGCGTCGTCAGGGCCGGTGAGGAAGCGGTAGAGTTTCATCAGAACATCTTTCTTGTTTTTCAGTCAGACGTCGGTGCGAGGCGTTGCAGCCGCATCAGAATGCTGCTCGATCAGGCGAACTTTATGGACGAGTCTCTCGGCCTGGACAAGGTGCAGCCGCTCCACCATCCGCCCGCCGAGGTTCACGACATTGAGAGTTTCGGCGCCCGGTTTGGCAAAGGCGGCGATGATGGCTTCGGCCTCGGCAATGGCAGCTTCATCGGGACCAAAGTGCCGGTTGGCCGCCTCGATCTGGTTCGGATGGATCAGCATCTTGCCAGCAAATCCCATGATGCGGCCCTGGCCGCATTCGGCTTCAAATTCTTCGGCATTCTTGAAGTCGTTGAAGACGCTGTCGATAGCCTCGAGCCCATAGGCGCTGACCGCCAGCACCACCTGCATCAGCCAGGGCACGACATAGGTGCGGCCGGGTTGGGGCAGAACACCCGTTTCCTTTCTGAGGTCGTTGAGGCCGACGACGAAGCAATCGAGCCGGCTGCCCGCCGTGCGCCCGGCCTCGGCGATCGCAGCTGCATTCAGGATGCCGCGCGGCGTCTCGATCATCGCCCAGATGCGCAGGCCCTCCGGCGCATCGGCTTCCGCGAGCCGGTCGCTGACACCAGTCACGTCCTGCGGCTCGTCTACTTTCGGCAGCAGCACCGCATCCGGTTCCAGCTCCACGACCAGCTCCAGATCGTCAGCGCCGAAATTGGAGGAAAGCGCATTGATGCGGATGATCCGCTCCTTGCCGGGAAGTGCGGACGCGGCGAAAAAGGCGCGCAAATTCTCCCGCGCCTCGGCCTTCTTCTCCGGCGATACGGAATCTTCGAGATCGAAGATGACGGCGTCACAATCGAGGCTCGAAAGCTTTTCGAGCGCCCGGCGGTTGATGGCGGGAACGCTCAAGACCGAACGGCGCAGGCGGGCGGGGCGGGAAGGAGAAAATTCGCTCATAGTGCCGTTTTGCCGCGCTTTTAATCGACAAGCAAGTCAACAAAAAGCCACGCTCCTCTTGCAGATGAGAAGGAAGAGGACCACATTGCTGGAAGTAGAGAGGTCTCGACCATGCAGAATATCCGTTCCCTGTTTATCGCGCTTGCCGGTGTTACTGTGTTTGCAGCCATGGCGCTGTTTACCGTTTCGCTCACGCTTGCCGTCGGCGGTATCCTGACCGTGCTCATGGTAGCCCGTGCGATTTCGCTGCGCATGAAGCCTGCGCCGGTGCGCGCCAAGGCGAAGACGAACAGCCAGCGCGAAATGCGCATCTGGAACGACGGTCGCGGCACGATCATCGATCTCTAAGGTCGAACACAGGATAGGGGTGGCCTGCTATGCCGGCTGCCAAACCCGTTTGCCCGAGATTCAGGCCTCGTCCTGATTGGCAAGGGCGACCAAAGCGCCGCGTTTTAGAGCACATCCAAGATTCTCCTTCATTTCGGGCCGGATTTGCTCTATTGGCAGGATAATTCGTGCTTAGACGAGAATGAAGGCAGGACCCCATGGACAAGTTCGTGAAGTTGACCGGTGTCGCGGCACCCCTCCCGGTCGTCAATGTCGATACCGACATGATCATCCCGAAGGATTATCTGAAGACCATCAAGCGCACCGGCCTCGGCAAGGGGCTCTTCGCAGAAGCCCGTTACAACGAAGATGGTTCGCCGAACCCGGATTTCGTGCTGAACAAGCCCGCCTATCAGAACGCCAAGATCCTCGTCGCCGGCGACAATTTCGGCTGCGGCTCCTCGCGTGAGCATGCGCCCTGGGCACTTCTCGACTTCGGCATTCGCTGCGTCATTTCGACCAGCTTCGCCGACATCTTCTACAACAACTGCTTCAAGAACGGCATCCTGCCGATCAAGGTCAGCCAGGAAGATCTCGACAAGCTGATGGACGACGCCTCGCGCGGCTCCAACGCCATCCTGACCGTCGATCTGGAAAACCTCGAAATCACCGGCCCAGACGGCGGCTCGCTGAAGTTCGAACTCGACGAGTTCAAGCGCCACTGCCTGCTGAACGGCCTCGACGATATCGGCCTGACGCTGGAAAAATCTTCCGCGATCAACGATTTCGAAAAGACAAACGCCGCATCGCGCCCCTGGGCTGCCTGATCGGTTTCATCATTATTTTGCGTTTCGAAGCCGGGCCTTGCAGCCCGGCTTTTTGTTTCAGGCATCTGAAAAGGCCGCGCCTTTCCACTCGCTGTAATATGTTCGACAAGAAGGGGGTCCATATAGGCCTGCCGAGGCCCTTCGGGCCCATCCCACCCCTATTCTTCTCCACGCAATGGAGCCTCTCCATGACCTCGCTTCCCATTGTCGGCGCCGCCATGACGCTTGACGACCTCGAAACCCATCGCAACTGGCTGCTCGAAAAGCCGCGAGACCTCGAACTGCAGAGCTTCGTCGAAGCCGACGTCCTGAACGGTGATTGGCAGCCGCTTGCCGAGCGCGCCCGCAAGCTGCTCGACGGCCATCAGGGTCGCCTCGGCATCCATGGCCCGTTCTGGGGCTTCATCATCGCCTCGCAGGATTCGGACATCCGCGCCGTCGTCTCCAAGCGCCTGCAGCAGGCGCTCGACGTCTGCGCCAATATCGGCGCCACGCAGATGGTCATCCATAGCCCCTATACGTCGTGGTCCTACAACAATCTCGACAACAACAAGGGCGAGCGCGAAAAGATCATCGAATATACGCACCTGACGCTGAAAGAGGCCGTCAAGCGCGCCGAAGACATCGGCCTGACCATGGTCATCGAGAATATCGAAGACAAGGATCCTCATATCCGCGTCGGTCTTGCAAATAGCTTCAACTCGCCCGCCGTAGCCGTGTCGATCGACACCGGCCATGCTCATTACGCTCATGGCTACACCGGCGCTCCGCCGGTCGACTACTATGTCCACGCCGCCGGCAACCGCCTGCAGCATATCCACCTGCAGGACGCGGATGGCTATGCCGACCGCCACTGGAGCCTTGGCGAAGGCAATATCCACTGGCGCGCCGTCTTTGCCGCCCTTGCCAAGCTCGACAGCAATCCGCGTTTGATCATCGAGATCAAGGACAAGTCGAAGATCCCGGCATCGGCTGCCTATCTCGCTTCGCTCGGCCTGGCCGAGTAAGGATAAAGCAACGCAAGCCATCCGCCCTCGTGGTGCGAAGCCCGAAGGGCGTAGCCTCGAACCACGAGGGCGGATGGTTAGGCGCAAAAGCCCGAAAACCGTACCGTTTCGGCCCCTTCCTCGCTTGAAAAGCCGCATTTGCAGGTCTAAAAACCCCGCAACTTTTTCTTTCGCGGAGGCTTTCCCATGACAGTGCGCAATCTCTTCCTCCTGCCGGGTGACGGCATCGGTCCCGAAGCTATGGGCGAAGTTCGCAAGATCATCGCCTACATGAACGAGACGAAGAATGCCGGCTTCGTCACGGACGAAGGCCTTGTCGGCGGCAGCGCCTATGACGCGCATGGCGCGGCGATCTCCGATGCCGATATGGCAAAGGCAATGGCGGCCGACGCCGTGCTCTTCGGCGCTGTCGGCGGTCCGAAGTGGGATGCGGTGCCTTACGAAGTGCGCCCGGAAGCCGGCCTGCTGCGCCTGCGCAAGGATCTCCAGCTGTTTGCCAACCTGCGCCCAGCCATCTGCTACCCGGCGCTGGCATCGGCCTCCTCGCTGAAGCCGGAACTGGTCGAAGGCCTCGATATCCTCATCGTGCGCGAACTCACCGGCGGCGTCTATTTTGGCGAGCCGAAAGAGATCATCGATCTCGGCAACGGCCAGAAGCGCGGCATCGACACCCAGATCTACGATACCTACGAGATCGAACGCATCGCCGGCGTTGCCTTCGAACTGGCGCGCACCCGCAACAACCGCGTCTGCTCGATGGAAAAGCGCAACGTCATGAAGTCGGGCGTGCTCTGGAACCAGGTCGTCACCGCGACGCATAAGGAAAAATATGCCGACGTACAGCTTGAGCACATGCTCGCCGATGCCGGCGGCATGCAGCTCGTGCGCCAGCCGAAGCAGTTCGATGTTATCGTCACCGACAACCTGTTCGGCGACATGCTGTCCGACGTCGCCGCCATGCTGACCGGTTCGCTCGGCATGCTGCCGTCCGCTTCGCTCGGCGCACCTGACGCCAAGACCGGCAAGCGCAAGGCACTCTACGAGCCCGTGCACGGTTCCGCACCGGACATCGCCGGCAAGGGCATTGCCAACCCGATCGCCATGATCGCTTCCTTCGCCATGTGCCTGCGCTACTCCTTCGGCCTGGTGTCCGAAGCCGATGCGCTGGAAAAGGCGATCGCCAACGTGCTCGACAGCGGCATCCGCACCGGCGACATCATGTCGGCTGGCAGCCGCCAGGTTGGCACCGCCGAAATGGGCGATGCCATCCTCGCCGAATTCAAGGCTCTGTCGGCATAATCTTCGGCATAAATCGCCTGCTATATTTCACGTGAAACACAAGCCCCGTTCTTCACCGAAGAGCGGGGCTTTTTGCTGCTGCAGCCAGGCTTGCACGCGCCTTGATCAATCACCTGCCTCGGCGTCACAATTCTTTAGAAGAGTTGTAACAAGTCGCTGTTAGGCGTCATCTTTGATTGGATATGAAATATCAGGCGGTGGGTATGCAGGAGATTTTGGCGTCTCTCGATAGGCGTTGGCGGCGAAGCGATGCTGCGCTTGCATCATGCCATTGGAAGACCTGCCTATTTCTGACAGCCAATATTGTGCTGCTCTCTGCTCTCCTGTTCGATCGGCCCGTCGGCGCAGCCCTGAAGAGCCTCTCGCCCTCTATTCGCTTTTTCGGCGGAATGCTGACCGATTTCGGCGATTCCGGCTGGATCATCATCGTCAGCGCCTTCCTGTTCATCGAAGGTTGGGCCGGTAGCCGTCTGCTGCGCTCGCCGCGTTGTCGCTGCCAGGCAACGCGCATCTGCCAGATCGGTGCTTACCTGCTGACAACGATCGTGCTTTCCGGCCTTCTCGCCAATGTGCTCAAGCGTGCCATCGGCCGCGCCCGCCCAACGCATTTTGCCGATTGGGGCCCCTTCGGCTTCTCGCCCTTCAACGGCCGCGCCAGCTTCGAGAGCTTTCCGTCTGGCCACGCGACCACAATCGGCGCCCTTTTCGTGGCGCTTGCCTTTATCTTCCCGCGCTACCGTTACATCTTCGCTGCCTGCGCTCTGTGGCTGGCGATCACGCGCGTCATGGTCGGCGCCCATTATCCGAGCGACGTCATAGCCGGCCTGGCGCTCGGCGGCTGGTTTTCCTTCATGACGGCGATCGTCTATTCCCGTTACGGCCTGCTCTTTCGCATCGACCCCGCTGGCTGGCCTGTAACGAAATGGCGGCTGCTGAAGAGCAAATGACGCTCTGATTAGACCATGTGCAGCTAAGTCGCCGTGTGCAGCCGGTAAGGCGAGGGCATACTCGTACGCGTCCGCCTTTGAGCACAACAATGCATGGCCAGACCGCAAAGGTTGCCAAGGCCGTTCTGCCTTCATATATCTGGCAATGGCGTGATCGCGAAAGCGGTCAACCCGATTTCGTTTCCACTGCGATGAAAATCATGGATGCCGGGCCGATACGTTTGAGCGAAAGGCAGATGGGATTGATCTCCCGGGCGCTTGCCGAGCCGCGACGCGTGCAGATCTTGAAGGAGATCGGCGCACGAACCGAACCCATGCCCTGCAGCACCCTGAACGAGTGCCACACCGTCAGCGCCGCGACGATGTCCCATCATATCAAGGAGCTCGAAAACGCCGGGCTCATCGAGATCCAGCGTGAGGGCAAGTTCGCAAACCTCATGCTGCGCCGCGATACGCTGAACGCCTATATGGCGGAGCTTTCCAAGATCTGACGATTTCGTCCATGCCATCAGCATTTTCTGTTGCCGCTCTTGTATCAATTAGATGATTATCTAAATATCAAAGTGACGATGCGAAACGGTTTTCGGGTCGCATGCGCCAAATGGTTTGATGATTATAAAACCGTCTAACATTTTCCAAAGGAAAGTCACATGAGCAAGCTGACAGGCAAGGTCGCAATCGTGACCGGAGCATCCAAGGGCATCGGTGCTGGCATCGCCAAGGCAATGGGCGAGGCGGGCGCAGCCGTCGTCGTCAACTATGCCTCGAGCCGCGAAGGCGCCGACAAGGTGGTGGCCGCGATCACGGCCAAGGGCGGTAAGGCGCTCGCCGTCCACGGCGACGTTTCCAAATCCGAAGACGTCAAACGGCTTTTCGCCGAAACCAAGCAGGCCTTCGGCCGCGTCGATATCCTGGTCAACAATGCCGGCGTCTACCAATTCGCGCCGATCGAGGAGTTCACCGAGGAAGAATTCCATCGTGAATTCAATATCAACGTGCTGGGCACACTGCTGACCACGCGGGAAGCCGTCAAATATTTCGGCCCAGAAGGCGGCAATATCATCAACATCGGCTCAAACGCCGTCAGCATGAACCTGCCGACCGCATCGGTCTATACGGCAACCAAGGCTGCCGTAAACTCCATCACCCAGATCCTCGCCAAGGAGCTCGGTCCGAAAAATATCCGGATCAATAATCTCGCGCCGGGCGGCGTCGAGACTGAAGGCGTCGTTGCGGCAGGCGTCATCGGCAGCGACTTTGAGAAGCATCTCGTCTCGCAGACGCCGCTCGGCCGCCTTGGCCAGCCGACCGATATCGCCCCGGTGGCTGTCTTCCTGGCTTCGCAGGACGCCGCCTGGGTGACCGGTGAAACCATCTATGTCGGTGGTGGCCTGAAATAATCACCCAACGCAGAGCCGCCCTTCGTCAGAAGGGCGGCTTGACCGGCGCGGCATAGCCGCACACTGCGCCTATACATTAGCGAACAATTGCCAAACCGCCTCATTTTCCTATTTAGTGTGGATGTCCGGGTTTTCCGCATGGCATCGCAGTCGATCGTGCCGCGAAGCGACATCTCGTCCGCGAAATTTCGAAACAGATCCTGTCTTCAATGCGATCCAACGCAGCAGCGAATGTCATCGAGCGCTCCTAAGATCCGCCGGCGATCGCTGTCGTGAAAAACAAACGGAGGACGTCTTTATGAATAGCGCCAATACCAAGTCGAAATTAGGCACTCGCACCAATCTCAGCGAGGAAGCGACCCGCGATATTTCCGCAGCTCTGAGCGCGCTGCTGGCCGATGTCTTTGCCCTCTATCTGAAGACCAAGAATTTTCACTGGCATATGAGCGGACCGCATTTCCGCGATTATCACCTGCTTCTGGACGAACAAGGCGATCAGATTTTCGCGATGACCGATCCCATGGCCGAGCGCGCCCGAAAGATCGGCGGAAACACGCTGCGCTCGATCGGCCAGATCGCCAAGCTGCAACGCATCCCGGACAACGACGCGGAATATGTCGACCCGCAGGACATGCTCGCCGAACTGGCGGATGACAATCTCAAGCTTTCGGCCGAAATGCGCGCTGTTCACGGCGTCTGCGACGAATATGGCGATGTCGCCACCGCCAGCCTCCTCGAAAACTGGCTGGACGAGACCGAACGCCGCACCTGGTTCCTGTTCGAAATCACGCGCAAGTCCAACCGCTGACACTCGAAACGGAGGGCCTTCGAACACGATAGGTTGAAGGCACGTTTCAACGCCCCCGATTTCCTCGCTCCCGCAGCGATGCGAGCGAGGAAATCCTTGACTCCTGTGGAAAACCTCTTAGAACCGGCGACGGAAAAGGAAGACTTCCATGCTTCGCTTCGAACAGATCGATAGCCACAGTCACCCGGCGGAATATGCCGGGCAGGATGTCTATTTTCCGGTTTCTTCCAAAACCATGGCCAAAACGACGACGAAAACCGTCTGACGTCTCTGGCCTGCCGCTCTCTCCCCGGCTCGGCTGGGGACAGGAACCGGTCGTAATGGCTGCGGTTCCCCCCCTTCGCCCAAGAGGAGAGAAGAGAAAGAGAGCTTGAGAAATGGGTTTCAAAGTTGCAGTAGCGGGCGCGACCGGGAATGTCGGCCGCGAAATGCTCAACATCCTGGCTGAACGCGGTTTTCCGGCCGATGAGGTCGTGGCGCTCGCATCCGCCCGCTCGCAGGGAACCGAAGTTTCCTTCGGCGACCGGACGCTGAAGGTTTCCAACCTGGAGAACTACGACTTCTCCGACACCGACATCTGCCTGATGTCGGCCGGTGGCGAGGTCTCGAAGAAGTTCTCGCCGAAGATCGGCGCCCAGGGCTGCGTCGTCATCGACAACTCCTCCGCCTGGCGCTACGACGCCGACGTGCCGCTGATCGTGCCGGAAGTGAACCCGGATGCCGTCACGCAGTTCACCAAGCGCAACATCATCGCCAACCCGAATTGCTCGACTGCGCAGCTCGTCGTGGCGCTGAAGCCGCTGCATGATTTCGCCAAGATCAAGCGCGTCGTCGTCTCGACCTACCAGTCCGTTTCCGGTGCCGGCAAGGACGGCATGGACGAGCTGTTCAACCAGACCCGCGCCGTCTTCGTCGCCGACCCGATCGAGGCGAAGAAGTTCACCAAGCGCATCGCCTTCAACGTCATTCCACATATCGATAGCTTCATGGAAGACGGCTACACCAAGGAAGAGTGGAAGGTACTGGCCGAAACCAAGAAGATGCTCGACCCGAAGATCAAGGTCACCTGCACGGCCGTTCGCGTACCCGTGTTTATCGGCCATTCCGAATCGGTCAACATCGAGTTCGAAAACGAGATCACCGCAGACCAGGCCCGTGACATCCTACGCGAAGCACCGGGCTGCCTCGTCATCGACAAGCGCGAAAACGGCGGCTACATCACGCCTTACGAATCCGCCGGCGAGGACGCGACCTATATTTCGCGTATCCGCGAAGACGCGACCGTCGAAAACGGCCTCAATATCTGGGTCGTCTCCGACAACCTGCGCAAGGGTGCCGCCCTCAATGCCATCCAGATCGCCGAATTGCTTATCAATCGCGGCCTGATCAAGCCGCGCAAGCAGGCTGCATAAGATTTCGTAAACCAATTTACGGTTTATAAATCTTCGCTAGCTAAGCAGGATTGAACGAAAGCCTCGCCATTTCGGATGAAAGGCGAGGCTTTTGCAAATATATTTGGCGGTTATGTTTTACGTGAAGCGAAAATACTGACCGCTAAAATGTGATAATGACATGATGGTCGGATGCTGGCATGGTCCAGTGACGACTAGACCGCGCATAAGCCTGGTGATTGGCGGGTTTATGCGCCTTCCAAAAACGGTTACCGCGTTCGCATCGCGGTAAGAATTCGGGGACACTGAATGCGGATCACAAAGTCTGGAATGGCGGCTCTCGTCGCGGGCGGGCTGCTGCTCGCCATGCCGATTACGGCAAACGCTGCATCCTGCGGCAACACTTCCGCAGGTTTCGAGAATTGGGTGCAGGAATTCAAGCGCGAAGCGCAGGGACAGGGCGTCAGTTCCTCCGTCCTCGACAAGGCCTTCGCAAACGTTCATTACAACCAGCCCACCATTCGCGCCGACCGCGGCCAGAAGAGCTTCAAGCTTTCCTTCGAGGAATTCATGAAGAAGCGCGGCGGCCAGACGATCATCAGTCGCGGCCGCAATATGAAGCAGGCGAACGCGGCATTGTTTGCCAAGATCGAGAAACGCTTCGGGGTTCCCGCAGGCCCGATCATCGCCATCTGGGGCATGGAAACCGGCTTCGGCAGCTACATGGGCGACCAGCACACGCTTTCGGCCGTT
Organism: Rhizobium sp. BR 315; assembly: GCF_050577975.1. Classification (NCBI taxonomy): domain Bacteria; kingdom Pseudomonadati; phylum Pseudomonadota; class Alphaproteobacteria; order Hyphomicrobiales; family Rhizobiaceae; genus Rhizobium; species Rhizobium sp. BR 315. The sequence continues at coordinate 99,908 of NZ_JARWKZ010000009.1, read as the reverse complement.
TCGACCCTTGCCTATGACTGCCGCCGTTCCGCATTCTTCACCGAGCAGCTCTATGCCGCCCTGAAGCTCGTCGGCGAAGGCTATCTCAGCACGTCTGCACGCGGTGCGGCCCATGGCGAAATCGGCCAGACGCAGTTCATGCCCAAAAACGTCGTGGCCTTCGGCATCGACGAAGATGGCGACGGCAGGGTCGATCTTGTCGGCTCGCGTGCGGATGCACTCGCCTCGACTGCCAACTTCCTGCGCGGCCATGGCTGGCAGCCCGGCGCCGGCTATCAGCCCGGCGAGCCGAATTTCGTCGCCATTGCCGGCTGGAACGACGCACGGGTCTATCAGCAGGCCATCGCCTATATCGGTCAGCAGATCGACGGCAGGTAAGCCTCAGCTGGCGCATGAATCAAAAAAAGGCGCTACGACCGGATGGTCCGCAGCGCCTTTTCTTTTTTGATCGATATTCTAGCCGCAGGACGTCCAGGTGGACTTATACGTCCGGACGGATGAAATCGCGGGTATCGGGGTCCATGATCCAGAGCTCGCCGGTCGAAATATCGAACCATGCGCCATGCAGGCGCAGTTTGCCCTCTTCCTCGCGCGCCTTGATCTCCGGGAAACTGCGGAGATTGTCCAGCGAGTTGCGGATCGAAATACGCTCCAGTGCCGTCTGACGTTCGGTCTGCGTCATGATGTCGTTACTCTGGATCTGTTCGGCCGCCGGCTTCAGCAGGGCCATCCACCGGCCGATGAAGTCGCCCGGCGACAGCGGCTCGGCATCGGGATCGAGTGCAGCACGAATACCGCCACAGCGGCCGTGGCCCATGACAACGATGTCGGAGACCTTGAGCGACAGAACCGCGAATTCAAGCGCCGACGAGGTCGAATGGAAATTGCCGTCCGGCTCATAGGGCGGCACCATGTTTGCGACGTTGCGGATGACGAAGAGCTCGCCCGGGCCGGCATCGAAGATGATCTCCGGCGCCGAACGGGAGTCACAACAGGCAATCACAAGTGTCGACGGGTTCTGGCCGATCTCCGCCAGAGTGCGATAGCGTTCGCGCTCATCGACGTAACGCCCGCTCATGAAGCTGCGATAACCGTTCAGAAGGGTGTCGGGAAAGCTTTGCATGATATTGAATTACAGCGCACCGGGACCGATGGCAACTGCTGCGCTGCAAAAAGCGTTACCCCCTGCGGGCCGCTATTTTTTCCGCCGTTGCGCCGGATGAACGAGGTGCCGCAGCTGCACCATCGCCATCGGCGTCGACAGGCTCGCGGAATCGACGGCGAGTGTCAGCTCGTTGCTGCCGCGTTTGACGGCGCGCGCCAGCACTTCATAGACGCTGGCCGTCGTCAGCTGCAGCGCCCGTTCCTCATCCATGCCGGAAAGCAGGCGTGAGAGGAACAAGGCACAGAGCAGATCGCCGAGCCCGTTCGGCGCACCCTCTATGCTGCGATGCTCGGCAAGCAGCGCGCTCCGGCCACTGAGATAGAGGTTTCCGATGCCGCCGGCCATCATCGGCACCGCCGAGGTCACCAGCATGCGCGACGGCCCAAGCGCGAGTGCCGCCTCCATAATAGCGTTGTTGTCCTCGAGCGGCGCGCCGGCAAGCCAGGCAAGCTCATAGCGGTTCGGCGTCGCCAGCGAAGCCAGCGGGATAAGATGGTCGCGGATCGCTTCGGCAGTCGCCTCGGGCACATAGAGCCCGCCGGCATCGCCGATGACAGGATCGCAGGCATAAAGCAGATCGGGGTTCTTTTCCCGCAATGCCGCCACCAGCCGGGCAACGGAACGCGCCTGCGCGGCATTACCAAAGTATCCGGAGAGCACCGCTTTGACCTCGGAAAGCCAGGGCGCCGCAATGAGATCGTCGATTGCGTGATCGAAATCCGCCTCGTTGAAGGTCAGCCGCGTCGAACGGCCGTGGCCGGGATGCCATGGCAGAACGATGGTCGGCAGGGCCCACACGGGATGGCCGAGCGTTTCCAGCGCGAAGACGGCGGCGCGATTGCCTACGGAACCTCTGACGACATGGCTGGAGATGACGATAACGGCGCCGGCCGACACTTGCGACATGATGCTTGCTTTCAAGTTCAGGGCTTCAAACTGCAACGATGCCGTTGATGATCCCTTTGGCGGCACTCTGTCAACGGCACTTCACAGAGTCATGAAACCCTCTGTTGACGAAGTGATTCCGCCAATTTCACCCCAACGATATCTGCTTTGTGCTGAGATCGAGCATTCTGGCAAGATTTTTAAAAAAACGAGCCAAAATCAGTCCAAAAGCAACCGAATTCGCATTCTTTTTGCCAGTTTTTTCGCTAAACCTTCTGCTAATGTGGTCAGAATTCGAAAATCGGGAGGAATTCCATGGCGCCCAAAAGCAATCCGAAACGGGAAAAACAGATCGAAGCGGCACGAAAAATAGCCGCAACGACGGGCGAGGCGCACCTCGATCCCGAAATCCTGTTCGGCCGGGCCAGCAACGACGATATGGAGCTTTACAGCCCTGAAATGCTGGCCCTTGCTGCAACGCACGCGGCCAAGGAGCTGGCAGCCTGGAATGGCACCGCTCCGCGCGTCAGCATCGATCAGGTTGCCAATATAGAGCCCGATGGCGTTGCCGTATCGATCCTGTCGATCACCGACCACAATATGCCCTTCCTCTACGAATCGGTCATGGGAGAGGTGACCAGCAGCTACCGCGACCTCTATATGGCCGTGCATCCGATCCTGGTCATCGAGGGCGGCAAGCAGCCGAGCCTCTATTCCGCCGAGCGCCCGAGCGACCCTGCCCATCGCGTCAGCCATATCCAGCTACATCTCTCGCCTTTGACGGCGGCGCAGGCAGCGGACCTGACCAAGCGGGTGCAGACCGTGCTCGATCAGACGCATCTCGCCGTTTCCGACTGGAAGCCGATGCTGTCGCGCCTGGACACCGTCATTTCCGAGCTTTCCACCTATGAAGCAGCCGGCCGCCGCAAGAACGATCGCGACGAGGCGCTCGCCTTCCTTGCTTGGCTACGGGACGGCAATTTCACCTTCCTCGGCATGCGCGAATATGTCTATTCCGGCAAGGGCGCAAACGCCAAGGTCGAGCGCGATCGCGGCGCCGGCCTCGGTATCCTCTCCAATCCGGATGTCCGCGTTCTCAGGCAGGGCCAGGACGCCGTCACCACGACGCCGGAAATCCTCGCCTTCCTCGATGGACCGGATTTCCTGATCGTTACCAAGGCCAACGTCAAATCGATCGTTCACCGCCGCGCCTATATGGATTATGTCGGCGTCAAGCGCTTCGACGCCGATGGCAATGTGACGGGCGAGCTGCGCATCGTCGGTCTCTTCACCTCCACGGCCTATACCAGCGCTGCCGCCGAAGTGCCGCTGCTGCGCTCGAAGGTGCAGAAGGTCAAGGATCATTTCGGCTTCGATCCCACAAGCCACTCGGGCCGCATGCTCGAAAATACGCTGGAATCCTATCCCCGCGACGACCTCTTCCAGATCGATACGACCTTGCTGGCAAGCTTTGCCGAACAGATCAACGATCTGACCGACCGGCCGCGCGTGCGGGCATTGCCGCGCATCGACCAATTCGACCGCTTCGTTTCGGTAATCGTCTATGTCCCGCGCGAGGAATATGATTCCGTCGTCCGCGAGAAGATCGGCAACTACCTGAAGTCAGTCTATGACGGCCGCGTCTCCGCCTATTATCCGGCTTTCCCGGAAGCGAGCGTAGCGCGCGTGCACTTCATCATCGGCCGCAGCGCCGGCAAGACGCCGCATGTTCCACAGGCTAAGCTCGAAGAGGCGATCCGCGCCATCACCGCCCGCTGGGACGAGCGTTTCGTCACGCTGGCAGGCCCGAAGGCGCCGAGCATCTCCGTCAGCCAGGCCTTCCAGGAAGCCTTTTCGCCGGAAGACGCCTTTGCTGATCTGCCTGACATCACCGCAACTGCCGGCGTCGAGCCGATCCGCATCGGCTTCTATATCCGCAAGGACGAGACAGGCGACATTCTTTCGCTGAAGATCTTCCATGGGGACGGCAACCTTGCGCTGTCGCGCCGCGTGCCGCTCCTGGAAAATCTCGGCTTCAACGTCATCAGCGAGCGCACCTTCGACATCTACGTCACCGCCAAGGGCGGCTCGACCGGTCATGTCGTGCTTCACGACATGGAACTCGAGGCCCGCAACGGCCTGACGATCGATCTTGCCCGCCACGGCGCCGCACTGGAAGAAGCGTTCCTCGCTGCTTTCGGCGGCACCATCGACAACGACGCCTTCAACCGGCTGATCGTCTCTGCCGATCTCTCCGCCCGCGAAACGAACGTATTGCGCGCCTATTCCCGCTATCTCCGGCAGGCAGGCATTGCCTATTCGCAGGACTATATCTCCTCGACGCTAGACAAATATCCGCACGTCGCAGGATCGCTCTTCCGGCTGTTCCACGACACGCTCGATCCGAAGCTTAACGACAAGAACCGCACGAAAAAGCTTGCCGAGCTGCATGCAGCCATCGAAACCGAGCTTGCCGACGTTCCGAGCCTCGACGACGACCGCATCCTGCGCCGCTATGTCAACGCCATCGACGCAACGCTGCGCACCAACTATTTCCAGAGGAATGCCGACGGCACGCCGAGGGCGATGCTCGCCTTCAAGCTCGATCCGAAGCTTCTGGATGGCCTGCCCGAGCCGCGGCCTTTCCGCGAAATCTTCGTCTACGGCGTCGAGGTCGAAGGCGTGCACCTGCGCTTCGGCAAGGTGGCGCGCGGCGGCCTGCGCTGGTCCGACCGTGCCGAGGATTATCGCACCGAAGTGCTCGGCCTGGTGAAGGCGCAGCAGGTCAAGAATGCCGTTATCGTGCCGGTGGGCGCCAAGGGCGGCTTCTATCCGAAGAAGCTTCCGGTCGGCGGCAGCCGTGACGAAGTCTTCAATGCCGGCCGCGAGGCCTACAAGACCTATATCCGCACGCTGCTGTCGATCACCGACAATATCTCCGGCGCCGATATCATTCCGCCGGCCGACACCGTGCGGCTCGACGGCAACGATCCCTATTTCGTCGTCGCCGCCGACAAGGGCACGGCTACCTTCTCAGACACCGCCAATGCGCTGGCGCAAGAAGCCGGCTTCTGGCTGGACGACGCCTTCGCATCGGGCGGCTCGGCCGGCTACGACCACAAGAAGATGGGCATCACCGCCCGCGGCGCCTGGGAAACCGTGAAGCGGCATTTCCGCGAGATGGACATCGATATCCAGACGACGCCCTTCAACGTCGTCGGCGTCGGCGACATGTCCGGCGACGTCTTCGGCAACGGCATGCTGCTCTCGCCAAAGATCCGCCTGCTCGCCGCCTTCGATCACCGCGACATCTTCATCGATCCCGATCCTCGCATGGAAAAGACGCTGGCCGAACGGCAGCGCCTCTTCAACCTGCCGCGCTCGAGCTGGCAGGATTTCGACAAGTCGATCCTCTCGAAGGGCGCCATGATCATTTCCCGCTCGGCGAAGTCGGTGACGCTGACGCCGGAGGCGGTTGCCGCCATAGGCATCGACAAGTCGGTCGCAACGCCTTTCGAAATCATGACGGCGATCCTCAGGGCGCCGGTGGACCTCTTGTGGTTCGGCGGCATCGGCACCTACGTCAAGGCGCCGGCCGAAACGGATTCGGAAGTCGGCGATCGCGCCAACGATCCGATCCGCATCACGGCCGAGGAAGTCCGCGCCAAGGTGATCGGCGAGGGCGCCAATCTCGGCGTCACCCAGAAGGGCCGCATTGCCTATGGCCTCAAGGGCGGACGCTGCAACTCGGACGCCATCGACAACTCCGCCGGCGTCAACACGTCTGACGTCGAGGTCAACATCAAGATCGCGCTGGCATCTGCCATGTTCGACGACCGGCTGACACGTGCCAAGCGCGACACGCTGCTCGCCTCCATGACCGACGAAGTGGCGATACTCGTATTGCGCAACAACTACCTGCAATCCCTGGCGATCTCGCTGACGGAGCGCAAGGGCACCGGCAACGGCCTGGAACTCAGCCGCTTCATGAGCGTGCTCGAAGCGGCAAAACAGCTCAACCGCAAAGTCGAAACCCTGCCCGACGATCAGACCTTCGCCGAACGTTATGCCAACGGCCGGCCGCTGACGCGCCCGGAAATCGGCGTGCTGCTCTCCTATGCCAAGATCGTCCTCTTCGACGCGCTGGTCGCAAGCGCCCTGCCCGACGATCCCTACTTCGCGGCAACCCTCAGCCGGTATTTCCCGGCCAAGATGCAGCGCTCAAATGCCGCCGATATCGACACTCACCGCCTGCGCCGCGAGATCATCGCAACGGCGCTCGCCAACGAGGCGATCAATAGAGGCGGTCCGGGCTTTGCAGTCAGCATGATGGATGCAACGGCGGCGTCGGCTGCCGAGGTGGTTAAGGCAGCTGTGGTTGCCCGCGACGGCTTCGATCTCGACCGGCTCTGGAACGAGACCGATGCGCTGGATGGCAAGGTCGGCGGTCAGATGCAAAACCGCGTCTACGGCGAGATCACAGAGGTCTATACGGTGCTGACCCGTCTGCTGCTCAAGACCGGCGCTGCCAAGGGCGACATCGAAGAGACGGTTAGCCGGCTTCGGGCAGCCTTGAAGAAGCTGCGACCCGTCTTCCTCAGCCAGATCCCGGCAGATTTCGCAGCCGAGATCGCCACGCGTGAGGCGGACTATCTGGCCGCCGGCCTGCCGGAAAAGCTGGCTTCGGAGATTGCCACGATCTACGCGCTCGTCCTCGTGCCTGAGATCATGCAGATCGCCGAGCGCACCGGCGATACGCTGCACCGGGCGGCCGAAAGCTACTTCACCGTCTCGCAGACCTTCCGCGTCGGCCGCCTGCTGCTTGCCGGCAGCAGGATCGTCACCGGCGACCACTATGAAAGCCTCGCTTTGGCGCGCAGCCTCGATCAGATCGCCGGCGCGCGCCGCGATATCGTCATCTCCGCCTTGTCCAACCATCCGAAGGACAAGCAGCCGGTTCAGGCATGGCATGCGGAAGACCGTATCCGCATCAATCGTATCGCCGAAGAGCTCGGCGGCCTCAGCGAAAGCGGCGATCCGAACCTCGCTCGCATTACCGTTGCCGCCGGCCTGCTTAGCGATCTTGCGAACGGCCGGGCAAGGTGACACAGTCCGCCCCGACCCGGCAAACGGGTAAGGGATTGAGGGGCTGAACTTGGTGACGACTGAAATTGACAATGGCGTGCCGGCAAAAGTGCCGGCACGAGGCATCTGGGGCTGGATGTTCTTCGACTGGGCGGCCCAGCCGTTCTTCACCGTCGTCACCACCTTCATCTTCGGCCCCTATTTCGTCGCGCGACTGACGACCGATCCGATCTCCGCACAGACGACATGGAGCAACATGGCGACGATCTCCTCGGTGATCATCGCCATCCTCTCGCCGGTCCTCGGCTCGATCGCGGATCAATCCGGTGCTCGCAAACCGTGGATCGCCTTCTTCGCCGTCATCAAGATCGCCAGCCTCTTCTGCCTCTGGGGCGCCGCACCCGGATCGCCGGTGGTCTATCCGGTAATCTTCATGATCCTGGCTTCGATCTCGGCCGAATTCTCGATCGTCTTTAACGATTCCATGATGCCGCGGCTGGTCGGCAAGGATGATGTCGGTAGGCTGTCGAATGCAGCCTGGGGGCTCGGCTATCTCGGCGGCATGATCGTGCTGATCACTGTCGTTGCGCTGCTCGCCGGCAATCCGCAGACCGGCAAGACCATTCTCGGCCTGACGCCGCTCTTCGGCCTCGATGCCACGCTCGGTGAGGACGCGCGCATCACTGGGCCGATTTCCGCCGTCTGGTACTTTCTCTTCATCTTGCCGATGTTCTTCTTCACGCCCGACGCCGCCCGCGGCCTGCCGCTTCGTGCCGCCGTTCGCTCGGGCCTGCACGAACTCACCATGACCTTGGGCGAGCTGAAGCGCCGACGCGGCATCAGCCTCTTCCTCATCGCCCGCATGGTCTATCAGGATGGCGTCAACGGCCTGCTGATCCTCGGTGGCACCTTTGCGGCAGGCATGTTCGGCTGGGCGACGATCGAGATCGGCATCTACGGCATCATCCTCAATGTCATCGCCATTTTCGGGTGCTTCGCCGCCGGCTATGTCGACCGCTGGCTGGGCTCGAAGACGACGGTCATGATCAGCCTGACGCTGCTGCTCGTCGCCACTTTCGGCATCCTCTCGACTGGACCGGGCTTCACGCTTTTCGGCCTTGTCCCGCTCTCGACGGTCAGTTCCGGCGGTCTGTTCGGCACCGCGGCGGAGAAAGCCTATATCGGCTATGGCCTCTTGATCGGCATCGCCTTCGGCCCCGTACAGGCCTCCTCGCGCTCTTATCTCGCCCGCAGCGTCAGCCTCTCGGAAGCCGGGCGCTATTTCGGCATTTATGCACTCTCGGGCCGCGCCACCAGCTTCATGGCGACGCTGTTCTTCTCGCTGGTAACCTACTGGAGCGGCTCGGCCCGCCTCGGCATGGCGACGCTCGTCATCTTCCTTGCCGGCGGCCTCTTGCTTTTGCTGCCGACACCCTATCCGGCCGATAGGGTGTCAAAATAGGCAAAGAAAATCCCGGCGGGCGAACCAGCCGGGATATAAGATTTTGCAATCGCGTATATCCGCCGATCAATGGCGGAAGTGGCGCACGCCGGTAAAGACCATCGCGACATTGTGCTCGTTGGCCGCGTCGATGACCTCCTGATCGCGCATCGAGCCGCCTGGCTGGATGACCGCCGTGGCGCCTGCGGCAATCGCCGAAAGCAGACCGTCCGCGAAAGGCAGGAAGGCTTCGGAGGCGACGGCAGAACCGCGGGTCAGCGGCTCGGCAAGCCCTATGGCCTTGGCGGCTTCCTCGGCCTTGATGGCAGCGATCCGGGCTGAATCGACACGGCTCATCTGTCCCGCGCCGATACCCGCCGTCTGGCCGTCCTTGGCGTAAACAACGGCATTCGACTTCACATGCTTGGCGACGCGGAAGGCAAACTTCATGTCTTCCAGCTCCTGTGCCGTAGGCGCACGCTTGGTGACAACCTTGAGCTCCATATCCTCGACCAATGCGTTGTCGCGGTTCTGGACCAGCAGGCCGCCGGAAACGGTCTTTGCGGTCAGGCCGGCAGCGCGCGGATCGGGCAGGGCGCCGACCGAAAGCAGGCGAAGGTTCGGCTTGCGAGCGATGATCGCCTTGGCTTCCTCGGTGACGTCGGGCGCAATGATGACTTCGGTGAAGAGCTTGACGATCTCCTCGGCGGTTTCCGCATCGAGCAGGCTGTTCAGCGCGATGATGCCGCCGAAGGCCGAGACGGAATCGCAGGCAAGAGCCCGCTTATAGGCCTCCACGAGGCTCGGGCCGGTGGCAACGCCGCAGGGGTTGGCGTGCTTGATGATCGAGCAGGCCGGCCCGTTTTCCGGGAGGAACTCGGCAACGAGTTCATAAGCCGCATCGGTATCGTTGATGTTGTTGTACGAAAGCTGTTTGCCCTGGAGCAGCGTTGCCGTGGAAACGCCCGGGCGATTTTCGCCTGTCACGTAGAAGGCGGCCTTCTGGTGCGGGTTTTCGCCGTAGCGCATCTCCTCGCGCAGGACGCCGCCGATGACGCGGTGGCGCGGCGCGGCGATATCGAGCGCTTCGGCAAACCAGTTGGAGATCATCGCATCATAGGCAGCCGTGCGGGCAAAGGCCTTGGCGGCCATGCGCTTGCGGAAATCGTAGCTCGTCTGTCCGGCATCGGCAGACAGTTGGGCCAGCAGCTCGGCATAATCAGCGGGATCCGTGAGTGTCGTCACATAGGCATGGTTCTTGGCCGAAGCGCGGATCATCGCCGGGCCGCCGATATCGATATTCTCGACCGTCGTCGGGTAATCGCCGCCGGCCTTGCGAACGTCCTCGAAGGGGTAGAGGTTGATAACGGCAAGGTCGATGGCCTCGATGCCGTGCTCCTTCATAGCCGCCTGATGCTCGGCATCGTCGCGGATGGCGAGCAGGCCGCCATGTACCTTCGGATGCAGCGTCTTGACCCGGCCGTCCATGATCTCCGGAAAATCCGTCACTTCGGATACGTCGGTGACGGCAAGGCCAGCCGCGGCAATCGCCTTATGCGTGCCGCCTGTCGACAGCAGGCGCACGCCCTGTTCGCTGAGCGCGCGCGCCAACTCGACGATGCCGGTCTTGTCGAAGACGGACAGAAGCGCGGTTTTTACCTTCACCTTGTCGGGAGCGGGGATTTTCTTGGAAACGACGGCCATGGGCTTTCTCCGGTCTAGCATAGGGAGATGACACGTCCGGCGGAAATGGCGCGGGACGATGATGCCGCCCCGTTAGCATAGCTGACGCGCTTAGCCTATGGCCGATGGGACAAAAACCAGCGGATTTCCGGCTTTTCGGTAATCCGGAAGACGATCTCGAGCTGATCGGAAGAGCGCATGCCCGAGGGATCGGCAAAGAAGATATCTTCTGCCACCAGCACCTCGTTGCCGGGCGAGGAGAAGACCCAGGTCTCGCCATCGGGCGCGATCAGCAGGGCAGAATCCGTCTCGGTCTGCAGCAGGCTGATGGAGGGATGGATATGGAAGCGCGCCGAGGCGATGCCGTCGCCCTTCGGCGCCTGCTTCCTGCCCTCCGGCACGAAGAAGCGGTCGCGGCCGGCCAGGATAGTGCCTTTGGCGTTGAGGCTCAGCTCGCGCTCGTGAACATAGCCGAAAGTCGAGAGATAACCGTCATGCGCGGCTCTGACATAGTCGCGCCCGTCCTCGGTCTCGGCGCGCTCGATGATAACCTTCTTCACGCCGCCGACCATGATCGGCCCCAAATGCTTGGATTTGGAGAACTGAGACGACGACGTGTCGTTGAGCGCGACGGCCGAATGCGCAGCGGTCGCCCGCGCGGCCTGCACGTAGCGGTCGCCGGCAAATTCCGGCGATCCGGAATTGATGATGAAGCGCGTCTTGCCCGACGACATTTCGAAGGAGAGACAGCCCGCATGCGCCGTGCGGCTTAGATCGGCCGAGGCAGGAGCGCCGGCATCGATGATGACGACGGCCTGGCCGGCGGCCAACCGGTGATATTTCGTGTGCGGCAGCGCCTTGAAGATCTGCCCCGCCGTTTCGTCGTAGCGCAGCACAGACATGAGTTCATTGGCAAGCGTCGATGTTGCGCCGTTGAAAAGTGCCAGATCGCCATCCTGATGCCGGAAGAAGCGCAGCGCGGGATACATGCGATCGATGCCGGGAATGAGCCGTATCGGCACGTCGTGGCCGAGATTGACGTAGGTCTGACGCAGAGGCAGCAGATCGAGCAGCAGCTCCAGCGATACCCTCGGATTGCGGGAGATGTGGCCGCCGTCTGCCAAGATTTGCCGGTCGATTTCACGATCGAGCGCCTGACCCGCCCGCTTCACCGCTAAGGCACCGTTCGGCATGGCAACCGACGACATCGCAAGCGCGATGCGCACACGAAAACGGGTCGTGCCATCCCGCGCCGACGACGCCATCCGGCGCAAAAAGCGGACATGGAGCACAAGCACGCGCATAAAACGGCGATAGAAGCCGCTATCCGTGCCGTGCAGAAGCACGGGTGAATGCGACAGGAGAGCAATGAGCCGCTGTGCGGCGATATCGGGTGCCCAGGCAAGCCCATGAAGACGGCGACCGTGAACGGCAATCCAATCCGTGAGGACGGAGCGCGCCATGGCCGAGGCCTGGTCGCTCTTCTCAGCGCGCAGATGCCGCAGCCAGCGAAAATTGTGCAGCCGCGCCGCAAACGCCCGTGACGGCAGCTCTAGCGAGAAAGGGGAGGCGCCTTGCGTTTCGAGAACCCTGCCGGCCAGCAGGATGCGGCCGTTCAAAAGTTCCTCGACAAAAAAAGGATCGATGCTACGGAGATCCGTCGGCGCCACGATGAGGCGTTCCGGCACACGCATCGTGTGGCGGGTGAGACGCAATCGCGTCAACGCCGCGCGGCGAGACATCCGCCGCCATGCTTCCCGCATGTATGAACTCACAAAACCCTGCCGCAGACCTGCATATTTGCTTCTGCTTACTCTCATTACCCGTAGTTAAAAAGAGGTTACAAATATACCAATTAAGAACAGGTTACCGTCTTTTGACCTATTCCCGAAAGCCTGTGGAAACCACGACTATCGCGATTCCGCTGTTCTTCGAATCGCGAAAGCACTCTCTCTTCTTGTTTCGCACGCATTCCGGCCGGAAAACCGCGGCGCACTTTTCCTGGAAATACTCTATGAAAGGCGCCGAAGAACGACTGCGTAGAAGCCGTCCAGGCCGGAGGCAAAACCATCGGCAAGCGTCAGCATGTCAGGCGTGGTGCGGAAGGCACCGAGCGGTGAAATCGCCGCTTCGAGGCCCGGCCAGTCGCCCGCCGCGATCGGAACCCGCTCGACGCTGTCGGTATCGGCAAGAAGACGAGCAACGAGATCTTCGCCCTCCTCTGGATCGAGCGAGCAGTTGGAGAAGACCACGAGGCCGCCGGGCTTGACCAACGTCAGGGCGTGACGAAGCAGCCGCTCCTGCAGGCCGGCAAGCTTGGCGATATCCTCCAGGCCCTTGGTCCAGAGCACATCGGGATGGCGGCGCGTGGTCCCGGTCGAGGAGCAGGGCGCATCGAGAAGAGCGGCATCGAATAGTTCGTCGGGCCGATATTTACTCATGTCGGCGACGACGGTTTCAGCCTCGAAACCGAGGCGCGCCAGATTGCCGGACAATCTTTTCAGCCGGTTGGCAGACTGGTCGAGAGCCGTGACCTTGGCGCCTGCGAGAATGAGCTGCGCCGTTTTGCCGCCAGGGGCCGCACAGAGATCGACGACCCGCTTGTCGGCCAGCGGGCCGAAGAGCTTAGCCGGAATGCTGGCAGCTGCATCCTGCACCCACCATTCGCCTTCACCGAAACCCTCGAGCGATGGGATGGATCCCTCGAAGGCGGCGAGCCGCACCCCACCGGTCGGCAGAACCACGCCGTTGAGCCGTTTCGCCCAGCCTTCCGCGTCGGATTTTACTGTAAGATCGATTGCCGCTGGCTCGAGCTGCGTCTGGGAAATTTTGAGCGCGGCCGAAGCGCCATAGGCGGCCTCCAGGCGGGTGAGAAACCAGGCCGGCATCGCGGGCACGCGCGCGACCTGCTCGAGAATGTCCTGCTTCTCCCTGCCAATGCGGCGGAGAATGGCATTGACCAGCTTGGCAAAGCGGCGATTGCGGGGATCGCGGTTGGCCTGCTCGACGGCAAGATCGACGGCAGAATGGTCAGGCACATCGAGATACAGCATCTGTGCGGCACCAACGACAAGTACATGATGGAGCGCGCGAGCGCCTTCCGGCAGCGGCGAATCGAGCAGGGACGATATCGTCGCCTCGATACGCGGCAGATGCCGCAGCGCGCTGTTGAGGATGGCGCGCACGAGCGCCCGGTCGCTTTCGCCAAGCGCCTTGTAGGCAGGGTTGCCGCCTTCAGCATCCAGCATGCCGTCGAGCGGCGTCTTGCGATCGATGACGGCGGCAAGGATCTTCGTCGCAGCGGCGCGCGCCGCAAAACCTGGCTTCGCCGGCGCCGAATCATGCAATCTGGAATCAGTCGGCCTCTTGCCGGATCTCTTTCCGTCTTTGTTGAAAGCTTTGTTTTTCGTGTCAGAACTCAAGACCAGGGACCCTTCGGCGGTTGCGAACCACCGCGACCCGTATTCGGCACGGAGCGCGATTTCCGCTCCGGATTAGCAGTCAAGACCGGTCCCGTCGAGCCAAAGCCCGCAGATGGCGCCATGGGCGAGGCGCTGCCACCGCCATAACGAGCCATGTCATGCAGCGCCGCGATGCGGTTTTCCGTGTTCGGATGGGTCGAGAACAGATTGTCCATGCGTTCACCCGACAGCGGATTGATAATGAACATATGCGCCGTTGCTGGATGGCCCTCGGCCTCTTCATTCGGAATATGCTCCGCACCGCGGGCGATCTTGCCGAGCGCCGAGGCCAGCCAAAGCGGGTTGCCGCAAATTTCTGCGCCGCGGCGGTCGGCGGAGTATTCGCGCGTGCGGCTGATCGCCATCTGCACCAGCATCGCCGCCAGAGGCGCGACGATCATCGCCACCAAGACGCCAACCATGCCGAGCGGATTGTTGTTGTCGCGGCGACCACCGAAGAAGAAGGCGAAATTGCCGAGCATGGATATGGCGCCGGCAAGCGTCGCCGTAATCGTCATGGTCAGCGTGTCGCGGTTCTGCACATGGGCCAGCTCGTGCGCCATCACGCCGGCCACCTCCTCTGGCGTCAACGCATGTAGCAGACCGGTGGAAGCAGCTACGGCGGCATTTTCCGGATTGCGGCCCGTCGCGAAAGCATTCGGCTGTGGGCTGTCGTAGAGATAGACCTTCGGCATCGGCAGGCCGGCATTGCGAGCGAGATCGCGGACGATACGGTAGAATTCCGGAGCGCTGCGCTCATCCACCTCCTGCGCACCATAGGTGGAAAGCACCATTCGGTCCGAATTCCAGTAGGAAAAGAAATTCATGCCGGCAGCGACGACAAATGCGATCAACATGCCAGACTGACCGCCGATCAGATAGCCAACACCCATGAAAAGGGCGGTCATGAAGGCGAGCAGCATCGCGGTGCGCATGAGATTCATCGAGGGGTCTCCAACACATATGTCGCCCAAACCTTTTTCTTTGTGGCCGGACGCATTATGATTTGGCTATTCCTCCCCTCATTTCAATATTTCGGAGGTCATGCGAGACCATGCAAACAGCAGATAACGACAATAAAATCGAAACCGAAGCCGGTGAAATCATCCGCAAGCCGCTTTCCCCTGCCGCCAAACGCGCCCTTGCCGAAGCCGAGGAGCGCCGCCAGGCGCAGGCCCAAGCCGACCTGCCCCCCGAAACCGGCGGCCGCGGCGGCGCAGACCCCGCCCGCTTCGGCGACTGGGAAATCAATGGCAGAGCGATCGATTTTTAAGAGGTAACGGCCGAAAAATCTCATGCCAGACGCATTTTAGATGCGCGATCCAGAGGTGAGCAGTAAGTGCTCGAACTTCCGAAAATACTTTAAAAAGGCGCCGCACCCATCGACACGGCGCCTTGAAACATCAAGCAGCATCCGCCCTGTTCTGGCGGTTGGCGATGAGGTCATCGACGACAGCCGGATCGGCGAGCGTCGAGGTATCACCGAGCGCGCCGAAATCGTCCTCGGCGATCTTGCGCAGGATGCGCCGCATGATCTTGCCGGAGCGGGTTTTCGGCAGGCCGGGCGTGAACTGGATCTTGTCCGGCGAGGCGATCGGGCCGATTTCGGCGCGAACGTGTTTCACCAGCTCCTGCCGCAGCGCATCCGAACCTTCCTGGCCGACCATCAGCGTCACATAGCAATAGATGCC
The DNA here is from genome assembly GCF_050577975.1 of Rhizobium sp. BR 315. Classification (NCBI taxonomy): domain Bacteria; kingdom Pseudomonadati; phylum Pseudomonadota; class Alphaproteobacteria; order Hyphomicrobiales; family Rhizobiaceae; genus Rhizobium; species Rhizobium sp. BR 315. The sequence continues at coordinate 84,497 of NZ_JARWKZ010000009.1, read as the reverse complement.
CTGGCCCTTGATCGAATGCGGATAGCCGACGACAGCCGCCTCCGACACTTGGCTGTGCGAAACAAGCGCCGATTCGACTTCAGCTGTACCGAGACGGTGGCCCGATACATTGAGCACGTCGTCGACGCGGCCGGTGATCCAGTAATAGCCATCCTCATCGCGACGGCAGCCGTCGCCGGTGAAGTACTTGCCCTTGTAGGTGGAAAAGTAGGTCTGGATGAAGCGCTCGTGGTCGCCATAGACCGTGCGCATCTGGCCCGGCCAGCTGTCGGCGATGACGAGATTGCCGTCGGTGGCGCCTTCCAGCACGTTGCCTTCATTGTCCACCAACTGCGGCTGCACGCCAAAGAAGGGCAGGGTCGCTGAGCCAGGCTTCAGATCCGTCGCGCCCGGAAGCGGCGTGATCATGTGACCGCCGGTTTCCGTCTGCCACCAGGTATCGACGATCGGGCAGCGGCTGTCGCCGACCACCTTGTAATACCATTCCCATGCTTCCGGATTAATCGGTTCGCCGACCGTACCGAGCAGGCGCAGGCTGGAGCGCGAGGCGCGCTTGACGAAATGATCGCCGGCACCCATCAGCGAGCGGATCGCCGTCGGCGCTGTGTAGAAGATATTGACCTTGTGCTTGTCGATGACATCCCAGAAGCGGCCCTGATCCGGGTAGTTCGGCACGCCTTCGAACATCAGCGAGGTGGCAGCATTCGCGAGCGGCCCATAGACGATGTAGGAGTGGCCAGTGACCCAGCCGACATCGGCCGTGCACCAGTAGATATCGCCGGGGTGATAGTCGAATGTATACTCATGCGTCATCGCCGCATAGACGAGATAGCCGGCCGTGGTATGCAGCACGCCCTTCGGCTTGCCGGTCGAACCGGAAGTGTAGAGGATGAAGAGCGGATCTTCGGCCTTCATCTTTGCCGGCGGACAATTCGGCTTCGCCTTGGCGGTTTCCTCGTGATACCAGAGATCGCGGCCGGCTTCCCAGGCGATCTTGCCGCCGGTGCGGCGCACGACGAGAACATTCTTGACGGCAACCTTCTGCTTGGCGGCGATCTGGATCGCCGTGTCGGTGTTGTCCTTCAGGGGAACGGATTTACCACCGCGAACGCCTTCGTCGCAGGTGATGACGAAGGTGGATTCGCAATCGACGATGCGGCCGCCCAGCGCTTCGGGCGAAAAGCCGCCGAAGACGACGGAATGCACCGCGCCGATGCGGGCGCAGGCGAGCATGGCATAGGCCGCTTCCGGGATCATCGGCATGTAGATGGTGACGCGATCACCCTTCTTGACGCCGTGCTTCTTCAGGACGTTCGCCAGCCGGCAGACCTGGTCGTAGAGCTCGTTGTAGGTGACCTTCTTGTCGATATACGGATTGTCGCCTTCCCAGATGAAGGCAACCCGATCGCCATGCTTCTTCAGATGACGGTCGATGCAATTGTAGGAGACGTTCGTCACGCCATCCTCGAACCATTTGATCGAGACCCTGCCGATAAACGACGTGTTCTTCACCTTGGTGTAGGGCTTGAACCAGTCGATACGCTTGCCATGCTTGCCCCAGAATTTGTCGGGATCCTCGACGCTCTGCTGATACCATTTCTGGTACTTCGCCTCATCGATCAAGGCATGTTCCTTGACCGATTTCGTCACGGGATGAATCTTTTCCGACATAGTCTCCTCCTTGAAATCCTTACACCCCGACCTGCGATTATCGGTGCGCTTTGCGTGCAATCAATAGCAGGTCAAACTACGACAGCAATTGGACAAAGTGCATTTCATACGCAAAGAATTGCAATTCCGCGACACTATCGCTATATAGAGCCGTATTTCCCGGACATTGTGGTGTTACACCCCGGACCGCGACACCGGCGCGGACTGACAGAAGGACTATATCCATGGCTCAACAATTGCTCATGCCGAAGGCAACTGCCATCTGGCTTGTCGACAATACAGCCTTGTCATTCGACCAGATCGCGCAGTTCTGCAAGCTGCATCCGCTCGAAGTGAAGGCCATTGCCGATGGCGAAGCAGCGCAGGGCATCAAGGGCCTCGACCCGATCTCGACCGGCCAGCTGACCCGTGACGAAATCGCCCGTGCCGAAGCCAACCCAAACCACAAGCTGAAGCTTTCCGAGCCGAAGGTTCGCGTGCCGGAATCCAAGCGCCGCGGCCCGCGCTACACGCCGGTCTCCAAGCGTCAGGACCGTCCGAACGCCATCCTGTGGCTGGTGCGCAACCATCCGGAACTGAAGGATGCGCAGATTTCCCGTCTCGTCGGCACCACCAAGTCGACCATCGAGCAGATCCGTGACCGCACGCACTGGAACTCGGCCAACTTGGCGCCGATGGATCCGGTAACGCTCGGCCTCTGCAGCCAGATCGACCTCGACATGGAAGTCGAAAAGGCCGCCAAGGGCCGTCCGCTGCCGACCGCTGCCGAACTCGGCGCGACGCTGCAACCTGCTCAGGAAACCGAGAAGCTCGGCTTCAGCTATGAGCGTGACGAGCCGAAGGAAAAGGAAATCGATGCGGACGCCGTTTTCGCCAAGCTCAAGTCGCTGAAGTCGACCACGCGCGACGACGAGGACGACGACCAGTTCTAAGATCCGGTCGATCTTCACGAATTTCAAAGCCCTGGTTTCCGACCGGGGCTTTTTGTTTTGACCTCGCCTATCTGGCTCCGAAGATCGCCGAGCCGACGCGAACGCTTGTCGCGCCGAAGGCGACGGCGATTTCATAGTCGCTCGACATGCCCATAGAGAGCTTCTCGACACCCGCTTGCTGAGCAAGCTTGGCGAGCAGGGCAAAATGCGGCCCCGGATTTTCGTCCGCCGGCGGAATGCACATCAGACCCTCGATCGAAAGCCCGAGCTCGTTGCGGCACAAATCGACGAAAGCGACCGTATCGTCAGGGGTAATGCCGGCCTTTTGCGACTCCAGACCGGTATTGACCTGCACATAGAGCCTGACGGCCTTGTCCTGCCGCTTCATTTCATCGGCGAGGGCGCGCGCGATCTTCTCCCGGTCAACAGTCTCGATGACGTCGAACAGCGCCACAGCATCGGCCGCCTTGTTCGACTGCAGCGGCCCGATCAGATGCAGCTCGATCCCGGGCGTTTCAGCCTTCAACTCCGGCCACTTGCCCTGGCTCTCCTGCACACGGTTTTCGCCGAACACGCGCTGACCGGCCGAAATCGCCGGCCGGATCTGATTGGCATCGAAGGTCTTGGACACGGCAACAAGCTGCACGGAACCGGCTTTTCGGCCGGCCTGGCGTTCAGCCGCCGCGATATGAGAACGGACTTCGTTCAGGCGCTCTTGAAGTTCCATCTTTTCGCCTCGATATTTCGCTTGCTTCTCAAACTTTGCAGTAATGAGGCTCGCAGGCTTTGCCAAGGGCGAATGCGCCTGAATCCGGCTTTGCTTTGCAAGATTGGGCACTTGCTGCACCCGCTAAACTTGACGCTTGGGTGGTTTCGTGGTGAAGGTCACGCCTGACTCCCCATGATTTTCCGGAATACAAGATCAGATGACTATCGAACGTTATAATCCGCGCGACGCCGAGCCCCGTTGGCAGCAGAAATGGAACGAAGACAAGGTCTTCGTTACCGACAACGCCGATCCGCGTGAGAAATACTACGTTCTAGAGATGTTTCCCTATCCTTCGGGCCGCATCCATATGGGCCACGTGCGCAACTACGCCATGGGCGATGTCGTTGCCCGCTATAAACGCGCCCGCGGCTATAATGTGCTGCATCCGATGGGCTGGGACGCCTTCGGCATGCCGGCGGAAAACGCCGCCCGTGACAATAAGGTGCATCCGAAAGAGTGGACCTACCAGAACATCGCTTCGATGCGGACGCAGCTGAAGGCCATGGGCCTGTCGCTCGACTGGAGCCGCGAATTCGCGACCTGCGACGTCGATTACTATCATCGCCAGCAGATGCTTTTCATCGACATGATGGAGAAGGGCCTGGTCTACCGCAAGAAGTCCAAGGTCAACTGGGACCCGGTCGACAACACCGTTCTCGCCAACGAGCAGGTCATCGACGGGCGCGGCTGGCGTTCCGGCGCTCTCGTCGAGCAGCGCGAACTGACGCAGTGGTTCTTCAAGATCACCGAGTTCAGCCAGGAACTGCTTGACGCCCTGGATACGCTGGACCATTGGCCAGAAAAAGTGCGGCTGATGCAGAAGAACTGGATCGGCCGCTCCGAGGGTCTGACTGTTCGCTGGGAAATCGTGCCGGAAACCGCTCCCAATAGCGATCGCGAGATCACAGTCTATACGACCCGTCCCGACACGCTGTTCGGCGCATCCTTCCTGGCGATCTCGGCCGACCATCCGCTTGCCAAGGAAGCTGCAGCCAAGGATCCAGCCATCGAAGCCTTCTGCGAGGAATGCCGCCGCGCCGGCACTTCGGTGGCTGCCCTGGAGACCGCCGAGAAAAGGGGCATGGACACCGGTATTCGCGTCCGCCATCCCTTCGACACGTCCTGGGAGCTGCCTGTTTACATCGCCAATTTTGTGTTGATGGACTATGGCACAGGCGCCATCTTCGGCTGCCCGTCCGGCGACCAGCGCGACCTGGATTTCGCCCGCAAATACGACCTGCCAGTCGTGCCCGTCGTCATGCCGAAGGACGGCGATGCCGCAAGCTTCTGCATCGGCGACGTCGCCTATGACGGTGACGGCATCATGATCAACTCCCGTTTCCTCGACGGCATGAGCATCGAAGAAGCCTTCGAGACTGTGGCCACGAAGTTGTCGGACACGAGCCTCGGCAATGCACCACAGGCCGAGCGCAAGGTGAATTTCCGCCTGCGCGACTGGGGCATTTCCCGTCAGCGCTATTGGGGCTGCCCGATCCCAGTCATCCATTGCGACGATTGCGGCGTGCTGCCGGTGCCGAAGAAGGATTTGCCGGTCAAGCTGCCGGACGACGTCACCTTCGACCAGCCGGGTAATCCGCTTGATCGCCACGCCACCTGGCGTCATGTCGCCTGCCCGCAATGCGGCAAGGATGCCCGCCGTGAAACGGACACGATGGATACCTTCGTTGATTCGAGTTGGTATTTCGCCCGCTTCACCGCGCCTTGGGAAAACCAGCCGACGGATCAGGCCGCGGCCAACCACTGGCTGCCCGTCGACCAGTATATCGGCGGCATCGAGCACGCGATCCTGCACCTGCTCTATTCACGCTTCTTCACCCGCGCCATGCGGGAAACCGGCCATCTCGATGTGAAGGAGCCCTTCAAGGGACTGTTCACCCAGGGCATGGTGGTGCATGAAACCTATAGCCGCAGCAATGGCTTGACACGCGAATGGGTGTCGCCGGCCGATATCCGCATCGAGGAATTGGACGGCCAGCGCCGCGCCACGTTGCTGTCGAATGGCGAGGACATCACCATCGGCTCGATCGAGAAGATGTCGAAGTCGAAGAAGAATGTCGTCGATCCCGATGATATCATCGCGTCTTATGGTGCCGATACGGCGCGCTTCTTCGTGCTTTCCGATTCGCCGCCCGATCGCGACGTCATCTGGTCCGAAGCCGGTGTCGAAGGCGCGCATCGTTTCACGCAGCGCATGTGGCGCCTCGTCTCCGAGGCAGCCGACGCTCTGAAATCGGCCGAATCGACTCCGGCTAAGGAAGGTGAAGCACTGGCGATTTCGCAGATCGCACATCGCACGCTGAAGGCGGTTCAGGGTGACTATGACAAGCTCGCCTTCAACAAGGCCGTGGCGCGCATCTACGAATTCGTCAATGCGCTGGCGGCGCCACTGAGCAAGGTGGCGGCAGGTCAGGCCGATGCCACCTACCGCTCCGCTGTCCGCGAAGCCGTCGAGATCCTCATTGCGCTGGTTGCTCCGATCACGCCGCATCTGGCCGAGGAATGCTCGGCGGTGCTCGGCAATAGCAATATGATCGCCACCAGCTCGTGGCCGGTCTATGACGAGGCCCTCGTCATAGAAAACGAGATCGTCTATCCCGTTCAGATCAACGGCAAGAAGCGAGCTGAATTGACAATCGCGCGCGATGCAGATCAGAATGCGGTGCAACAGGCCGTGCTCGCCCTGGATGCTGTCAAAAGCGCATTGAATGATCAGGCGCCAAAGAAGATCATCGTCGTTCCACAGAGGATCGTGAACATTGTCGTCTGATAGTCTTTTCAAGTTCGCCCGCATAGCCGGCGTCGCGTCTCTGGCGGCTGTTGCCGGTCTTCTGTCTTCCTGCCAGGTCAAGCCGCTCTATGCCATCAGCACTGGCGTGACACAGAAGCTGTCGGAGGTCTCCTTCTCCGATGCCGGCTCGCGTGTCGGACAGGAAGTTCGCAACCAGCTGATCTTTATCGCCGGGCGCGGTGGCGGCGAGACAAAGACACCGAGGTACACTGTCGATCTGAGCGCCGGTTCAAGTGTAGCCGGGGTCCTCTATCTCCCATCATCCGATACGTCGGGAGCTGGCCGCACGACTGTTACAGCCTCCTTCGTACTCAAGGAGGCCGGCACCGGTAAGGTGCTGAAATCTGGCAGCCGTTCTGTGACCTCGCTCATCGATTTCCCAACACAGGAATTCGGCAAGTATCGCGCAATCCTCAACTCGGAAGATCGTGCTGCCCGCGAAGTTGCCCAGATGGTGGCTGCCGACATCGCTGCTGCACTCAGCCGCTGAATAAGAGCCCGGCATGGCGGAAATCAAGTCTCACGAATTTGACGGATTCCTCCAAAATGCCGCGCGCAACTACCGGCTTTTCGTTATATACGGCCCGGATCGAGGCCTTGTTTCGGAGCGTGCCGCTCAGATCGCCGCCAAGACCGGCGTCGATCTGAGCGACGCTTTTTCTCTGATAAAACTCGATGTTGGTGATCTGCAGAACGATGCGGGTCGCCTTCTTGACGAGGTCAACGCCATCGGGCTCTTCGGTGGCGAGAAACTCGTCTGGATTCGTGGCGCCGCCAACGAAAAGGCTCTGGTCGATTCGCTTCAGATCATCTCCGAAACACCCCCGGATGCGAGCTTTATCATCATCGAGGCCGGCGATCTCAAGAAGGGATCGGGCCTACGCAAGGTCGCCGAACCGGCCCGCGCGATCGCAACCATTCCCTGTTATGCCGACGATATCAGAGCTCTTAACGGCCTGATCGACATTGAACTAACAAATGAAGGCCTGCGCATCACGCCGGCAGCCCGCCAGTCCCTCCTGGAGCTTCTCGGAGGAGATCGTATTGCGTCACGCAACGAAGTACGCAAGCTTGCGCTTTATTGCCGGGGGCAGAGCACCATCGAGGAAGAGCATGTCCTCGACATTATTGGCGACGCCAGCGCCATTTCCGCCGATGATGCCGTCGACGCTATCCTAAAAGGCGACTCTGAAGGGTTCCTGCGTGCCATGCAGAAGATCGCTTCTTCGAAAACGCCGATGTTTCTCGTGCTGCAGGGATGCCTGAAGCAATTTCAACTGCTTGACACGATGCGGGCCGAAATGGATGAGAAGCGATTGGCACCAGCCCAGGTGATGCAGACGCTCGGGCGCCACCTGCATTTTCGTCGCAAGCCAATCATTGAACAAGCGCTCAAAAGCTGGTCGGCGCCTGCCATCTCTCGCGAAATGAACAGGCTGCAATCCGCCATTCTTCAGACGCGGCAGCGTGCCAGTCTCGAAGAGACCATCGCCACGCAAACTCTTCTGGCAACAACGCTGCAATCAGCCCGCAAGAGCTGATTTTTACGCGTAATGACTGAGCTCAACGCCGCTCCAGCAGGCGGCAGATTTCTTCAAGCTGTTCCAGCGTCTTATAGGATATCCTAACCTGGCCGCCATTGCCTCGGTGGTTGATCGACACATCCAGCCCGAGCGTATCCGAAAGCGTGCGTTCGAGCGCCAGCGTATCGGAATCCTTCTCATCCCTATGCGCGCCGGCCGGGCGAGGGTCGTTTTGCGCCTTGATGTCATTCTGCGCCAATCGCTCGGCATCACGAACGGACATGCCCTTGGAGACGATCGTACGGGCTAAACCGGCCGGGTCTGATGTCGAGACTAGCGCGCGTGCGTGGCCAGCGGACAAGCTGCCGGCGGCAAGCATGTCGCGCACAGGATCAGGCAACTTCAGCAGACGGAGAGAGTTGGCAACATGGCTACGGCTCTTGCCGATGATCTCGCCGAGATCGTTCTGCGTATAGCCGTGCTCGGCGATCAACTGCTCGTATCCAAGCGCCTCTTCTAGTGGATTGAGGTCGGCACGCTGAACATTCTCGACGATGGCAATTTCCAGCGCGGTCTTGTCATCGACATCCCGAACGATAACGGGGATCTCGATGAGGCCTGCCAGTTGCGCGGCACGCCAGCGTCTTTCACCGGCAATGATCTCATAACGATCTACCGAGACCGTGCGAGCGACGACCGGTTGTACGATACCATGCTGCCGTATGGAACTGGCGAGGTCATGCAGCTCGGTTTCGTCGAAATAACGGCGGGGATTGCGCGGATTGCGCGAGATGAATTCGATCGGCACCAGGCGGTCCGGATTGACGGTCGGCCTTCCTGCTTCCACGGGCGTCGGCTGATCCATCTCACCGATGAGAGCCGCTAATCCACGCCCAAGACGCCGTTTCGAAAGATCATCATTCATCACCGATACTCACTCTGGAACAAAACTATGTCAGGCTGCAGCCTTGCGCTGCCGCTCCCGCTGAATCACTTCCGAGGCCAATTGCAGATAAGCCTGGCTGCCCGCACATTTCAGATCATAGAGAATCGCAGGCTTGCCGTAAGACGGCGCCTCAGACACGCGTACGTTGCGTGGAATCAACGTATGGTAGACCTTCTCACCAAGATGGGTGCGAACATCGCTCACTACTTGTTGCGCAAGATTGTTTCGGGAATCAAACATCGTTAGAACGATGCCCTGAATGTCGAGCGAAGGATTGACCGTGCGTCGAACCTGATCGACCGTCTCGAGCAACTGGCTAAGACCTTCCAGAGCAAAGAACTCGCACTGCAACGGCACCAGCACCGAGTGCGCGGCTGCCATGGCATTCATTGTAAGCAAATTGAAAGAGGGTGGGCAATCGACCAGAATGTAGGAGAAGGAGAGAGCGTCCGGGCTATTGAGCGCACGCCGCAGGCGAAACACCCGGTCAGGCTGCTGCGCAATTTCCATCTCGACGCCGAGCAAGTCCATGGTCGACGGCACGATGAAGAGATTCGGAACAGCGGTTTCGAGCACCGTTTCCAGAATCGTATGCGTTCCGGCCAGGAGATCATAAGATGACTGTTTCCGATCGCGCCGCTCAATACCCAGGCCGGTACTTGCGTTACCCTGCGGGTCAAGATCGACGATCAATACGCGCTCGCCTATAGCGGCAAGCGCCGTAGCCAAATTGATCGCGGTCGTTGTCTTGCCAACGCCGCCCTTCTGATTTGCGATGGTAATAATCCGGTTTCGCTCGCCGATCATCTGCCGCACATCCAATTTCGGTTAAATCAGGTGCCGAATACCACTCAGTTCCAAAATGACGGAATCTCGCTCGACGACACTTCGATGTTTTACCAGATCGAATTCCCAACGACCACGGGCTTTCTGGAGCTCGCGCTCGTAATCCCGGCCTTTATGCAACAATAGGCGCAGATTCTTATTGCGCTCCAGCCAAGGCGCAGAATAGTCCAGCAGCAAATCAAGTTCAGCGAGCGCACGCGCCGAAATCGTATCACAATGTTGGATAACTGCAGGCGCCTCCTCGATCCGGATCGCATGAACAGCGCCACGCGCTTCGCATTCGCGCAGACAAACCCGCAGAAAGGCTGCCTTTTTCTGATTGCTCTCCACCAGATCAACATGGCCGGCGCCCCGTTCCGCCAACAGAATCGCCGTTATAATGCCCGGAAAACCGCCACCGCTGCCCAGATCGACCCAGTGATTCGTTTTCGGCTGAAGCTGGAAAATCTGGGCGCTATCCGCAATATGCCGGCTCCAAAGATCGCCAATCGTCGACGGCGCTACGAGATTGATCGTCTTCGCCCACTTCTGGAATAGCTCCGCAAAGTGCTGCAGCCGCTCCTGTGTTTCACGTGAAACACGTACACCGTTCAATTCCATAAATTTAGACTCTCAAACCTTGTAGTCTTAGGAAACCAGCTTGCGCTCTTCCGAAGCACCGAGCTTCCGCAGATGCGCCAGAAGCAACGAGATAGCTGCTGGGGTCATTCCGTCGATACGAGACGCCTGGGCGATATTCTTCGGGCGAGCCATCGTCAACTTCTGCTTCAATTCATTAGACAGTCCGGAGAGGACGGTGAAATCGAATTCCATAGGAATCACGCGCTCTTCTTCCTTTCTGGCTTGAACGATATCCGCGGTCTGCCGATCCATATAGACGGCATAGGCGGCTTCGATCTCGATGGCTTCCGTCACGCCACGCTCTATCGTTTCCAGCTCCGGCCAAAGCTTCGAAAGCGTCTTGATCGACTGGCCTGGATGAGACAATAGCTCATAAGCCGAACGCCGCTGACCATCCTTGTTCAGGTGCATACCGACTTTTTCGACCTCACTCGGCGTAATCGTCAATTCCTTCAACTGCGCTCTCGTCTGCTCCAGATTCTCCATGTAGCGGCTAAAGCGAGATGCGCGCGCGCTATTGACACAGCCAATCGCGAGGCCAATCGGCGTCAGGCGCACATCTGCATTATCGGCCCGGAGCGATAGGCGGTACTCGGCCCGCGAGGTGAACATACGGTAAGGTTCAGCAACCCCACGCGAGGTCAGATCGTCGATCATTACGCCGATATAGGATTCGGTACGGCTGAACTCGACGGCTTCGCCGCCAGACGCCAGGCGCGCTGCATTCAGGCCAGCAACGAGGCCTTGCGCACCCGCTTCTTCATAGCCGGTGGTGCCGTTAATCTGACCGGCCAGGAAAAGGCCCGGGATCTTCTCCACTTCCAGGGACAATTTCAACTCGCGCGGATCGACGTGATCATATTCGATCGCGTAACCACATTGCAGGATTCGAACTCGTTCCAGGCCCGGAATGGTTCTGATGAAGGCGTCCTGTACATCCTCGGGGAGGGAGGTCGAAATGCCGTTCGGGTAGATCGTCGTATCGTCGAGGCCCTCTGGCTCCAGAAAAATCTGATGACCGTCGCGCTCGCCGAACTTGACGATCTTATCCTCAATGGACGGACAATAGCGCGGGCCGACACCCTCGATCTGCCCGGAATACATCGCAGATCGCCTCAGGTTATCGGCGATGATTTTGTGTGTCTCCGGCGTCGTACGGGTCACGCCACACTCGACCTGAGGATTCACGATAGAATCAGTCATAAAGGAGAAGGGTGTCGGATCCTCATCCGCACCTTGCCTGCCGACGGAGTCCCAATCGATCGTCGAGCCATCAAGGCGTGCCGGCGTGCCGGTTTTCAAGCGGCCGAGCGCCAGACCATAACGCAGCAGAGTCCCCGAAAGCCCGATGGATGGCTCTTCACCCACACGGCCGGCTGGAATCTTTTTATCACCAATATGAATGAGCCCACGAAGAAAGGTGCCCGTTGTCAAAACAACCGCACCGCAGCGGATCACCCTGCCGTCCTTTAAGGTGACAGCCGAGACACGTCCATGTTCAATCGCCAGATCGAACGCATCACCTTCAATGACTTCGAGATTTGCCGTTTCCTCGATCTCGGCCTGCATCGCAAGTCGATAGAGCTTACGGTCGGCCTGCGTTCGCGGACCGCGGACCGCTGGACCCTTCTTGCGATTGAGCATCCTGAATTGTATGCCGGCCGCATCGGCGATGCGGCCCATAAGCCCATCTAGGGAATCGATCTCGCGGACTAGATGACCCTTGCCAAGACCGCCGATGGCGGGGTTACAAGACATGACGCCGATGGTGGCGCGCTTATGCGTGACGAGCGCTGTGCGAGCGCCCAGACGCGCAGCAGCGGCAGCGGCCTCACTGCCTGCATGGCCACCACCTACGACGACTACATCATAAATATTGTCGAGCATGATTGCGATCCTCGATGAAGCCGTTTGTTTGGCACATCAATTTCTGGAGTCAAGAAGGTTTCACGTGAAACGTTCTCCGGTCACGTCCAATGACGTGTTTCACGTGAATCATTTGCCGATGCAAAACTCGGAGAAAATCACATCCAATAGATCTTCGACATCGACCCGGCCAGTTATTCGACCGAGGCTGTTGGCGCTTAGCCGTAACTGCTCCGCCCTGATATCGAGACCCAGGCTCTCTGATTCAATTGCTGCGCTCAATGCACCTAGACTCTCGGTGAGGAGCACCCGATGACGCAAGCGACTGGGGAGGGCAAGCGAGAGGGAGGAGGAGCGATCCTGCAGATCCTTGATGATAAGCTGATGTAGTTCCTTCAGCCCGGCACCCGACGTCGATGAGATAAGCAAATCATAATCGCCCGGCGCGGTTCCGTGAACATCCGCTTTCGTGCCTAGCTTAAAGACCTTGCCGGTGAAGCCGACAAAATCAGTTTGAGCGGGCTCACCGATCTCGGCAAGTGAAAGAACCATATCGGCATCCGCCACCGTCTTCAGCGCTCGCCGAATTCCCTCGCGCTCAACGATCTCATCCGTCTCCCTTAGACCGGCCGTATCGTAGAGCCTGACGGCGTATCCTTCAATGTTGAGATCCACATGCAGGACATCGCGTGTTGTTCCGGCGATATCGGTGACGATCGCCACCTCGCGCTTCGCCAGAGCGTTCAATAGGCTGGACTTGCCGGCATTGGGCGGGCCGGCAATAACGATCCGCAATCCGTCTCTGACGATCTCGCCAAAGTCCGCCCCAGACAGATGCGTCGCCAGTTCCGAATGAAGCCGTTCCATGTCGGCCCATACGAGGTCGGAAACAGAGCCCGGCACGTCGTCTTCATCGGCAAAATCGAGTTCGGCTTCGATGAGTGCACGGGCTCGCGTCAAACGATCCGCCCAATTCTCGTACAGGTCTGACAGACCGCCGGCGGCGTGCTCCATAGCGAGCCTTCTCTGCATCTCCGTCTCAGCGCTTATGAGATCGGCGAGACCTTCGACCTCTACGAGGTCCATTTTGCCATTTTCGAGGGCACGCCGTGAAAATTCACCATGCTCAGCAAGGCGGCAGTCCTCGAATGTCGCGATCTCCGCCAAGAGCGAGGCGACCACAGCCTTGCCGCCATGAACGTGAATTTCAGCGCAGTCTTCTCCCGTAAACGAAGCGGGACCTGCAAAGGTTAGAACAAGACCGCGGTCGAGGATAAGACCGTTACGAGTCCGAATCGTTTTCAATACTGCATGACGAGGCGCCGGTACGGAACCCACGAGCGATTCCACGGCTGCCATCGCCTGCTTGCCGCTGATGCGAATAACCGCGACACCGGCGGGAAGGCTGCCGCTGGAAAGAGCATAGATCGTTTGGTTCGCTGCGTTCATAAAATTGATCCGCTTCCGAATCGATTCTGATCGGATTGCATGTTCAAGGAGCTCATCGAACTCCGCAAAATGAAAATCGGGCCGCACTAAGCGACCCGATCATACCATTTCACGGTCTCTCTCAAAGAGACGCCGCTAAAACTAGCTAATAGTTACGTATTCATCGACTCGAAGAAATCCGGATTGTTCTTCGTTTGCTTCAATTTGTCGATGAGGAACTCGATCGCGTCGGTCGTGCCCATCGGCGCGAGGATACGGCGCAGAACGAAGATCTTCTGCAGGTCCTGACGCGGCACCAGCAGGTCTTCCTTACGCGTACCGGACTTGAGGATATCCATAGCCGGGAAGATGCGCTTGTCGGCGACCTTGCGGTCGAGAACGATTTCCGAGTTACCGGTGCCCTTGAATTCTTCAAAGATGACTTCGTCCATGCGGCTGCCAGTATCGATGAGCGCCGTCGCGATAATGGTCAGCGAACCGCCTTCTTCGATATTACGGGCGGCGCCGAAGAAGCGCTTCGGGCGCTGCAGGGCGTTGGCGTCGACACCGCCAGTCAGAACCTTACCGGAGGAAGGGACGACGGTGTTGTAGGCGCGGCCGAGACGGGTGATGGAATCGAGGAGGATGACAACGTCGCGCCCGTGCTCGACCAAGCGCTTGGCCTTTTCGATAACCATCTCGGCGACCTGCACGTGGCGAACCGCCGGCTCATCGAAGGTCGAGGAGATGACTTCGCCGCGCACGGAGCGCTGCATGTCGGTCACTTCTTCCGGACGTTCGTCGATCAGAAGCACGATCAGGTAGCAATCCGGATGATTGGCGGTGATCGAATGAGCGATATTCTGCAGGAGAACGGTCTTACCGGTACGGGGCGGAGCGACGATCAGGCCGCGCTGACCCTTGCCGAGTGGCGCCACCAGATCGATGACGCGGGGAGAGAGATCCTTCGAGGTGGGAACGTCGAGTTCCATGCGGAAACGCTCATTCGGATAGAGCGGCGTCAGATTGTCGAAGTGGACCTTGTGACGGATCTTTTCCGGATCGTCGAAATTGATGGTGTTGACTTTCAGCAGCGCGAAATAGCGCTCGCCTTCCTTCGGACCGCGGATCGGTCCCTCGACCGTGTCGCCCGTCTTCAGCGAGAAGCGGCGGATCTGGGAGGGAGAGATGTAGATGTCGTCCGGACCGGGAAGATAGTTCGCGTTAGCGGAGCGAAGGAAACCAAAGCCGTCCTGCAGAACTTCGACGACGCCCTCGCCGATGATTTCCACGTCCTGGCTTGCGAGCACCTTCAGGATGGCAAACATCAATTCCTGTTTGCGCATCGTGCTGGCGTTTTCGACCTCGAGCGATTCGGCAAAGGCCAGGAGATCGGTCGGGGATTTATTTTTCAGTTCCTGAAGCTTCATTTCAGCCATGAAGGGAATTACTCATTTTTTTGAAGGGGAAAGGCAATGTTGCTCGTATTCAGAACCGCGATAGGGGGCGCTCGCGGGCGACAGAATGGATACATGCCACGAAGAGAAGATGGCGGGAAAATAGCGACTCACTTTCCGAACCGCAAGGGGGGCATGCAAAATGAAGGAAATTTAACGTCCCTACCAAAAATGGCCCGATCTTACGCAAACGGCTTCACCACCACCAGGATGACGATCACGATCATCAGAAGTGTTGGCGCCTCGTTCATCATTCGCCAATAGCGTGCCGAATGCTTGTTCTGGTCTCGGGCAAAGGCGCGCACGGCGCTGCTGAAATGGCCGTGAACAGCGGACAGAAGCACAACGAGCCCGATCTTCGCATGCAGCCAGCCGCCCTGGAAATCATAGACCGACCAGGCGAGATAGAGCCCAAAAATCCAAGTCAGGATCATCGCCGGGTTGATGATATAGCGCAGAAGACGTTGCTCCATCACCTTGAAGGTTTCCGATTGCTGCGAACCCGGCTCGGCGTCGGTGTGATAGACAAAAAGCCGCGGCAGATAGAACATTCCGGCCATCCATGAGATGACGGCGATGATATGAAGCGCCTTGATCCAGAGATAGAGATCGACCGGATGCCAGGCGAACAATCCTATCGCCAGCACAGCAAAAGCCAGGATCATAAAATAGGCCCGTCGTCCGGCCCTCTGGCCGGGGGCCGTATCGGTCTGCTTCTCCATCGTCGTCAGCCTCTCCATCCGCGCACGCGTTCGACGAGCGCAGCAACATTGGCCGGATCTGCCTGCGGCGTTATCCCGTGCCCAAGATTGAAAATCAGTGGGCCGTTACCGAGCTGCTGCAGGATGTCGTCGATACCGTCCTCCAGCGCCTTGCCGCCGGCAACGACGCGCATCGGATCGAGATTGCCCTGCACAGGGCCTTCCTGCTGCAGGTCCCGCGCGAATGCCAGTGGTACCGACCAGTCGAGACCGATTGCGTCCACACCTGTCTTCTGCCGATAGGTTTTCAGCTGGTATCCAGCGCCCTTGGCGAAGGCGATGATCCGCGCGTGCGGTCGCTGTGCTTTTACGGAAGCAATCATTCGCGCGACCGGCCTGACGGCATAGGCCTCGAATTCCTTCTCACCGAGCACACCGGCCCAGGAATCGAAAATCTGTACGGCGTCGGCGCCGGCATCGATCTGCGCCACGAGATAATCGGCGGATATATCGGCAAGCAGCATCAGGAGATGATCGAACGCCTTGGGGTGGCGATAGGCAAACAGACGGGCAGGAGCCTGGTCAGGCGTGCCGTGTCCGGCAATCATATAGGTCGCAACGGTCCAGGGCGCGCCGCAGAAGCCGAGCAGCGTCGTCTCCAGGGGCAAGCCCTGCCGCAACCGCCGAACCGTCTCCATGACGGGCGCAAGGTGCGCAATCACCCCATCCGGCTTCAGGGCCAGAATTCCAGCCTCGTCGATCGGATCCATCTCCGGCCCGTGTCCCTCGGTGAAACGAACATTGCGCTTCAATGCATCGGGGATGACGAGAATATCCGAAAAGAGAATAGCCGCATCGAAGCCATAGCGTCTGATCGGCTGCAATGTCACTTCCACCGCATGGTCGGGCGTATAACAGAGATCGAGAAAACTTCCGGCCTTGGCGCGTGTCTCGCGGTACTCCGGCAGATAGCGACCAGCCTGGCGCATCAGCCAGAGAGGGGGAGGGGAAAGCGTTTCTCCGCTCAGCACCCGCATGATCTTCCGGCGTTCATCGGTCAAAGACGTCGTCCTATATAAAATCAAACATATATCTAAGGTTTCTATTTCTTAGAGTCGGTGACTATCAAGGATTAAAGTTCATCCAGTACCTGTCCAATTTGTCGCGGCTGAACGGCAAACGAGCAAACAAATCGGTGTCGTCGATGGGAAATGTGGAAAGAGAACAGGATCTTTCAATCTTTTGAACGGCTTGTCGAAGGCTTCGCTTTGACCCCGCCTGGGGATAAGCTGGGGAGCTCTCAGCCTCAGTTCAATTTGTCCACATTGCCCACAGCCACCGCGAAAGCCGTCTCGCGAAAATTCCAAATGTGGAAAACTCGGCGGTTTTCCACTTGCCCTGGATAGGCCGGTTCTCGTACCTCTCTTTTCTCCCGAGATATCAACAGGCGATGGAAAGTAGCGTGGAAAACCGAACGAGCTTCTTTCATCTGCACCTGATTTCTGACTCAACAGGAGAGACTCTCATCTCCGCCGGCCGGGCTGCTTCCGTGCAATTCCACGCCACACAGCCGATCGAGCACGTCTATCCACTGATTCGGAACCGCAAGCAGCTGCTGCCCGTTCTGGAGGCGATCGATCACAGCCCGGGCATCGTCCTCTATACGATCGTCGATCGCGAGTTAGCAGATTTCATTGCCGAGCGTTGCCGGGATATGGGCGTGCCCTGCGTGAATGTGCTCGAACCGGTCATGAATGTTTTTCAGACTTACCTTGGTACAGCCTCGCGCCGCCGGGTGGGTGCACAGCATGTGATGAATGCGGACTATTTTGCCCGCATCGAAGCGCTGAACTTCACCATGGATCACGATGACGGGCAGATGCCCGACGATTACGATGATGCCGATGTCGTCATCATCGGTATTAGCCGTACCTCGAAAACGCCGACCAGCATCTATCTCGCCAATCGCGGCATCAAGACGGCCAATATTCCGATCGTTCATGGCGTGCCTCTGCCGGAAAGCCTGGCCAGGGCGACGAAACCGTTGATCGTCGGACTGGTGGCAACGACCGATCGCATTTCTCAGGTGCGCGAAAACCGTATCCTCGGCGCGACGCCCGGCTTTGATCGTGGCGACTACACCGATCGTGCCGCCATCTCCGAAGAGCTGAAATATGCCCGCTCGCTTTGCGCGCGGCACAATTGGCCGATCATCGACGTCACACGCCGTTCGATCGAAGAGACTGCCGCGGCCATTGTTGCCCTGCGCCCCAAGCTGCGTTAAGCGCTGCACATCATAATCTCAGAGGCAGATGTCATGACCTTGCCCCTTATCCTTGCGTCGTCCAGCCCGTTTCGCCGCATGCTGATGGAGAATGCAGGACTGCATTTCCAGGCCATCGCCGCCAATATTGACGAGCGTGCCATTGAGGCGCCGCTGGAGCACAATGGCGCCAGCCCCGATGCAGTAGCGCTGGTGCTGGCCAAGGCAAAGGCCAAAGAGGTGAGCGATCGCTTTCCGGGCTCGCTGATCATCGGCTCGGATCAAACCATGTCACTCGGCAGCAAGGTCTTCCACAAGCCGAAGACCATCGCCGACGCCGAAAATCATTTGAAGATCTTGTCGGCGCAGACCCACCGTTTGAATAGCGCTATCGCCCTGGCGCGCAACGGCGATATCATCTGGGAGCATATGTCACACGCCAATCTGACGATGCGCGCGCTGTCGACCGATTTCATTCATCGGCATCTCAGCCGCGTCGGCGAGAAGGCATTGTCGAGTGTCGGCGCGTATCAACTCGAGGGGGAGGGTATCCAGCTCTTCTCCAAGATCGACGGCGACTATTTCACGATCGTCGGATTGCCGATGGTGCCGCTTCTTGAAAAACTGCGCGAGTTGGGAGCGATCGATGGATGATTCACGTGAAACACAAGGGCCGAAAGCGTTTGTCACGGGCTACCCGGTCAAGCATTCCCGCTCGCCTTTGATCCACGGCTACTGGCTGCGGCAGCTCGATTTAGCCGGCAGTTATCGCGCCCATGAAGTTCCTGTGGCGGAGTTTCCTTCTTTCATTGCCTCGCTGAAAGATGGCACCAGCGGCTTCGTTGGCGGCAATGTCACCATCCCTCATAAGGAAGCGGCGTTCAAACTGGCGGATCGGCCGGATGCCCTTTCGGAAGAGCTTGGCGCTTCCAACACGCTATGGCTTCAGGACGGGGTCCTTCACGCGACCAATACCGACGGCCGCGGTTTCACGGCGAACCTCGACGAGCGCCATCCCGGCTGGGATCGCGGTGATCGCGCTCTGATCCTCGGAGCAGGCGGCGCCAGTCGCGCCATTATCCAGGCGGTTCGCGACCGCGGCTTCAAGGAAATCCATGTGGTCAATCGCACGGTGGAGCGGGCGCAGGAATTGGCCGATCGTTTTGGCGAACGCGTTCATGCCCATCCGATGGCAGCGCTCGGCGAGGTCATGCAAGGCGTCGGCCTATTTATCAATACGACGTCGCTCGGCATGGATGGCGAAGCGGCACCCCGGATCGACTTCTCGCCTCTTGTGCAAGGAGCCGTCGTTACCGACATTGTATATGTGCCGCTGAAAACGCCGCTTCTGGCTCAGGCCGAGGAGCAGGGCTTTGCCATCGTCGATGGTCTTGGCATGCTGCTGCATCAGGCTGTGCCGGGGTTCGAAAAATGGTTCGGA
Source organism: Rhizobium sp. BR 315 (assembly GCF_050577975.1). Lineage (NCBI taxonomy): Bacteria > Pseudomonadati > Pseudomonadota > Alphaproteobacteria > Hyphomicrobiales > Rhizobiaceae > Rhizobium > Rhizobium sp. BR 315. The sequence continues at coordinate 65,224 of NZ_JARWKZ010000009.1, read as the reverse complement.
CGGCGCCCAGTGGTCGATGAAACCTTGAGAGCTTTGATCATCGCCGACATGGAAAAGCACTGATATGATCAGGATCGGGCTGACAGGATCGATCGGCATGGGAAAGTCGACCTCGGCGAAACTTTTCGCCGAGGCTGGGATCCCCGTGAATGATTCCGATGCCGTCGTCCATGATCTCTATAGCGGCGAAGCGGTTCCGCTGGTCGAGGCAGCTTTTCCCGGCTCTACCAGCGACGGCAAGGTCGACCGGCAGGAGCTCAGCCGAAAGCTTACGAGCGATCCCTCCGGTTTCAAGCGGCTCGAAGCCATCGTTCATCCGCTTGTGCGCGAACGCGAACACCAGTTTCTCGAACGTCACCGGCAGGCCGGCGCTGATATGATCGTGCTCGATATTCCGCTGCTGTTTGAAACCGGTGCGGAAACGAGGCTGGACAAGATCGTTGTCGTCAGCTGCGATCCACAGATTCAAAGAGAAAGAGTGCTTGCCCGGCCGGGCATGACGGAGGAAAAATTCAATATGATTCTCTCCCGCCAGACGCCGGATGCCGAAAAGCGGGCGCGTGCCGATTACATCATCGATACGGGTGGAAGCATCGAGGCGGCTGGCGAACAGGTGAGAGAGATCATCGCGGATCTGCGACGCAAGCAGCAGAGCAAGAAATAGGAAGGCGGAGCACTACATGCGCGAAATCATTTTCGATACGGAAACCACAGGCCTCGACAACAGGGCGGACCGTATCATCGAAATCGGCGGCATCGAGCTCATCAACCATTTCCCGACCGGCAAGACACTGCATCTCTTCATCAATCCCGGCGACCGAAAGGTCCATCCGGATGCGCTAGCCGTCCACGGTATTACCGATGAATCGCTGAAGGACAAACCGCCCTTCGAAACTGTTGCGGATCAAATTCTCGAATTCTTCGGCGATGCCAAATGGATCGCGCACAACGCCACCTTCGATATGGGCTTCGTCAATGCGGAGTTCGCAAGGCTCGGCCGGCCGCCGATCCTGCCGGATATGGTGATCGACACGCTGGCGATGGCCCGGCGCAAGCACCCCATGGGTCCGAATTCGCTGGATGCGCTCTGCCGCCGCTACGGCATCGACAATTCGCATCGCACCAAGCACGGAGCGTTGCTCGACTCCGAACTACTGGCCGAAGTCTATATCGAGATGATCGGCGGCCGTCAGACCGCGCTTGGTCTTGGCAGCGCCAACGGTTCGTCGGCGCGTTCGCGCCAAAGCGATGAAGCGGCGGATGTCGTTGCCGATGTTCTTGCGCGGCCCAATCAGCTGCCTAGTCGGTTGAGCGATGAAGAACTCGCCGCCCATTCGGCGCTGGTCGCCAAGCTCGGCGCGAAGGGAATCTGGTCCAAATATAGCGTGTCCGAATAGGGTGCTTTCCTAAGCGCATAAAAGAAAATGCCCGGACTGTGATCCGGGCATTTTCGTTTCCAGGGTGGAAAAATTCAGACTTAGTTCGGAACGGCCGAGACCTGGGCGCGGGCCTGTTCTTCGGCCATACGCTGCGTGAACATCTGCGCGAAATCGATCGGGTCGATCATCAGCGGCGGGAAGCCACCATTGCGGGTGACGTCGGCAATGATCTGACGGGCGAAGGGGAACAGCAAGCGCGGGCACTCGATGAAGAGCAGCGGCAGCATGTGTTCCTGGGGGAAGCCGGTAACACGGAAGACGCCGCCATAAACCAGCTCGGTGTGGAAGAGAACGCGCTCGCCGTCCTTGGCTTCGGCGTTCAGCGTCAGAACGACGTCGAAATCCTCGTCCGACAACGGGTTGGCGTTGACGTTGACATTGATGTTGATGTCCGGAGCATTTTCCCTGGCCTGAAGCGAGCGCGGAGCACCCGGATTTTCGAAGGAAAGATCCTTGGTGTACTGAGCAAGGATGCTAAGGCTCGGGCTGGCTGCACCGTTTCCGCTGTTCTCGTTGGCCATGGGGGTGTCCTCTCACGTCTCGATGGGTGTCGCCATCTAGCATTTCGAATAGGGGCGCACAACCCTTATGCCCCTGCCGCCTTGAGGCTGCAGCCCTAGTCCTCGAGCCGCTTCTGATCCGACCAGGGCGACTTGCGGTTTGGCTCGCGATGGAAATCGCTTTCGTCGAGATCGACCACCGTTCCAGGCTTTTGCGGTCGCCCCTGCGGGCCGGCGCCGGGATACTGTCCGCGTCGAAAGGCGCGGGAATTGCCGACGATAATGATGCGTTTACGCAGCATCGTCCAGGCAAGATCGCGTACGGCCGGAATGAAAAGCAAGAGGCCGATGAGATCGGAGATGAAACCGGGCAGCATCAGGAAGAAAGCGGCGACGACGATCATGGCGCCATGCACCATCTCGCGGCCGGGGTCGCCGCCATTGCGGCTTTCGGCCGAGATGCGCTGCAGGATGCCGATACCCTGAATTCTTAGCAGAACGGCACCGAGCAGTACGCTGAGGATGACGAGCCCCAGTGTCGCCCAGACGCCGATCATCTTTCCGACGATGATGAATCCGGCAATTTCAGCCAGAGGCATCAGGAAAACGAAGATAGGAAGAAGTGATAGGCGCATGTTACGGTGGTCCTGAAAGCGGGTTTCTTCGCGTAAGCGTTGGTTTCTCGCATATAATAAAGAAACTGGTCCGCTATTTGAATGATAGATCGATGCGGACTATATGGGGATTGAAACTTTAATTTTAACGGTGGTTCCAATACGAGATGGGTGCAAACGACTTTGTGACGATCTTTTTCCTGGTGGCGGCGGTGCTGATCTTCTTTCAGTTGCGCAGTGTCCTTGGTCGCCGCACGGGAAACGAGAAGCCGCCGCGCGATCTCTATGGCTCCGCTGATCCGGCAAGCGGCCCGACGCCGCCGGATGCGGGCAAGGTGGTGACCTTGCCGCGCCGCGATGCGACCGAAGAGGAAGATCGTTTTGCAGCCGTGGACGCCTTCACGCCGGCTGGCACTCAGCTGAATAATTCGCTGCGAGAAGTCAGCAAGGCCGATCCTTCCTTCAACCCGAAGGAATTCGTCAATGGCGCTCGCATGGCCTACGAGATGATCGTCATTGCCTTTGCCGACGGCGACCGCAAATCTTTGAAGGGGCTTTTGTCCCGCGAAGTTTATGAAGGCTTCGACGCAGCCATCGCCGATCGCGAAGGCAAGGGAGAGAAGGTCAAGTCGACCTTCGTCGGCATCGACAAGGCAGATATCGTCACTGCCGAGGTGAAAGGGACCGAAGCTTTCGTCACCATGCGCATCGTCAGCCAGATGATCTCGGCCACCTATGACAAGGCCGGCGCACTCATCGATGGCGATGCCGAAGCTGTGGCGGAGATCAGCGATCTCTGGACCTTTGCCCGCGATACGCGTTCCCGCGATCCGAACTGGAAACTTGTGGCGACCGAATCCGAACAATGACGAGCCCATCGCAGGAATTCAGGCTGGAGCCGGCAACCTTCGCCGATCTGAAGGGCTGGAAGGACGACGATCCTTCTAGCCTTTTTCGCGCTATGAGGAACTGTCGGACCCATATCCGCAATGTGAAGCCCTATCGTACCGGCACAGCCGGGCTGACGGCCGAGGATCTCCTGACGCTGCTTGATGAGGCGGAAGGAAGCGAGCCGCAAGATGCGGCCGAGGCCCGCGCCTTCTTCGAAGAACACTGCCAGCCTTTCTTCATCCGTCGCGGCGATGGCGGAAATGGTTTCGTGACGGCATTCTTCGAGCCGGAGATCGAAGTCTCGGCCATGCGGGATGAAACCTACCGCTATCCATTCTATCGCCGGCCGGACGATCTGATCGATCTCGACGATAGCAACCGGCCGTTGGATCTCGATCCGTCCTATATGTTCGGACGCTTCTGCGACGGAGCGATTTCAGCCTATCCGGACCGTGGCGAGATCGATCGCGGTTACCTTGAAGGCAAGGACCTGGAAATTGCCTGGGCGAAATCCAAGGTCGATGTCTTCTTCGTGCATGTGCAGGGTGCTGCCCGTCTGCGCTATCCGGATGGGCAGCTTGGTCGCATCACCTATGCTGCCAAGGCCGGGCATTCCTTCTCGGCGGTGGGCCGTTTGCTGATCGACCGTGGCTTGCTCGACCGCGCAACGATCTCCATGCAAACGATCCGCGACTGGCTTTATGCCCATCCGGAGCAGGTCGATGAAGTCCTCGCGCACAATCGGTCCTATATTTTCTTCCGCAAGGCCGATGTTAGCGATGAGACCCTCGGCCCGATCGCGGCCGCCAAGGTGCCCTTGGTTGCCGGTCGTTCGCTGGCGGTCGACCGGCTGATCCATACCTTCGGTTTCCCATTCTTCATCCGCTCGGAAAGCCTGAAGCATCTCGATGACGGCAAGCCGTTCGCCCGGCTGATGCTGGCGCTCGACACCGGCTCGGCGATCGTCGGACCGGCGCGCGGCGATATCTTTACCGGTTCGGGCTATGATGCCGGGGAGCTTGCCGGCACCGTGCGCAACGACGCCGATTTTTATATACTCATTCCAAAGGCGGCAGCGCAAAGGTTTGGCTGATGGCCCCGGAACGAAAGGACAAGGAGCGTAAGCTCAGCACGGAGGACCGCATCCTCTGGGGCAAAGTTGCCAAAAGCACGCGCCCCATGCCAGGCCGCAGCATGGCGGATGTCGAGGCTTTCGAAGCGGCGCTGGCGGCTGAAGCCGAAGACGAGGAAAGTGTCCGCGTCGCAAAGGCAAAGATAGCGCCCGTAACCTCGGAGGCGCAGGAAGCTTCGGCACCCGCAAAGCAGCCCGCTGGCCGCCATCATCCGCTGGAACGTCCCGTCAAGCGCAAGATCGCCAAGGGTCGGCTGGCGCTGGAAGCGCGCATTGATCTCCATGGTCTGATCCAGAGCGAGGCGCACGGCATGCTTCTGGATTTCCTTCTGCGAGCGCATGGTCGCGGTCTTCGGCATGTGCTGGTCATTACCGGCAAGGGCAGCTCCATGGGCAGCGAAGGCGCCCTTAAACGTGCCGTACCGCTCTGGTTTTCCAAGCCGGAATTCCGTTTCCTGATCTCCTCCTACGAGACTGCGGCTCAGCACCATGGCGGCGACGGCGCGCTCTATATTCGCCTCGCGCGCGCAAAGGGGGAGAAGCCATGACCCCCTTCGGCGAAGCGGTACGAAAGCTGAGATTGCGCAAGGGCGTCTCGCAGAAGCAGATGGCCGCCGCGCTGAATGTGACTCCGGCTTATTTATCCGCCTTAGAACACGGAAAGCGCGGCACGCCGACCTTCGATCTGCTGCAGCGTATCGCCGGATATTTCAACATTATCTGGGATGAGGCCGAGGAGTTGTTCCTGCTGGCACGATTTTCCGATCCGCGCATCGTCGTCGATACATCGGGGCTTGCGCCCGAATACACGGCCTTTGTCAACCGCTTGGCGGGCAAGATTCGTAACCTTGACGCCGCAACGATCCGAGAGCTAGATCGCGTTCTCGAAAATGGCGGGAAAACCGGCTGAAAAGCGCCTTAATCCCCTGCTTTATGCCTGACTTCGGGGCCTTCCATTTGGAAGTTCGGGGTGAAACATCCTATATTCAGGGAAAGAAAAACCGCTGATTCGGCCGCGATCGGCGAGATTCTCTAAACACTGGAAAGACTTCAATAAATGACCGATACATCCGTAACCGAAAACGGCGGTAGCGCCGAATATGGCGCAGACAGCATCAAGGTTCTCAAAGGCCTTGATGCCGTGCGCAAGCGTCCCGGCATGTATATCGGTGATACGGATGACGGTTCCGGCCTGCATCATATGGTCTACGAAGTTGTCGACAACGCCATTGACGAGGCTTTGGCCGGTCATGCCGATATCGTCACGGTTACCCTTAATCCCGATGGTTCGGTCACGGTTACCGACAACGGCCGCGGCATCCCGACTGATATCCACACCGGCGAAGGCGTTTCCGCCGCCGAGGTCATCATGACCCAGCTGCATGCCGGCGGCAAATTCGACCAGAATTCCTATAAGGTCTCCGGCGGTCTGCATGGCGTCGGCGTTTCCGTCGTCAACGCGCTGTCCGTCTGGTTGAAGCTGAAGATCCGCCGCCAGGGCAATGTCCATGAAATGAGCTTCACCCATGGCGTTGCCGACGCGCCGCTGAAGCAAACGGGCGATGCCGGCAATGCGACCGGCACGGAAGTGAGCTTCATGCCGAGCTCCGAAACATTCACCATGACGGAGTTCGATTACAGCACGCTGGAACATCGCCTGCGCGAACTGGCCTTCCTGAATTCCGGCGTCCGCATCCTTTTGACCGATAAGCGTCATTCCGACGTCAGGCAGGAAGAGATGCTCTATGACGGCGGCCTGGAAGCCTTCGTCGCCTACCTCGATCGCGCCAAGAAGCCGCTGGTTCAGAAGCCGGTGTCGATCCGCAGCGAGAAGGACGGCATCACGGTCGAAGTCGCGATGTGGTGGAACGACAGCTACCACGAAAACGTCCTCTGCTTCACCAACAATATCCCGCAGCGCGACGGCGGCACGCATATGGCCGGCTTCCGCGCGGCTCTGACGCGCCAGATCACCTCCTACGGCGAGTCATCCGGCATCACCAAGAAGGAAAAGGTAACGCTGACGGGTGATGATTGCCGCGAAGGCCTGACTGCCGTGCTGTCGGTCAAGGTTCCCGACCCGAAGTTCTCTTCGCAAACCAAGGACAAGCTGGTTTCCTCCGAAGTTCGCCCGGTCGTGGAAAGCCTCGTCAACGAAGCGCTCAGCACCTGGCTCGAAGAACATCCGTCTGAAGCCAAGGTGCTGGTCGGCAAGGTCGTGGAGGCCGCAGCCGCTCGCGAGGCGGCCCGCAGGGCGCGTGAACTGACCCGCCGCAAGGGTGCGCTTGATATCGCATCGCTGCCGGGCAAGCTCGCCGATTGCTCCGAGCGCGATCCAGCCAAGTCCGAAGTCTTCCTCGTCGAGGGTGACTCGGCAGGCGGCTCTGCCAAGCAGGGCCGTTCACGCGAAAACCAGGCGATCCTGCCGCTGCGCGGCAAGATCCTAAACGTCGAGCGTGCACGCTTCGACAAGATGCTGTCGAGCCAGGAAATCGGCACGCTGATCACCGCGCTCGGCACCGGCATCGGCAAGGACGAGTTTAACGCCGACAAGCTGCGTTATCACAAGATCATTATCATGACGGATGCAGACGTCGACGGTGCCCATATCCGTACGCTGCTGCTCACCTTCTTCTTCCGCCAGATGCCTGACCTCATCGAACGCGGCCATCTCTATATCGCCCAGCCACCGCTTTATAAGGTGGCGCGCGGCAAGTCGGTGCAATATCTGAAGGACGAGAAGGCGCTGGAAGAATATCTGATCGCGCAAGGCCTCGACGATGCCAGCCTCCGGCTTGGCAGCGGTGAAGTACGCGCGGGACAGGATCTGCGCGAGGTTATTTCCGATGCTCTGCGTCTGCGTACGCTGATCGACAATCTGCATTCGCGCTACAATCGCGATGTCGTCGAGCAGGCGGCGATCGCCGGCGCGCTCAATGCCGAGCTGGTCAGCGATCAGGCGCGGGCGGCTGTTCTGGTGGATGACGTCGCCAAGCGGCTCGACCTCATCGCCGAGGAAACCGAGCGCGGCTGGAGCGGCGTCGTGACGGGTGAGGGTGGTCTGCGTTTCGAGCGCACGGTCCGCGGCGTCAAGGAAGTCATCCTTCTCGACATGGCGCTGATCGGCTCCCAGGATGCACGCCTCATCGACCAGCTCGGCGTCCGCCTTAAGGAGACCTACGTCGTGCCGCCGAAGCTCGTGCGCCGTGATGGCGAAGCCGAGGTTTCCGGGCCGCGCAAGCTGTTGGAAACGATCTTCACCGCTGGCCGCAAGGGCCTGACCATGCAGCGCTACAAGGGTCTCGGCGAAATGAATGCCGAGCAACTCTGGGAAACGACGCTCGATCCGAATGTCCGCACGCTGCTGCAGGTAAGGGTTAACGATGCGACGGATGCCGATGGCTTGTTCGCCCGGTTGATGGGCGACGAAGTCGAGCCACGGCGCGAGTTCATTCAGGACAATGCGCTGAACGTCGCCAATCTCGACATCTGATCTGGAGCATTTCCAGGAAAAGTGCGCAGCAGTTTTCCGTCCGGAACGCGTAAAGAAGCAAGAAAAGTTCTATTGCCAAAAAAGAAAAAGGCCCGCCCGGATGCTCCAGGCGGGCCTTTTCTATTTATATCCAATTACTTGGCGATGAAGGTGCCGTTAAAGGCGAGTTCCGAAAGCGGCTTGCGCTGGCTTGGCACTTCGCGCTCGCGCAGCTTTTCCGGAAGCTGGTTCTTGTCGCCGACCTTGCCTATCGCAACGGCCGCTTCGACGCGGAAGCCGTCAGGGATGCCGAGGACTTCATAGGACTTTTCAACGTGGAAGCCGGTCATCCCATGCGCTTCGTAGCCGGCTAGATGTGCCTGGACTGCAAGGAAGCCCCAGGCTGCGCCTGCATCGAACGAATGGCTATAGCTGGGCTTCTGTTCGGCCGAGCCAAGCTCGCCATTGTGGGTGCGGGAAATGACGAAAAGCAGCGCGGATGCGGACTTCACCCAACCTTGGTTGAACTCGACCAGGACGCTCAGGAACTTGTCCCAGTTTTCCGAGCCGCGCAGAGCGTAAAGGAAACGCCAGGGCTGCAGGTTCGAGGCGGATGGTGCCCAATGCGCTGCTTCCAGGATGGTCAACAGATCGGCTTCCGGCATACTCTCGTTGGAATAGGCGCGGGGTGACCAGCGGTCGAGAAAAAGCTTGTCGATCGGATATTGGGATTCGCGGCTATTGCTTGATGTCATTGGGGGCTTCTTTCGTCAGAGGGAGCCGGTTGCCGATCTCGGAAAATGAGATCGTGGGCGCGATAATATAAGGGTAAGAGCTATACGGCGCTTGCGTCGGCGGTCCAGACCACGTCGAGCTCTTCGCGGAAGGCGAAGCGCTTCAGATGATCGGCGACGACATTTTGCATGCGCTCAAGATCTTCGGACTTCTCGACATTCAACGTCAGGATCAGGTTGGCGGCGTCGGCTGCCAATCCAAGGGATGCCTCCGGGCGGAATGGCACCTTGCCCGCAGTTTCGTTGAATTCCACCTCAAATTTGTGGCTCCAGTGCTTGCAGAGTTGCTGCAAATAGCGGCTGGCATGATCGGTCCTGACCGTAGAAACGGATTTCGCCATGGGATGCTCCAGTGAACTTGATCATAAGCTGCAGGTTTTCATACATAGCCGTATCCGCACGCGCCAGGTAGACAGTCTGTTTCAAGTTTGCGTTATTCCAGTGAAATTCTGTTACGCTATGCTGTGAGCAAGAAGAAACGCGCGCGGAGACGAAAGCTTGCTGTTAAACGGGAAATGGACAGAAGATTGGCAGCCGGTCCAGGCCAAGGATGAGAAGGGCGGCTTCGTTCGCCAGACGTCGAGCTTTCGCAATTGGGTGACGCCCGATGGCCGGGCAGGTTCAACGGGCGAGGGTGGTTTCAAAGCGGAAGCCGGCCGTTATCACCTTTATGTCGCGCTGATCTGCCCCTGGGCGTCTCGTACTCTCATCGGGCGCAAGCTCAAGGGCCTGGAAGAGGCCATTTCCGTTTCCATCGTCGAGCCCGTCCTATCCAAGCAGGGCTGGCGCTTTGGTGATTATCCGGGCGCTACGAATGACGCCGTCAATGGCGTCACCTATATGCACGAGATTTATACGAAGGCCGATCCGGCCTTCACCGGCCGCGCCACCGTCCCGGTGCTCTGGGACAAGCAAACCGGGACGATCGTCAACAACGAGTCATCCGATATCCTGCGGATGCTGAATGATGGCTTCGGCGATCTCGCCCGCAATGACATCGATCTCTATCCGGCGGGCAAACGGGAAGATATCGATCGTTTCAATGCCCGGATCTATCCCGCCCTCAACAACGGTGTCTATCGTGCCGGCTTTGCCACGACTCAGATCGCCTACGAAGAAGCTTTCAACGAGGTATTCAACTGCCTCGATTGGGTGGAGACGGAGCTGGAGGGCAGGGACTTCCTCTTTGCCAATCAGCCCACCGAAAGCGATATCAGGCTGTTCGTCACCCTCGTCCGCTTCGATGTCGCCTATCATGGCCTGTTCAAATGCAATATTCGCCGCCTCTCCGACTATGCCAATCTCCAGTCCTTCTGCCATCGCATGCTTGATTGGCCGGGGATTGCAGAGACAGTCAGCTTCGATCACATCAAGCGCGGTTATTACTCGATAACTTCGCTCAATCCGACCGGTATCGTGCCGCTCGGGCCCGCTCTCGACGAGCTGTTCTGATACTCGACCGTATGCGAAAACCGGTCTAAGGTCCGCCTCGTTCGATAGAGCGGGGAGGACCGTCATGAATTGGGAAGAGTTCCGGCAGTGGTCGGAGAAGGCGGCAAATTGGGGCGTGGATTATCGCGCGTCGCTTCGGGACAGGCCGGTACGGGCGAAGATGGCACCGGGAGAAATATCCGCGCATATCGCTGATTCTCCACCGGAATCCGGCGAAGCCATGGAGGATATCTTCAAAGATTTCGAGGATATTCTTGTTCCCGGGATGACGCATTGGCAGCATCCGCGCTTCTTTGCCTATTTCCCTGCCAATGCGGCGCCGGTCTCGGTAATCGCCGAATATCTGGTCAGCGCCATCGCCGCCCAGTGCATGCTCTGGCAGACATCACCGTCCGCCACCGAATTGGAAACCAAGGTGGTCGATTGGCTGCGCCAAGCCCTCGGCCTGCCGGAGAGCTTCACCGGCGTCATACAGGATTCGGCGTCGACAGCAACACTTGCGGCCGTTCTCGTGATGCGCGAGAGAGCACTGAACTGGCAGGGCAACAGCGGTGGGCTTGCAGCCAACAAGGCTGTGCGCATCTATTCCACCAATCAGGTTCACACCTCGATTGATCGCGCCATCTGGATTGCCGGTGTCGGCGGCGAAAATCTGGTGCGCATTCCCTCGGGTGGTCCCAGCAACGCCATGGACCCGCAGGCGCTTGCCGCCGCGATAGCGCGCGACCGCGCAGCCGGGCTGCTGCCGGCCGGCGTGATTGCCTGCGTTGGCGGCACCAGTGTCGGCGCTTGCGATGACATTGCCGCGGTTGTCGATGTCGCGCATGCAAACGGGCTCTACGTGCATGTGGACGCCGCCTGGGCCGGTTCGGCGATGATCTGCCCGGAATTCCGCGAGCTCTGGCAGGGTGTCGAGCGGGCCGATTCCGTCGTCTTCAACCCGCATAAGTGGCTTGGCGCTCAGTTCGATTGTTCTGTCCAGTTCGTTCGCGAGCCGGACGCGCTTGTGCGGACGCTCGCGATCCAGCCGGAATATCTGCGCACTCATGGCCATGACGGCATCATCAACTATTCGGAATGGTCCGTGCCGCTCGGCCGCCGCTTCCGTGCGCTGAAGCTCTGGTTCCTCCTGCGTTATCACGGGCTGGAAGGACTGCGGACGATGATCCGCAACCATGTCGCCTGGTCGCAGAATCTGGCTAAGCGTCTTGCCGACGAACCAGACTTTGAGATCGTGACGCAACCGTTCCTGTCGCTGTTCTCTTTCGATCACAAGGCACCCGCCGGTGTCGATCAGGAGGAGCATACGCAGCGCCTGATCACGGCGATCAACAATGACGGTCGAATCTACCTGACACAGACCCGCGTCGGCGGTCGGTTCGTCATTCGTTTCCAGGCTGGTCAGTTCGAGGCGACGGCTGATGATATCGATACGGCTTTCGACGTCATCGTCGAAATCGCCAGATCGTTGCCATCGTCCTAGAAAAGCTGTTGTTCCGGTGCCGCAAGGCGGGACGTGTTATGCTCTTCGAAATCGATTGGTGACACTGGTGAATAATTCGTTCATATATGGTAAAGCCAATCTCATCTTTGAAAATGCAGGGAAGGAAAATCCATGAAATTGTTGCGTGTTGGCGAAGTCGGCAGGGAGAAGCCGGCGCTTCTCGATAGCGACGGCAAGATCCGCGATCTCTCCGCCCACGTCGCCGACATCGGCGGCGAGGCCATTTCGCCGGCAGGTCTTGCAAAGATCGCGGCCCTCGATCCCAAGAGCTTGCCCGAACTGGCGGAAAGTCGCCTCGGCGCTTGCGTTGCCGGCACCGGCAAGTTCATCTGCATCGGCCTGAACTTCTCCGACCATGCTGCCGAAACCGGCGCTACGGTGCCGCCGGAGCCGATCATCTTCATGAAGGCAAGTTCCGCCATCGTCGGCCCGAACGACAATGTGCTGATCCCGCGCGGATCGGAAAAGACCGATTGGGAAGTCGAGCTCGGCGTCGTCATCGGCAAAAAAGCGAAATATGTCAGCGAAGCCGATGCGCTTGACTATGTCGCCGGTTACTGCGTTTCCCACGACGTCTCCGAGCGCGCCTTCCAGACCGAGCGTTCGGGACAGTGGACCAAGGGCAAATCCTGCGACACCTTTGGCCCGATCGGCCCCTGGCTCGTCACCAAGGACGAGATCGCCGATCCGCAGAATCTCGGCATGTGGCTCAAGGTCAACGGCAAGACGATGCAGAACGGCTCGACCAAGACCATGGTCTATGGCGTTGCCTACCTGGTCTCCTATCTCAGCCAGTTCATGTCGCTGCATCCGGGCGACGTCATCTCCACCGGCACGCCTCCCGGCGTCGGCATGGGCATGAAGCCGCCGCAGTATTTGAAGCCGGGCGATGTCGTCGAGCTTGGCATGGAAGGCCTCGGCACGCAGCGCCAGACCTTCCTGGCCGACGCATAAGATGTACGGCTCAGGAACTTTAACTTTTTGAGATCAATGTTGATGCCGGAGAAGCGATTCTCCGGCATTTTTTTACAGAAAGAACTGTCCGCGGTTATGTTGCTCTGCAGCAAAAGCTGCTAGGTTGGATAATAAGAGCTTAAAGGATGAGGATCGCGCCCGAGGAGCCGTGATCATCCGTCTGCATGGCGTGACTGGAGGAGCGCTGTAGTGAAAGCACCGACACGCGAGGCGCGTGCATTTCAATGACGAGGTGATTTGCGAGGTTGCGTACCCGCATCACGAAAGGCAAAGCCACCCATGTTTTATCAGTTTTACGAACTCAATCACGCCGCTCTCGCTCCTTTTCGCGCCGCGGCCGACATGATGCGTCTGGCCTATGCCAATCCGCTTAATCCCCTCTCGCACACGGTGTTCGGCCGCACGTTGACGGCAAGCCTCGAGGTTTTCGAGCGCACGACAAGGCGCTACGGCAAGCCGGAATTCGGGCTCAATGAGACGCTGATCGAGGGTAAGCCTGTATCCGTGTATGAGAGGATCGTCTGGAAGAAGCCCTTCTGCAATCTCATCCATTTCGAGCGCAGCCTGCCCGCCGGCCACGGCACGGATCCGCGCATCCTGATCGTCGCGCCGATGTCGGGTCACTATGCCACGCTGCTGCGCGGCACCGTCGAAGCCCTTCTGCCGGGTGCTGATGTCTACATCACCGACTGGATCGATGCCCGCATGGTGCCGATGACCGACGGTACTTTCGATCTGGAAGATTACATCGATTACGTCATCGAGATGCTGCATCACCTCGGGCCGGACACGCATGTCGTCGCCGTGTGTCAGCCGTCGGTGCCGGTTCTGGCGGCCGCTGCCGTCATGGAAGCGGCGGGCGATCGTCTCGCGCCCTCGTCGATGACGCTGATGGGGGGGCCGATCGACACGCGCATCAATCCGACCGCGGTCAACCAGCTCGCCAAGGACAAGCCGCTGGAATGGTTTGCCGACAATGTCGTCATGAACGTGCCTTGGCCGCAGCCGGGCTTCATGCGCCCGGTCTATCCCGGCTTCCTGCAGCTTTCCGGCTTCATGTCGATGAACCTCGACCGCCATATGATCGCCCACAAGGATTTCTTCGTGCATCTCGTCAAGAATGACGGTGAGCCGGCCGAGAAGCACCGCGATTTCTACGACGAATATCTGGCCGTCATGGATCTGACGGCGGAATTCTATTTGCAGACAGTCGATCAGGTGTTCATCAAACACGCGCTGCCCAAGGGCGAGCTTATGCATCGCGGCCAGCGCGTCGATCCCACCGCCATCCGCAACGTCGCGCTTCTGACTGTCGAAGGCGAGAACGACGATATCTCCGGCGTCGGCCAGACGCATGCGGCGCAGACCATCTGCACCAACATTCCCGACCATATGCGCATGCACTATCTGCAGCCGGATGTCGGTCACTACGGCGTCTTCAACGGCTCGCGCTTCCGCCGCGAGATCGCGCCGCGCATTCTGGCCTTCACGCGCGAGCATGCCCGCACCGGCCGACCGGTCGTCAAGCGGGTCATCAAGGGTGGAAAATCAGCCTGATAAGCATGATCCCAAAAAGCGCGAAGCGGTTTTTGGATGAGATCATGCAAAATCAAATGGCGTCCTAGCAGCGCAAAAGATTAGCTTTTGTTGAATTATCCGGGCGGATTCAAACACTTGTCCGATTCCGCTCGGCGATGCCATTGAAGCCTCACGAAGAGGTTACCATCTCGATTCCAGCGGTACCGCAGAGATCGGGCCGTTTACCGCGCCGCGCGTCCTTGGAACGCGCTGAGATGCAGGTAGAGCTTTAAAAACCGCGCAGAAACCTTTCCGTCGATCGGTATCGGTCGGAGGGCGGTGCGCCGTGCGAGGATACCTGACAATGAACCAATCTGCATTGCTTCGCCCGGATTGGACTCCGGCTACTATTGCCCTGATGGTACTAGGCTTCGTGGTCTTCTGGCCCCTCGGCTTCGCCATGCTCGCCTATATTCTCTTCGGGGAACGTTTGCGGGAGTTCAAACGGGATGTGAACGACAAGACCGACGGCATGTTTGCCGGATGCGGTCGCCATCGTAATCGCTATCGCCATTCCTACTCCACCGGCAACGTCGCCTTCGACGACTGGCGCCGGGCAGAGCTTGAGCGCCTCGAGCAGGAACGCCGCAAGCTGGACGAAATGCGCGCCGAGTTCGACGCCTATGCCCGCGAGCTGCGCCGCGCCAAGGACCAGGAGGAGTTCGACCGTTTCATGCGCGAGCGCAACAGCGTCAAGCGCAATGACAATGGCGGCTCGCCGACCGAATTCCAGACGCCGTGATGGGCTGCGAGAGCAACCGCGTCATATAGTCGAAACCGGCATCGGACGATGCCGGTTTTTCTTTGCCAGATATCAGCCCGAATCGTATAAAACTGCCTCCATGTTTCCGCTTCTGTCCAGATCCCGCAGACCTCCAGCCAAGCCACCCGCGCCGGAAACGCGCACCTTGGACATCGCTGGCCGACTGATGCCGTTGACCATTCGCCAGCATGAGCAGGCGACGCGGATCACGCTTAGGATCGAACCTGGCGGACGGGCGCTGAAGATGACCATTCCGCGCGGTCTTGCCGCCCATGAGGTCAATGCCTTCCTGGACCGGCACCAGGGCTGGCTTCTGACCAAACTGGCGAAGTTTACAACAGACAGCAGCCTGCGTGGTGGCAGCGAAATCCTTCTGCGCGGCATGCGCCACCGGATCGAACATACCGGCACCCTGCGTGGTCTGACCGAAGTGGTGACCTTGGACGGGCTGCCAGTGCTGCGCGTCAGCGGCCTGCCGGAACATGCCGGTCGCCGCATTGCGACCTTCCTGAAGAAGGAAGCCCGCGCCGATCTGGAAAAGCTCGTGGCGGCGCACGCCAGGACAATCCGCGCCACCGTCTCTTCCATCACCATGAAGGATACCCGCAGCCGCTGGGGTTCATGCTCTTCACAAGGAAATCTGAGCTTCTCCTGGCGCATCGTCATGGCGCCGCCGCTGGTGATCGATTATCTCGCCGCCCATGAGGTGGCGCACCTAAGAGAAATGAACCACGGCCCGCGCTTCTGGGCGCTCTGCCGCAAGCTCTGCCCCGATATGGACGAGGCCAAGGCCTGGCTGAAGCGCCACGGGAGCCAGCTGCACGCGATCGATTTTGATTGAGCAATTTGAGCCGATGGAAGGCCGTTGAAACTCCATTATTCCATCGCCGTTATCGCCGGTCATTTCCGCAGTTCGGATAGCTGGCGACAGTTTTGAGCCGATTGTGCTCTGCTCCTAAGATAAAGGCTTCCGGCACATTTCGCGTGATGTGGCTCATTCGGGTGCAGCGATGCGAATCCGCCGTGTGCCGATCGGAGCGCCCGTTGCACGATCGATCATGACGGGATCGATCTCCGTTCCGGTCTCGGCGTCGAAGAACCGGGTTACGCCATCTGTATTGCGGTGCTTTCGCCCCCACGCTCCAATCGCGAAAAGCACAGGCAGGAAGTCCCGGCCCGCTGCAGTCAGCACATATTCCTCTCGCGGTGGTCGCTCCGAATATCGCCGCCTCTCCAGCAGTCCATCTTCCGTGAGCGCGGCAAGCCGACGAGTCAGGATCGTAGGAGCGATGCTGAGGCTCTTGCGGAACTCATCGAAACGGGTGAGCCCGGCATGGGCGTCCCGCAGGATCAGCATGCTCCATGCGTCCCCCACCAGCGCGAGGCTGCGGGCGATCAGGCACGGCTGGTCTGAAAGATTTTGCATGTTAGTATCTTTTTGATAGTGACTTAGTTTCGAAACGATAGTAACATAATTTCCATTGGTGTTCCACGACAGAATGAAAGCTGTGACAGATGAGCAAGACAGAACGCGGCGTCGCCCTGGTTACGGGCGCTTCTTCCGGCATTGGGCTGGCGACGGCACAGGCACTGAGCCGCGACGGTTACCGGGTGTTCGGAACCAGCCGGAAACCGATGGCCGACACCTCCGATGGCGTAGTGATGCTGGTCTGCGACGTCACCGACGAAGGATCCGTGCAAAGTGCGGTTGATGATGTTCTGATCCGCGCAGGGCGAGTTGATCTTCTGGTCAACAATGCTGGGATCGGGTTGCTCGGTGGTGCAGAGGAATCTTCCGCCGCGCAGGCAAAGGCTTTGTTTGACGTGAATGTCTTCGGCATCGTGCGTCTGACGAATGCGGTATTGCCTGTGATGAGACGCCAGCGAAAAGGCAGGATCATCAATCTGAGCTCCATTCTTGGACTCATCCCAGCCCCCTTCAATGCCCTCTACGCATCGACCAAGCACGCGATCGAGGGCTATTCGGAATCGCTCGACCATGAGGTGCGAACGCAAGGCATTCGCGTCGTGCTGGTCGAGCCTGGTGTCACCCGCACCTCTTTTGAAGAGAATCTTACGCGCGCGGATCAGCCGCTTACCGTTTACGACACCGTTCGCGCCGATGCGGAAAAGCTGATGCGAGAGATCGTCGAGACGGGAGACGCACCGGAAGTGGTTGCCGCCACGGTCGTCAAAGCGGCCAACGTGACATCGCCGAAAAGACGTTACACGGCAGGAAGGGCGGCAGGCCAGGTCCGCTTCATACGTCGTTTTCTGCCCGAATCATTCGTCGACAAGAATCTTCGCAAATTCAATCGGCTTCCCGCCTGAGCCCCTGATTGTCGCAATCTCAGAAACGAAAGCTAGTTCTCATGAAAGCATTTCTGATCGATCGCTATGCGAAAGGTGGTGCTCTGCGGCTCGGCGAAAGTCCCGCGCCGGACTTGCGGGATAACGACGTGTTGGTAGAGGTTCACGCTGCCAGCGTGAACCTCTTGGATGCCAAGATCAGGGACGGGGAGTTCAAGCTCATCCTGCCGTACCGCCTGCCGCTGATTCTCGGCAACGATGTAGCGGGTGTCGTCGTCCGGGTCGGATCCAAAGTCCGGCACTTCAAGCCGGGGGACGAGGTCTATGCCCGTCCGGGCCAGGATCGCATCGGCGCGTTTGCTGAGTTCATCGCCATGAACGAGGCTGATGTGGCGATGAAGCCTAAAAATCTGACGATGGAAGAGGCGGCATCGCTACCACTCGTCGCCTTGACGGCCTGGCAGGTACTTGTCGAGCGAGGCGGTTTGAAGAAGGGGCAGAAGGTTCTGATCCATGCCGGCTCGGGCGGCGTGGGGACGATTGCCATCCAGCTCGCCAAGTATATCGGTGCGCATGTGGCGACGACGACGAGCACAGCCAATGTCGATCTCGTCAAGAACCTTGGAGCAGATGTTGTCGTCGACTACAAGAAGGACGATTTCGAGAAGGTCTTGAAAGGTTACGACGTTGTGCTGAACAGCCTAGGCAAGGATACGTTGGAGAAATCACTCCGAGTGTTGAAGCCAGGAGGAAAGCTCATCTCGATCTCCGGTCCGCCGGATCCCGAGTTTGCCAGGGAGAATGGTTCAGGCTGGCTGCTTCAGCAGGTCATGCGCCTGCTAAGCTCCGGCATCCGGAGGAAATCAAGGCGTCATGGGGTCGGCTACTCGTTCCTTTTCATGACGGCGAACGGAGAGCAGCTTGGGCAGATCGCGTCTTTGATAGAAGCAGGAGCCCTGCGGCCCGTCGTAGATCGGGTCTTTCCGTTCGAGAATGTCAACGAGGCATTGGTCTACGTGGAAACCGGTCGAGCCAAGGGCAAAGTCGTGATCGCGGTGAAGTAAGGGGTGAGCTGTTGCTTCAGCGGATATTAGGTGCGCTTTAAGCCGAAAAACCTATGCCGCCCGTTGCATTCGGACAATGTAAAAATCCCGCCAACGTCGCCTTTAGGCTCGACTCTTTCGAAATTTCGTGTCACTCCGCTGCCATGAACCCCGATGTCAAAATTTGTGGTCTGAAGACGCCGGAAGCGGTGGATCGTGCTCTTGAGCGCGGCGCCACTCATATCGGCTTTATCTTCTTCGAAAAGAGCCCGCGCTATATCGAGCCCGATCTGGCCGGCCAGCTGGCGGAGCGCGCGCGCGGCAAGGCAAAGATCGTTGCCGTCACGGTCAATCCCAGCAATGACGATCTCGACGAGATCATGGCGCTGGTGAAGCCGGATATGCTGCAGCTTCATGGCAATGAAAGCCCGGAACGCGTGCTGACAATCAAAGCGATCCATAACGTCGCCGTCATGAAGGCCATGTCAGTGCGCGACGCCGACGATCTGAGGCGGGTGGAATCCTATATCGGCATTGCCGACCGCTTCCTGTTCGATGCCAAGCCGCCGGCCGGCTCTGTGCTGCCGGGCGGAAACGGCGTATCCTTCGATTGGAGCCTGATGAGCTGGCTCGACGATCGCGTGGACTACATGCTCTCGGGCGGCGTCAACAAGGATAATGTCGCGCTGGCGCTTGCCTCCACCAAGGCCACCGGCATCGATCTTTCCTCGGCCGTCGAAAGCGCGCCGGGCGTGAAGGATCTAGGCAAGATCGACCAGTTTTTTGACGCTTTTGCAGAAGCATGCCTGCCGGAACCGGCAGCAGGGAGTAGAAAGTGAACCAGACGCCTAAACCCAATTCCTTCCGCGCCGGCCCTGATGAGGACGGTCGTTTCGGCATTTATGGCGGTCGTTTCGTTGCCGAAACGTTGATGCCGCTGATCCTGGACCTTCAGGAGGAATGGAACAAGGCGAAGGATGATCCGGCCTTCCAGGCGGAATTGAAGTCGCTCGGCACGCATTATATCGGCCGCCCGAGCCCGCTTTATTTCGCCGAGCGCCTGACGGCCGAGCTTGGCGGCGCCAAGATTTATTTCAAGCGCGAAGAGCTGAACCACACCGGCTCGCACAAGATCAACAATTGCATCGGCCAGATCCTGCTCGCCAAGCGCATGGGCAAGACCCGCATCATCGCCGAAACCGGCGCCGGCCAGCATGGCGTTGCCTCCGCAACTGTTGCTGCCCGCTTCGGCCTGCCTTGCGTCGTCTACATGGGCGCGACCGATGTCGAGCGCCAGGCGCCGAACGTCTTCCGCATGAAGCTGCTGGGCGCCGAGGTCATTCCGGTGACGGCCGGCAGCGGCACGCTGAAGGACGCCATGAACGAGGCGCTGCGCGACTGGGTCACCAATGTCGACGATACCTATTACCTGATCGGCACGGCTGCCGGCCCGCATCCCTATCCGGAAATGGTCCGCGATTTCCAGGCCGTGATCGGCACCGAAGCCCGCGCGCAGATCCTGGAGGCCGAAGGCCGCCTGCCGGATCTCGTCATCGCGGCCGTCGGCGGCGGTTCGAATGCGATCGGCATCTTCCATCCCTTCCTCGATGACGCAAGCGTCAAGATCGTCGGCGTGGAAGCCGGCGGCAAGGGCCTGCAGGGCGATGAGCATTGCGCTTCCATCACCGCCGGCTCGCCCGGCGTGCTGCATGGCAATCGCACCTATCTGCTGCAGGACGACGACGGGCAGATCAAAGAGGGTCATTCGATCTCGGCTGGCCTCGATTATCCCGGCATCGGCCCGGAGCATTCCTGGCTAAACGATATCGGCCGCGCCGAATATGTTCCGATCATGGACCATGAGGCGCTGGAAGCCTTCCAGACGCTGACGCGCCTCGAGGGCATCATTCCGGCGCTCGAGCCGAGCCATGCGCTCGCCGAAGTGATCAAGCGCGCCCCGAAGATGGGCAAGGACGAGATCATCCTGATGAACCTATCCGGCCGCGGCGACAAGGATATCTTCACCGTCGGCAAGATTCTGGGAATGTGAGTTAGACGCCATGACCGCACGTATGGACAAACGCTTCGCCGCTCTGAAGGCTGAAGGCCGCCCGGCACTCGTCACCTATTTCATGGGTGGCGATCCCGATTACGAGACCTCGCTCGGTATCATGAAGGCGCTGCCGGAAGCCGGCGCCGATGTCATCGAGCTCGGCATGCCTTTCTCCGATCCGATGGCCGATGGCCCGGCGATCCAGCTTGCCGGCCAGCGCGCCTTGAAGGCCGGCCAGACGCTGAAGAAGACGCTGCAGCTCGCCGCCGACTTCCGCAAGACCGACGCCGATACGCCGATCGTGATGATGGGTTACTATAACCCGATCTACATCTACGGCGTGGAAAAGTTCCTCGATGACGCGATTGCCGCCGGCATCGATGGACTGATCGTGGTCGATCTGCCGCCGGAAATGGATGACGAGCTTTGCATTCCTGCCATCCGCAAGGGCATCAACTTCATCCGCCTGGCAACGCCCACCACCGATGACAAGCGCCTGCCGACGGTTCTGAAGAACACGTCCGGTTTTGTCTATTATGTCTCGATGAACGGCATCACCGGTTCGGCCCTGCCGGATCCGTCGCTGGTCTCGGGCGCCGTCAAGCGCATCAAGCAGCATACCGAGCTGCCGGTTTGCGTCGGCTTTGGCGTCAAGACGGCCGAGCACGCCAAGCTGATCGGCGCTTCCGCTGACGGCGTCGTCGTCGGCACCGCCATTGTCAACCAGATCGCCACCAGCCTTACCAAGGATGGCAAGGCGACGGCTGACACCATCCAGGCCGTCGCGACGCTTGTCCGCGGTCTGTCGACGGGAACGCGCTCTGCGCGCCTTGTTGCCGCCGAATAGTTTTCCCATATAGGCCTTTCGGCAATTCCCTGCGGATTGCGGAAAAGGCCGATGGGCATTAGAGCAATCCCGGAAAAGTGCACAGCGGTTTTCCGCCCGGAATTGCGAGAAAACAGAGAGCTGGAATAGTCAGCGTTTCGATGAAAAGCCGAACCGTTCCAGATGACGACGACGAGATCGATGAATTTGGTCGATTAGGAGTTTCGAATTGAACTGGATCACGAATTACGTTCGCCCGCGGATCAACTCCATGCTGGGCCGTCGCGAGGTTCCCGAAAATCTCTGGATCAAGTGCCCGGAGACCGGCGAGATGGTCTTCCACAAGGATCTGGAAGACAACAAGTGGGTCATTCCTGCCTCAGGCTTCCATATGAAGATGCCGGCCAAGGCGCGCCTTGCCGATCTCTTCGACAAGGGTGAATACGAAGCCCTGCCGCAGCCGAAGGTGGCGCAGGACCCGTTGAAGTTCCGCGACTCGAAGAAATACACCGATCGCCTGAAGGACAGCCGCATTAAGACCGAGCAGGAAGACACGATCCTCGCCGGCGTCGGCAAGGTTCGCGGCGTGAAGCTCGTTGCCGTCGTGCACGAATTCAATTTCATGGGCGGTTCGCTCGGCATTGCCGCCGGCGAAGCCATCGTCAAGGCATTCGAGCGCGCGATTTCGGAGAAGTGCCCGCTGGTCATGTTCCCGGCCTCTGGCGGCGCACGCATGCAGGAAGGCATTCTGTCGCTGATGCAGCTGCCGCGCACCACGGTTGCCGTCGACATGCTCAAGGAAGCCGGCCAGCCCTATATCGTTGTGCTGACCAACCCGACGACCGGCGGCGTCACCGCCTCCTACGCCATGCTGGGCGATATCCACCTGGCCGAACCGGGTGCGGAAATCTGCTTTGCCGGCAAGCGCGTCATCGAGCAGACGATCCGCGAGAAGCTGCCGGAAGGCTTCCAGACCTCGGAATACCTGCTAGAGCACGGCATGGTGGATATGGTCATCAAGCGCCATGATATTCCGGACACTCTTGCCACGCTTCTGAAAATCCTGACGAAGGCGCCGGCAAACGATGTGTCCGCCAAGAGCAAGAACGGTGCGGCATTGCCGGTGGCGGCGAGCGCCTGATATCATTGACGGCCGAAAGGCGGAGGTGCGGGATGACGGCTATGGATCAATCCGCAATGAGTGAGGCAGCACGGGAGATCGAGAAGCTTTTGGAGTTGCACCCCAAGGGCTTCGACCTCTCTCTGGAGAGAATAACCCGGCTGCTCGATATCCTCGGCAATCCTCACAAGAAGTTGCCGCCGGTGATCCATGTCGCCGGCACCAACGGCAAGGGATCCGTGACGGCCTTCTGCCGCGCGCTGCTCGAAGCAGGCGGCTACAGTGTCCATGTCCACACCTCGCCGCATCTCGTCAATTGGCATGAGCGTTACAGGATGGGCGTCAAGGGCGGTTGCGGCGCGCTCGTCGACGATGCCGTTTTCGCCGATGTGCTGCGTCGCATCGCGGCCGCCAATGCCGGCCAGAAGATCACTGTCTTCGAAATCCTGACGGCTGCGACCTTCCTTCTTTTCGCCGAACATCCGGCCGATGCCGCAGTTATCGAAGTTGGCCTCGGTGGCCGCTTCGATGCGACCAATGTC
Source organism: Rhizobium sp. BR 315 (assembly GCF_050577975.1). Lineage (NCBI taxonomy): Bacteria > Pseudomonadati > Pseudomonadota > Alphaproteobacteria > Hyphomicrobiales > Rhizobiaceae > Rhizobium > Rhizobium sp. BR 315. The sequence continues at coordinate 42,216 of NZ_JARWKZ010000009.1, read as the reverse complement.
ATTTCCGATCCTGCCGTTTCGGTCATCATGCCGATTTCGCTCGATCACCAGCCCTATCTCGGCGATCGCGTCGAGCTGATCGCTGCTGAGAAGGCCGGCATCATGAAGGCCGGGCACCCCGTTGTCATCGGTCATCAGGAATATGATGCCGCGCTCGATGTGCTGATATCGACGGCGGAGCGGCTTCGCTGCCCGACTGCCGTTTTCGGCCAGGATTTTTCCGCCCACGAAGAATATGGCAAGCTCGTCTATCAGGATGAGTTCGGCCTTGCCGACCTGCCGCTGCCGCGTCTGCCCGGCCGCCACCAATACGGCAATGCCGCTGCCGCCATCCGGGCCGTCAAGGCCGCCGGCTTCGCCGTCACCGAAGCGATGATGGAAAAGGCGATGACCTCGGTCGAATGGCCGGGGCGCCTGCAGCGGCTGACCGAAGGCAATCTGATGTCGCATGCGCCCGAAGGCGCGGAGATCTGGGTCGATGGTGGCCACAATCCCGGCGCCGGCGAAGTCATCGCCGAGGCCATGGCCAGTTTCGAAGAGCGCCAGCCGCGGCCGCTCTTCCTGATCATTGGCATGATCAATACCAAGGATCCCGTCGGTTATTTCAAGGCTTTCGTCGGTCTCGCGGAGAAAGTCTATTGCGTGCCGATCCGCGCCAGCGATGCCATGATCGATCCGGTCATTCTGGCGAATGCCGCCTATGACGCCGGTCTGGTGGCGGAGCCGATGTCGACTGTCGGCGACGCGCTGGATGCGATCAAGGCCCTTGCGGCGCCGACCTCGCTACCCCCACGCATCCTGATCGGCGGCTCCCTCTACCTGGTCGGTGATGTGCTTGCCGATAACGGCACGCCGCCGCGATAATCAGATCGAGATCAACAAAAAGCCCGGTCGAGCCGGGCTTTTTTAATTCATGCGATCGATACCGAGATCAGGCTGCGCTGGAGATCCAGTTCTGCAGGGCCGTCTTGGGAGCGGCGCCGACCTTGATGTCAGCGACTTCGCCGGCCTTGAACATGGCAAGCGTCGGGATCGAGCGAACGCCGAACTGGGCAGCCAGTTCCGGATTCTCGTCGATGTTGAGCTTGGCAACCTTGACCTTGCCTTCGAACTGCACGGCGAGCTCTTCAAGAGCCGGGGCGATCATCTTGCACGGACCGCACCATTCGGCCCAGAAATCAACGACGACAGGTTCTGCAGACTGCAGCACTTCGGTGGCGAAATTGGAGGTATCGACTTTAACGGTAGCCATAGGCTGCTCCTTACCAGGATTTGCGGTTGCTAGATATGTGATGGTGCGGTGCCAAAATTTCAATATTTGGTATTTCACTTTGTCTCGAGGTCCGCAAGCGCCAATGCAAGTGCCCTATCGGACAGCGTGTAGATCGAGGCATTCTCGGTATAGACCAGCATGCAGTCGATACGCTTTCCCGGGTAAAGCGGCGAAAGGATTTCGCGATAGATGGCAAGCTGTGCTCTGTGCGCGAAAGGAATGGTGCTTTCCTCGCCGGGCGGTACACGATTGGTCTTGTAGTCGAGAATGACGACACGGTCGTCGAGCACCGCGAGCCGATCGATGCGGCCCGAGACGGCGTAGGATTGGCGGCCGAGCTTCAGCGTTCCCATGATCGAGACTTCGGCCTGCGCATGGGTGCTGAAGGTGCCCTGCAAGTCCGGATGCGACAGCAGCGCCATGACCGAATTGACCAGCGCGTCCCGCTCCGCCTGCGGCCAGAAGCGCGCAGCCCGTTCGGCATAGCGCCGTGCCGCATCGGCCCGGTCCTCAGGCGCGATGTCGGGTAAAGTCTGCAGCATGCGGTGGATGAAGCGGCCTTTCTGCAGGGCGCGGTCGGACTTGGCCTTTTCGCCGAAGAGCGCCGACGTGACGAGCAGATTGTCGGCTTCCTCGTCGATAACGGTGCCGACGCCGGAGGGGCTCAGCGGTCGCGGCAGGTTTCTTTGCGGCGGCAATGGCTGGTTGAGACCCGCCGGCAGGCCTACGCGTTCCGAACGTTTCTCACGCTCTCTCACGGTTTCGAATTCGAGCTGGACCTGGGCGACGCGCCAGCTTAAGCCCTCCCAGTCGCCATCGGGACCGGTGAAGGTTCTTTGCGTGCAGTGCTGCTCATCCTCACGCAACGCAGCGGAAATCATGGCATGCCAGGTGTCGGCATTTTCACGGATGCCGCGATAGCCGCAAATGATCAGCCGATCGGCGGCGCGGGTCATGCCGACATAGAGCAGGCGGCGATATTCTTCCTCCGCCAGCGCCTGCAGCCTTGCCGTATCGGCCTGCGTCAGCGAATTGGCAAGCGCCGAGACCGGAACCCAGACCGGCAGCGGGATCTGGTCGCGGCCGGTCTCGACCAGCCGCATCTTCGGCAGATGCGTGTGGGTAAAGGCCTTGCCGCCGCCATCGACGAGGAAGACGATCGGCGCCTCCAGCCCCTTCGAGGCGTGCACGGTCATGATCCGCACTTCGTTGCGGCCTTTGTCCTGCTCGCGCTTGACCGTCGGCGCTTCGAGTTCGAGCGTCGAGATGAAGGATTGCAGGCCCGGCAAGCCGCTGGTCTCGTGGTCGAGCGCGAAGGTCAGAAACTCGTCGAGGATGTCGCTGACCTCGGTGCCGAGACGCGCCAGAAACTGCCGCCGGCCGCCAAAGCTGCCGAGCACGCGGGCATAGAAATCATGCACGGCCAGGCTCTTCGACAGAGCAAGAAAGGTCTTCAGCCGATCGGCCGCCAACTGGAAGCGATCATGGCCATCCTCGGCGAATCTCAGCAGATGGTTCCACACGCTCTGGCCGTCATCGCGATAGGCCGCGACCGCGAAGACGTCTTCTTCGCTGAGGTCGAACAGCGGGCTTTTCAGCAGGGCGCAAAGAGAAAGATCGTCTTCCGGCAGCAGCAGGAAGCGGCCGAGTGCAAGGAGATCCTGAATGGCGATATGGCTTGTCAGAACCAGACGATCGGCACCGGCGACGGGGATATTGCCGCGCCGCTTCAGCGCGCGGGTGAGTGCATTGACGAAGCTGTCGCGCTTGCGCACCAGCACGAGAATGTCGCCGGCCTCGATGAAGCGAGCCTTGCCTTTCTCGATGATCGTTTCCCGTCCGACAAGATTGCCGATCGTCTGTGCCATCCGCCGGGCCAGGATGGCAGGCGGCGCGCTTTCCGGTGTCAAATCGAAGGGCGCCGTCCAGTCTTCCTCCTTGGCGGCCGGCTCCGGCGCGATCATCTCCCAAAGGTCGACGGCGCCGGGATGGCCGATGCGGCTGGAGCGATGCACCACCGGCTCGTTGACGGCGCTGAGACCTCTCGCATTGTCCGGGCTGGTGAAGACATGATCGACGGCACCAAGCACATCGGCCGTCGAGCGGAAGGACAGCGGCAGGCGGATCGACGAGAATTGCTGGCCGCTGGCGCCCACCCGCCGACGGGTACGGTCGCTTTCCTCGGAAAAGCGTTCCGGCCGGGCGCCCTGGAACGAATAGATCGATTGCTTCTCGTCGCCGACGGCAAAGATCGTCCGCAGCGTCGGCCGCGCACTTTCGCCGGAGAAGAAGTCTTCCGCAAGAGACTGGATGACGCTCCACTGGATCGGGCTGGTGTCCTGCGCCTCGTCCACCAGAATGTGATCGATGCCCTGGTCCAGCTTGTAGTGAATCCAGGGTCCGACATCTTTCTTGGTCAGAAGATCCGCCGTGCGGGTGATAAGGTCTTCGAAATCGAGCTGGCTGCGCCGCTTCTTCAGCTCTTCATAATCCCGGTTTAGCCGATCGGCGAGGATGAGGGCCGCGCGTGTGGCACGATACATCCGCATCAGCTTCAGCCGGTCGCGGCAGGCAACGACATGGGCGCGCGCTTCAGCGACGGCCTCAGTAACGGCGGGGGCATCTGCCAGCATCGCTTTGACGAAAAACTGGCTGTCCGATTTCGGCTCGCCCTTGGCGGTCAGCATGACCTTTTCGAGAAAGTCGGCGCGAACGAGCGGATCCGCCTCGCGCTTGGCAAGCCGCAGCGCATAGGCGACCTCCTGGGCCTTGGCACCGCCTTTCTGATCGGCAAGCGTCAGATAAAGCTCGAGCGTTGCGCCGGAGAGGCCGGGAAGCGGCCAATATTGCTCCGCAATGCCGTTTTCTGTGTCGCCTGCGGAGAGGCCGAGCCGCGCCAGCAAAGCCGTCTCAAAACCGCCCTGCCGCTCCGCGGCCTCGGTGAAGCGACGGATGGCGTTGCGATTGGCGACGATATCGCCGAGCAGCGTTTCCAGGCCCGATTCGTCGCCGAGATCGAGCACATAGGCGAAAGCGTCTGCCAATTCGGCATCGCCATGTGACGTTGCGGAGGCCAGCAGCGCGCGCCGCGCATTGTCGAGCAAGGTGGCTGCCGCGCGATCGTCGAGAACGGAGAAGTGGCCGGCGACGTTGGCCTCAAGCGGGAATTGATGCAGTAGGGCCTCGCAAAAGGCATGGATCGTCTGGATCTTCAGACCGCCAGGCGTCTCCAGCGCCTTGGCGAACAGTCGACGGGCCTCGGCAAGCTTGAAGAGATCGGGCTCCTTGCCCTCGATATCGGCAATGCGCTTTTTCAGCTCCTCGTCTGGCATCGTTGCCCAGGCGGCCAGCCGGTCGAAGACGCGGTTCGACATTTCGGAAGCTGCCGCTTTGGTATAGGTCAGGCAGAGAATGGCCGAAGGGCGCGCACCAGCGAGAAGCAGGCGGATGACGCGCTGCGTCAGCACATGCGTCTTGCCTGAGCCGGCATTGGCCGAAACCCAGGCGGAGCGTTCGGGATCCGAGGCGATGGATTGTTGGATCGTCGTCCAGCTGATCCAGACGCCGGGATCGTCGCTTTCGGGCAGAGTGCCGATGTTGTCGGCGGGAAACTCACTCATCGCCGCCCTCCTGCTCGGTCTCCGCCGTCGACCATTCGGAAACACGGGCGAGGTGATCGTAGTCACCGCCATATTCGAACTGTTGGGCCGGGATCAGCCGCGAGGAGAAGCCCTTCTCGCCCGACTGCAGCAGCGAGACGAATTTCACGAGCTGGTCCATCGATTCCTGCGCCAGATCCATAGCCGACTTCGTTTCCGTCTTGCCGCCGCGGCTGGAGTGCTCGTTGTTGACCTGATCGACCTTGAAGCGGTCTCCGGGCCGCAGCCGGACATAAAGCAGGTTTTCGGGCAGCAGCACGCCGATATTGCGGAAGGCGCCCGCTTTCAGCGCATAGGCTTCCAAAGCAAGCTGCGGGTCGAGCAGCGCGCGAGCCTGTGGCGGAGAGGGATTGTAGCCGGTCTTGTAGTCGATGAGATCGGCGGCCTTGTCGCTCTTGATGTCGATGCGGTCGGCAACGCCAGTCAGCCGGATGCCGATTGGTTCGATTTCGACGCCGGCTGGTACCTCTGTCGCCGTCTTGCGCACCTCTGGTCGCCGTTCCGCTTCCCAGCCAAGGAAGGCGCGCGCCACTTCGCGGAAACGAGGCCGCCAGACGCTGTCGATGTGAACGGGTAGCCGTTCGGCATCGAAGAGTTCGGCGATGATGCGATCCATAGCCAGCGCCGCATCCGGCGTGCCGGCTATATGCCCCTCGCGAACGAAACGATCGATAATCATGTGGTAGAGCGTGCCGCGCTCAGCCGGGCCGGGATCGCGGTTGAACGGATCGACCGGATCGAGCCGCAGCACGCGCCGGGCATAGATGGCATAGGGATCGCGGCGCAGCCGCCCCACTTCGCTGAAGGAATAGCTTCTCGGCTGCAATTCCACAGGCGGCTTCGGTGCCGGACGCAGCGCAGGAGCCTGGTTTTCGCCCTCGTCGATCATGGCGGCCCAATGGCGATACTGGTCGCCGCGGGCCTTCATAGCGTCCTCCAGTTCCTTGCCGCCAAGCGCGATCAGCCGCTGCAGCCAGCGCGACGCGACCGTCGGGGTCGAGCCCTGACGCAGCGCGCGGGAGTAGATCAGATCGCGCGTGCCGTTCGCCATTTCGAAATCGTGGGCGAGCTGGCCGATGCGGCGCTCCGGCGGCTCCAGGCCGATCTCCGTCTTCATGCTGCGGGAAATGAAGGGATTGTTTGCCGTCTGCCCTGGCCAGGAACCCTCGTTCAAGCCGCCGAGGATCAGCGTATCGACGCTCTGCAGGCGTGCTTCCAGCGTACCAAAGATGAAGAGGCGCGGATGGCTGAGCGCCTGCGGCTTCACCGCCTGTCCCACGCAGAGCGCGGTCATGATGTCGATCCATTGCGGTCCGTCGGCTTCGAGCTGGCCTTCAGTGTCGATGACGTCCTTCAACAGGCTGGCGAGCGTATCGCCGGCTTCCCCGGACCAAAGTGCTGCCAGATTGCCGCGTTCGTCGGCGGCCACTGCCTCCAATGCCCGGCCCGTACACTCCGCCCATTCCGAGAGGGTCGGCAGACCCTCCACCGCCTGCAGGGAGAGCGCGGATACAAGCGGCTCGCATGCGGCAGTCACTCGCTGCGCCAGCTCGCGCGCCTGTTCAATGGCCTCAGGCGGCAGTGCTTTGCGCCATTGCGGTGCATGACGGTCACTGGCCTGCTCAGCCACCCGGCCATCAAGCAGGGTCTCCAGCGTGCTGATATCGACATTGGCGACACCGCCTCGAAGCGCCAGGATTTCCAGCGCATCGACGCGGAGACTGTGCGCTTCCGGCGACAGGCCGAAGCGGGCGAGGGGATGCTTGAGCAGCGCGACGACGGCGACGGGATCGCCAGGGCGAAGCGTGGCTTCGAGAATCAGTTGCAGCAGCGTGCCTTGCGGCGTGGCGTTCAGTGGCGTGCCGGCGGAATCATCGGCGGTGATGCCGAAGCGGGCAAGCTCGGCCGTGACCCGTCTGGCAAGATTGCGGTCCGGGGTGATCAAGGCTGCCTGGCTCTCGCCACCGTTGCGCCCGGGCTTGTCCAGTGCCAGCCGCAATGCGATGGCGATTGCCGTCGCTTCCTCGCGCTCGTTCGATGCCTCGATCAGAGATACGTCGGCAAAAGCGTCAGCAATCGCGTCGGCGGCAAGTGTCTTGCGCCAGCTATCCCAGCCGCTCGTCGCTTTTGCCGGCGCCAGTGCGCGTGACAGGATTTCCGCGCGCATCTGCATGGTTTCGGACGCCTCGGCGGCGGCTTCGACATCGCGTCGGGTGACGTGCAAGCGCTTGAGTAGCAACGACAGGCCATATTGGGAGTGGCTGCGCGTGGTGGGGTCGGATCGTTCGCCGGCAGCCGTTTCCGCCGCCACGAGCTGCCAGTCTTCTTCCGGCATCGAAAGATCGAGGCCGGGCAGCACGATCACTCCTTGCGGCAGTGAAGCGACCGCAGCGATCAGTTCCGCGGTCGCTGGCACAGAGCCGGTAGAGCCTGCAATGATGACAGGTCCGGCATGCCGCATGGTGGCGATTCGCTGCACTTCGGCGCGAAGAACGGCATTGCGATTGCGGGCAGGGGAAGATTTGCCAAGCTCTTCGAGACGCGCCGGCCAGAAGGCGCTGGCGATCCGCAGGAATTCAGCCGTCAGTTGCCACCAGAGCGCATGTTCTTCGGCGCTGAGATTGGCAAGCTCGCTCCATTCGCGATCCTCGGTCTCCAGCGAATCGATGAGTTCGGCGAGATTGCGTGCCAGCCAAATGGCGTCCGCCGGGCTTGCCGGGGCGACGAGCGGCGAATCGGAATGAATGTCGCGCACGATCTGCGGCAGCTTGTTACGCCAGGCAAGGATCAGCCGCGCCAGCTCCAGCAGCCGCGCCGTGTTGGCAAGCGGCTGCGCCAGATCGGCTGTTTCAGGCAGGGCTTCCTCGAAATAACCGCTGTCGTCATCGGTTTCGCCGAGCGGGCGAATGACGGGCAGGATGGCGGAACGGCCGCCGAGCAGATCGACGAATTCCGAGCGCAGCACGCGCGCCGCGCGCCGCGTCGGCAGGAAGATGCTGACCTTGGCAAGCGACAGCGGGTCGCTCGGATCATGGCGGAAATGTTCGGTCAGCCGGCCATCGCAGAGAGCTGACGCGAGGGTCTTCAGGAAGGGCAGGCCCGCAGGGATCGTCAGGATGCGTTGCCGGTGTCCGCCCGCCATAGGTTCACGCAAACGCCCGGAACGTCCGGATCGCTTCCTCCGCCTCGCCGATCGCCTCCGGCGTTCCCACAGTCAGCCAATGGCCTTCAAGCATAGTGCCATAGAGCCGGCCGCGCTCGATGGCTTTGTCGAAGTAGATGTTGAGGTTGAAGGCGTCAATCGGCGCGTCGTCAAAGAAGGACGGGTTCATCGCGATAGCGCCGGCATAGACGACGCCGTCGCGCCCGACATCGCGGTAGCGGGCGAGCCTTCCGTCTTGCGCCATGCCGAAGTCATTCTTGCCGTTATGGCCGGTGGTTCTCTCCAGGTCGACGCAGAGCATCGCCATGTCCATGTGCTGCTCGTCGTAGAATCCGGCTAAGCGCTCGAGGTTCGTCGTATGGCCGGGCTTCTCACCGATCCAGAAGAGGTCGGCATTCATGACGAAGATCGGATCGCGGTCGAGCAGTTTCAGGCCTTTGACGAGGCCGCCGCCATTGTTCATCAACCCGTCCCGCTCGTCGGAGATCAGAATTTCAAGGCCGCGATAGCTGCGCAGATGTGCTTCCATTTGATCGGCATGGTGATGGACATTCACGACAGCCCGCTCGACGCCGGCTTCTGCCAGCGCATCCAGCGCATAATTGATCATCGGCTTGCCGGCGATCTTTACCAGCGGCTTCGGGATGGTGTCGGTGATCGGCCGCATGCGGGTTCCGAGCCCCGCGGCCAATACCATGGCTTGCTTGATGGTCATCTCGTCTCGAACTCTCGATTCGCTATCTGCTTTCCTTAGCATAAGGCCGGAAAGCCGTCGCCCGGTCTCTAGAGACGGATGATTTTAGGTCTGTTCGACCTAAAATCTGAATCCGCTCTATAATCGAAGAAATAGAGCGTGATGTTGCCCGAAAACCGCCTACACTTTTCGGCATCACGCTCTGGCTGTTATGCCCGGCCGATCCCAGCCTTCTCGCACCATTCGCGTAAGGGGGTGAGCGCTTCGTGTTCGAAGGCGATGGCGAGATAAGCGAGCGTGCGCGGCATGTGCTTGAGATATCCCGGCTTGCCGTCGCGCTGTAAGAGCCGCACCCAGAGGCCGGCAAGCTTGCAATTGCGTTGCGCCGACATGATCGCCCAGCTCTTCAGGAATTTCGCCTCGTCAAACCCGCCTTGCGCATGGCGCAGCGCGAGGTAGTCGGTCATCAGCTGGTCATGCAGACCGCGCTCGATCGTCACCCGGGCATCCTGTACCAGCGAAGCAACATCGTAGGAGGTCGGCCCGATCATCGCATCCTGGAAATCGATGAGGCCGATGCGCTGAATGCCCTTTTCCTGCGCCCGCCAGATGATATTCGGCGAGTGCATGTCACGCAGCAGCAGGTTCTTTTCCGCATCCTCGAGCTGATCGATCAGCTTGTCCCAAATCACCAGATAGTCGGCGCGTTCCTCATCGCTTGCGGGCGTGCCGCGCTTCCAGGGCAGATGCCAGTCGAGAAGCAGCCGCGCTTCCATCTTCATCGCGGTCCGGTCGAAATCCGGAATGTGATGGACGTGATCCGGCGTTACCGGGATGTCACGGGGAATGGAAAGGCCATGCAAATGCGCGAGGCAGGCGACGCTTTCGCGATAGCGCTCGGCAATCGGCTTGCCTTGCGCGTCGAGCACGCCGTCGGTGCCGAGATCCTCGATCAGAAGAATGCCCTGATCGTAATCGGCAGCGAAGATTTCCGGAGCGGCAAAGCTGTTTTCGCGCAGGATGTTGGCGATCGCCACAAAGGGATAGGTATCCCAGGCAAGATGCGCGACCTTCGGGTAGGGCTTGCCGTCGAGCACGGGCGGCCCTTCCGGCAGGCCCGGCCAATCCATCAGGATCACACGGTCGCCGCCATCGCTTGGATAGATGGACTCATAGGCGCGTAGCGAGGCATCGCCAGTCAGGAAGCGCCTGAGCGCGCCGCGATAGCCGTTTGAATCGAGAAAGGCACGGATATCAAGCACGCGCTCGATGCGCACCATCTGCTTGGCCGGTGCTGTGATGGTGACCCGCCGTCCTTCGCCTTCATGCGTGAGCTTGAGGTCGATGCGCTCCTTCGGCAGCTCGCCTTCGGCCATTTCGGGCCATTCGACAAGGCAGATACCGGTCTGCAGAGCTTCGTCGAAGCCAAGTTCCGTCAATTCACTGGCATCGCCGAGGCGATAGAGATCGAAATGCGAGACAGGAATACGTAGCTCGTAGGATTGCACGAGCGTAAACGTCGGGCTCGGCACATCCAGTTCGGCATCGTCGGCCATGGCGCGCAGCAGTGCGCGTGCGAGCGAGGATTTGCCGGCGCCGAGATCGCCAGACAGCGCCAGACAGTCACCGACCTTCAATGCCAGCGCCAGATCCTCGCCGAGCTGAGCCGTGGCGGCGTCATCTGCGAGGAAGAGGGAAATGCTGCTGTTCGAGGCTGTCATTCTGCTGCGACGGAATGGGGCAATTCAGCCGAAGGAATCCGGCAGGTTACGGTCGTGCCCTTGCCCGGCTGGCTCTCGATGGAGACTTCGCCGTCATGCAGGCTGACGAAGCTCTCGACGATGGAAAGGCCGAGGCCCGCGCCGCTGCGCTTGCCGCCCTTGCCGCCGGAGGCAAAGCGATCGAAGACGCTGTGAATCAGCTCTTCCGATATGCCAGGCCCCTTGTCGGAAACCGAGAAGACGAAATCCGCACCTTCGCGCCCGCATTTGAGCGCAATCGTCGATCCCTCGGGCGCGAAATTGGCGGCGTTGGTCAGAAGCTTGAGCAGGATCTGCTTCAGCCGCTGCTGGTCGGCAACGATGGAGCCGAGATGGGCCGGCACGGTGATTTCGAGCGTCACGCCACTTTCCTGCAATCGGTCGGCAATCTGCATCGACACTTCGTCGAGCAGGTCATTGAGCACGATCTCGGAGTAGTTCAGCCGCATGATGCCGGCGTCGACCGTCGCCAGGTCGAGAATGTCGTTGACCAGCGTCAGGAGCACGGAGGAGGAAGTCGAGATATGGTCGATATATTCGGCCTGCCGGTCATTCAGCGAGCCGATGCCCGGCGTCTTCAACAGGTCGGTGAAGCCGATGATGTTGGTCAGCGGCGAGCGCAGCTCGTAGGAGACGTGCTGAACGAAGTCGTTCTTCAGCTCGTCCGCCTTCAGCAGCGCATCGTTCTTTTCCGTCAGTGCCCGTTCGGCGCGCACGCTGTCGGTCTTGTTGACGAAGGTCAGCATGGTCTGCGCGTTCGGCAGCGGAATGACGGCGTAGTCGAGCACCAGATTGGAAAAGAGCTCCAGCGTCCCCTGCGATGACGGCCGCTCGTCGTCAAAGCTGGTGATCTGCTCGGCAAACCGTTTCCAGCCATCGGGCCGGTCGTAGGAGGGAGCGCAGGCCTCGGCCAGCGTCTGGATATGCGTGCCGGGCTTGGCCTGCGCCTCTGTGATGTTCCAGAGAATGCGGAAAGCCGGGTTGGAAAGGCGGATGCGTCCATCCGGACCGAAAACGGCGACGCCTTCGGAGAGATGATCGATGGTTTCGCCCTGCACCTTGACCAGCGTGTTGTAGCGCGTTTCGAGATCGACCTGCTCGGTCAGGTTCTCGAACACCCAGGTAGCACCCCCCTGCGGATGCGCCGTCGCGAAAACCCTCAGGATCTGGCCGTTGGGCAGATGCCAGAGATCGGTCTGCGTATCGAGCGCGCGATAGACCGAAAGAACGCCGTCCTTCCATGTCTTCCAGTTCAGCTGTTCCGGCAGCTTCTTGGCGCCGCGCAGCCGGTCCAGAAGCTCGCTATTGTCGGGCCGCTTCTCGAGGAAGGCGATATCGAGTTCCCAGAGCTGGACGAAGGCCTGATTGTAGAATTGCAGCCGTCTGTCGCCATCGAAGATCGCAACCGGTGTCGCCAGGTGATCGAGCGTTTCGGCGTGGCTCTTCAGCGTGCGCGCCAGCTCGGCCCGAATCCCTTCCGCCTCGGAAATATCGATCGCCATTCCGGCCGAACCGTTCGGCGATTTGACGTCGACGACGTCGAAGAAGGTACGGTTGCCGTGCACGACGGTCGAAATCTTGTCGTGGAAGGGCGATTCCGGGGTTGCGGAGGCGCGGATGCGCTCGCGGGCCACCGTCGTCAGGAATTCGCGCTCTTCGCGGATCGCTTCCTCGGTCGAAATGGCTTCCACGGCCTCGCCATAGGCCTGATTGACCCAGGTGAGCTTGCCTTCGGCATCGCGCTGCCAGACAGGCAGGTCGATGGCGTCGAGCAGATTCTGGAAGGCGGAGATCGAGGTCATCAGCCGGTCACGCTCGATCTTCAGCTCGGCCAATTCGGCGCGCAGATTGTTGAGCGCGATGAAGCGGACGAAGGCGCGGCCGCCGGAAATGCGACCCTGCGCTTCGAGAATTTCGTCACGATTGGTCTCGACCACCATATCGAAGCTCTGGCCGCTGCCGCGCAGCTTGTCGATCGCCCTGTCGAGTTCGCCGGCCGACCATGATTTCAGCCAGCGTCCGAAGGCGAGGAACTCGTTGTCCTGCGGTGCGCCGGTTTCGACCGGAAGCTGGCCGAGCAGTTCCGGCCGCGCGTTCTGGCCGTCCCAGATGACGATGCGGCGATTCTTGTCGGCGATCAGCGCCTGATATTGCGAAATGCGCTGGTTGGCATCGGACAGCGCCGTGCGAATCTCGCGGCTTTCGCTTTCCATATTGCCGCGCTGCCTGACCATCCACATGGTCGACAGGAGCGCTGCGGAAATGACACCGATGATGACGGAGAAGACGGCCATTTCCGATGAGGTGAAGAGGCGCATGCTCGTCTGCGTGGCGGCATCGCTCTGTGCGAGAACGGGCCCTGCTAGACCGGTCACCAGACCGCCGAAAACGCTGAGCCGCAGCAGGCGGGTCAATGAAGCCAGCCGGCCCTTGCCATGCTTCGCCCGTCCTGAAAACCAATATGCATCGACCTGCCACAGCCGCGCCGCCGCTCCGCGTAGCGCTGGCTGATGCAGGTTGTCTTCCCTTTCAGACATAAGAGGTCTGTCTCCGTCCTTTAGAGCATGATGCCGAAAAGTGTAAGCGGTTTTCGGACGACATTATGCTCTACTTCTTTGATTTAGAGCTGATTCAGATCTCTGGTCGAATAGACCAAAAATCATCCGCTCTAATGTGCCGCATCCTGACAAGACATCCCATTTTCATGGCTCCGGGCGGGCCCGGTTCGTCACGAATCAAGTCTAAAAACAATACTGCCTAAGGGAATCGGCGGGAAGGGAGCTGGCTAAAAAATAAGCCCCGGCATTTGTCAATGCCAGGGCCACAAGATGTTGTGGATACTATCGTTACAATCAGTATCTGTAGTGGTCGGACTTGAACGGACCCTGTGGCGTCACGCCGATATACGATGCCTGCTCTTCGGAAAGCTCCGTCAACTTCACGCCGAGCTTGGCGAGATGCAGGCGAGCGACCTTCTCGTCGAGGTGCTTCGGCAGAACGTAGACTTCGTTCTTGTACTGGCCGGGCTTGGTGAAGAGCTCGATCTGCGCCAACGTCTGGTTGGTGAAGGAAGCCGACATCACGAAGGACGGGTGGCCGGTGGCGTTGCCGAGGTTGAGCAGGCGGCCTTCCGACAGCAGGATGATGCGGTTGCCCTTGGAGAATTCGACCAGGTCGACCTGCGGCTTGATGTTCGTCCACTTCTGGTTACGCAGAGCGGCAACCTGGATTTCGTTGTCGAAGTGGCCGATATTGCCGACGATCGCCATGTCCTTCATCGCGCGCATATGGTCGATGCGGATGACGTCCTTGTTGCCGGTCGTGGTGATGAAGATGTCGGCGCTGGAGACGACGTCTTCGAGCTGAACGACTTCATAACCGTCCATGGCAGCCTGGAGCGCGCAGATCGGGTCGACTTCCGTGACCTTGACGCGTGCGCCGGCGCCGGAAAGCGAAGCGGCGGAACCCTTGCCGACGTCGCCGTAACCGCAGACGACGGCGACCTTGCCGGCCATCATGACGTCGGTGGCGCGGCGGATACCGTCAACCAGCGACTCCTTGCAGCCGTACTTGTTGTCGAACTTCGACTTGGTGACGCTATCGTTGACGTTGATGGCCGGGAAGGGCAGCAGGCCCTTCTGGCTGAGCTGGTAGAGGCGGTTGACGCCGGTGGKGGTTTCTTCGGTCACGCCCTTGATGGCGTCGCGCTGCTTGGTGAACCAGCCCGGCGAAGCCTTGAGGCGCTTCTTGATCTGCGCGAAAAGGATTTCCTCTTCCTCCGAATGCGGATGGGAGAGCACGTCCTCACCGGCTTCAGCGCGGGCGCCGAGCAGGATATACATCGTGGCGTCGCCGCCGTCGTCGAGGATCATGTTGGAAACGCCACCATCGGTCCACTGGAAGATCTTGTCCGTGTAGGTCCAGTAATCTTCGAGGCTCTCACCCTTGATAGCGAAGACCGGAACGCCGGAGGCGGCGATTGCGGCAGCGGCATGGTCCTGCGTCGAGAAGATGTTGCACGATGCCCAGCGCACCTGAGCGCCGAGGGCGACCAGCGTCTCGATGAGAACGGCGGTCTGGATCGTCATGTGCAGCGATCCGGTGATGCGCGCGCCCTTCAGCGGCTGTGCTTCGCCGAATTCGGCGCGGCAAGCCATTAGGCCCGGCATCTCGGTTTCGGCGATCGTGATTTCCTTGCGGCCGAAGTCGGCAAGGCCGATATCCGCGACGACGTAGTCCTTTTCAGTGCTCATGAAGATCTCCAGCCTGAACGATGCAATCGCGCCAAAGGCAAACGCCTCGGCCGAATGCAACAAGAATTGCACGCTGACAGCGTGTGGATGATGCCGTGTAGCAGGCTTCAGGGCGGAAATCAATAATGATATAAAGAAGTCTTTATGTCTTTATATCCAGGCGGCGGCTGGCGGGAAACGCCTAGATTTCTTCGCCGAACTTGTTGGCCACCAGCTGGTCCAGCGCTTCGAGCGCTTCGGCAGCCTGATTGCCGCTTGCCGTCACCGTGACGCTGCAGCCGGGGCTGGCCGCCAGCATCATCAGGCCCATGATCGAAGTGCCGCCGACCGTCGTGCCGTCCTTCGAAACGGTGATGGCGGCGTCGTAGGCTGCGACGGTCTGGACGAATTTGGCGGAGGCGCGGGCATGGAGGCCCCGCTTGTTGATGATCAGGAGTTCACGGGAAAGCTCAGTCATGGGGGCGGTGCTGTCTCGTCATTTGCCGCTGAGCACGCGGCTGGCCACGTTGATGTATTTGCGACCGGCCTCTGAAGCCTCCACCAGGGCTTTCTCCATGTTGTTGTCGCCGCGCACGCCGGCGAGCTTGATGAGCATCGGCAGATTGACGCCGGCGATGACCTCGGTGTGGCCGCTATTCATGACGGAGATTGCGAGATTGGAGGGAGTGCCGCCGAACATGTCGGTGAGGATGATGACGCCATGTCCGTCATCGGCGCCGGCGACGGCCTGCAGGATGTCCTGCCGCCGCTTGTCCATGTCGTCTTCGGGACCAATGCATACCGTCTCTATGAACTTCTGCGGACCAACGACATGCTCGACGGCATGCCGAAACTCTTCAGCCAGCTTGCCATGAGTGACAAGCACAAGTCCGATCATGATATTACTGCTCCCATCGCATACGCAAACAGGTGGCCAATATCGCAATGCAGCAATGTCGTCCACCGGTGGGGGGACATCTTGGCGATGAAAAGACGAAGTGCAAGCTTAAAATACAGGATTTGAGCGCCGGTTGAGGCCAAGTCGGCCAATTAATCCAGTCTGGCGCCGATTTTCGCTGTTATTATGGCGAGTGGATTCGCGGAGGTTGCGGACAGGCGGATCAAGGGCAACCGAATGGAGCCAGTGACGTCGATCTGCTCGTCTTCGGGTGGCAATCTCTCGGCCGTCGCCGGATCGACCGGACGGATGGCAAAGTGCATCTCAGCCTTTGAAATGTAAGGCATACGAACGATGCCGGTATAGCGAATCTCCATCAGACCAGCGATTGTCGGCGGGCATTCGGCGGTTACCGAACCGTCCTGCTTTGCAATCAGCACGCGGTCGTCGGCCACCAGCATGGCTGCAAGTCCGAGCGGCTTGGCAGCCGCAAGGCAAGAGAAGGCGAGGGTGGATTTGCCGCTTCCCGAGGGGCCGAGAAATAAAAGCCCGGTCTTGCCGATGATGATCGCCGTGGCGTGGATATTGGTTGCTTCGCCGGTCATGCGGGCGCTCATGCCTGCGTCTTGGCGGGCAGCGAGAGGATGAAACGCGCGCCGAGCAGCGTCATGCCATCGCTGTCGACGATGTTTTCAGCGCGCAGCGATCCGCCATGTGCCTCGGCGATCTGCCGGCTGATGGAGAGACCGAGGCCGGAATTCTGCCCGAAGCCTTCCGATTCCGGCCGGTCGGTGTAGAAGCGCTCGAAGATGCGGTCGATATTCTCGGCCTGGATGCCCGGACCGTTGTCCTCGATATAGATGACGCAGCGCGTTCTCGTGCGCGTCAGCCTGACCGTGATCTTGCCGGTCTCGTTCGGAACGAAAGACCGGGCGTTCTCGATGAGGTTCGTGACGATCTGGCCGATGCGCAGGTCGTGGCCGTCGACCGCAAACTTCGCCTTGTTGGCCGGCTTACGGTCGATCACATATTCGATCTCGACGGCCCGCTTGCTGTGTCCCACTTGCCGCGAAATGTCGATCATGTCGCGCAGCAGCACTTCCAGATCGAGCGATCTCGCGTCCGAACGGGCGAGTTCGGCGTCGAGCCGCGATGCGTCGGAGATGTCGCTGATCAGGCGATCGAGGCGGCGAACGTCATGCTGGATCACATCCATCAGCCGCTTCTTGGAATCGTCGCTCTTGGCGAGCGGCAGCGTTTCGACGGCGCTGCGCAGCGATGTCAGCGGGTTCTTCAGTTCGTGGCTGACGTCGGCCGCGAAGCTTTCGATCGCGTCGATGCGGTCGTAAAGCGCCGATGTCATGTCGCGCAGCGCGATCGACAGGTTGCCGATTTCGTCTTGCCGGGCCGAGAAATCCGGAATTTCCTCGCGCTCCTTCGCCCCGCCGCGGCGCACGCGAATGGCCGCGGCGGAGAGCCGGCGCAGCGGATTGGCGATGGTGGACGACAGCAGCAGCGACAACACGACGTTGACCAGCGTCGCGACGCCGAAGACGCGCATGATCGCCAGGCGTTCGGCATGAACGATCTTGTCGATATCACCGGCCTGGGTCGATAGCAGCAACACACCGAGCACGGCGCGGAAGCGCTGGACCGGCACGGCGACGGAAACGATCAGCTCGCCCTTCTCCGTGGTGCGGACCACGGCGCCGCGCACGCCCGTCAGCGCATTCATGACTTCCGGATAGATGGAGCCGTCGCCGCCAGGCGCTTCCTTGTAAACAGGCAGGTTGCCCGGCTGCAGCATCTTGTTGAGCAGACCGCTGAACCAGTCGGACCAGCTCTGCTTCTCGTCGTCGACCGGCGGCAGATCGTAGCGCAGCACCTGGCCACGCGAATAAAGATGGCGGCTGTCGAGCAGCAGGTTCGCATCGGCATCGAAGATGCGGGCGCGGGTGCGCGTCGGCGAGATCAGCCGCGTCAGCACCGGCGCCACCTTTTCCGGATCGATCGGGAATTCCAGATCCTCGTCGTTCGGAACGGGCGTAATGCTCTGGCCTGCCTGGAGCTCCAACAGTTTCTGCGGATCGATGGTGATGGAGTTCGTATCGACCGAAGCCGAAGCCGAAACGGCGCCGGCGATGATTTCGCCTTGCGTCAGCAGACTTTCGACCCGCGCGTCGATCAGGCCTTCGCGAAACTGGTTGAGATAAAGAATGCCGCCGACAAGGACGACCAGCGCCGCAAGATTGAAGAACAGGATGCGGCGCGTCAGGCTCGAAAATACGGCATTGCCGAAGATGCGGCGGATCAGAACGAAGGGATGGGTCCAGCGTCGGCGCGCGATTCGAGCGCCGCTCGGGCCTTCCGAGTCGTCTATATCTCTGTCCTGCACCAGCTGTGCCAAGCCAACGGCCCTTTCGAAGAACGGGATCGTCGATCCCGTCCGCATGCTCTTATTTCATCGTTTGCCGTATGGTCCAGTTAACTCTTATGCGGCTTCGCGGAAGCGGTAGCCGACGCCATACAGGGTCTCGATCATATCAAATTCGAGATCGACCATCTTGAATTTCTTGCGCAACCGCTTGATGTGGCTGTCGATCGTGCGGTCGTCGACATAGACCTGCTCGTCGTAAGCAGCGTCCATCAGGGCGTCGCGGCTCTTGACCACGCCGGGGCGCTGCGCCAGCGAATGCAGGATAAGGAATTCGGTAACGGTCAGCGTTACCGGCTCGCCCTTCCAGGTGCAGGTATGGCGTTCCTGGTCCATGACGAGCTGGCCGCGTTCGAGCGAGCGGGCTTGCTGCGTTGCTCCCGGCTTTGCGACCGCGTTGCCGCCACCGGCAGCATTCGCAGCCTCGCGGGCCGAAGCGCGGCGAAGCACGGCCTTGACGCGCTCGACCAGCAGGCGTTGAGAGAAGGGCTTGGTGATGAAGTCGTCGGCGCCCATCTTCAAGCCGAAGAGTTCGTCGATTTCCTCGTCCTTGGACGTCAGGAAGATCACGGGCAGATCGGATTTCTGGCGCAGGCGGCGCAGCAGCTCCATGCCGTCCATGCGTGGCATCTTGATATCGAAGATCGCCAGTTGCGGCGGCCGGGCAAGCAGGCCATCGAGCGCCGAGGCTCCGTCCGTGTAAGTCTCTACCTTATATCCCTCTGCTTCCAAGGCAATCGATACGGAAGTCAGGATATTGCGGTCGTCGTCAACGAGCGCGATTGTCAACATGGTATTCGTCTCCGTCATCAGTGCGCGTCTCCCGGATTTGGAATCCAGCCCAGGCGGTCTGCCAGCTCGGTCGGCGGTAACCTGGCGCGCTTATGGGGATAAAGGTGGAACAAATTGTGGCAAAGATAAAGGGGAGGATTGCTAAGGCCAAACATCCGTGATCGGCGGTTGTGTGACGAAACGTCCCGTCATGGTTTATTCAAACGATTTAAAATTGCCGAGATTTATTTAAATCGATTAAATATCTGATATCATTAAAGATTTTTTGTTTTTCGCTCTTGTGCTTTTAAAAAGACACCTCTACGCTTTAGGCAATTACAACGGCTGAGGCCTTTGCAGAGGAAAAAGTGATGGAGCAATTCGGCGTCCGTAATCCCGCGACTGAACTGGGATCGATTGGCCTGGGAGCCGCCGCCAGCGTGCGCTATAACCTCATGGAGGCCCATCTCTATGAGGAGGCGATTCGTCGTCATGAAGCCGATCTGACCGCCGATGGCGCGCTCAGGGCTTTGACCGGCCAGCACACCGGCCGTTCCCCGAAGGACAAGTTCGTGGTGCGCAACGCCACCACCGAAGACCAGATCTGGTGGGACAACAACAAGCCGATGTCGCCGGAGCATTTCGAGCTGCTGCATGAGGACATGCTGGCGCATGCCCGCGGCAAGGACCTGTTCGTGCAGGATCTGATCGGCGGCGCCGACGTCGAATATGCTTTGCCGACGCGCGTCATCACCGAATTCGCCTGGCACTCGCTGTTCATCCGCAATCTGCTGATCCGTCCCGACCGTTCGGCGCTCGAAAGTTTCGTGCCGCAGCTGACGATCATCGATCTGCCGAGCTTCCGCGCCGATCCGGAGCGTCATGGCTGCCGCACGGAAACGGTGATCGCCTGCGACTTCGTCAACGGTATCGTCCTGATCGGCGGCACGTCCTATGCCGGCGAGATGAAG
This sequence comes from Rhizobium sp. BR 315, assembly GCF_050577975.1. Lineage (NCBI taxonomy): Bacteria > Pseudomonadati > Pseudomonadota > Alphaproteobacteria > Hyphomicrobiales > Rhizobiaceae > Rhizobium > Rhizobium sp. BR 315. The sequence goes on along the minus strand of NZ_JARWKZ010000009.1, from coordinate 22,361 downwards.
AAATCGGTCTTCACGGCGCTGAACTACATGCTGCCGGAGCGCGGCGTTATGCCGATGCACTGCTCGGCCAATGTCGGTCCCGAAGGCGATGCCGCGATCTTCTTCGGCCTGTCCGGCACCGGCAAGACGACGCTCTCGGCAGACCCGACCCGCACGCTCATCGGCGACGACGAGCATGGCTGGGGCGAGAACGGCATCTTCAATTTCGAAGGCGGCTGCTACGCCAAGACCATCCGCCTTTCGGCCGAGGCCGAGCCGGAAATCTACGCCACCACGCGCCGCTTCGGCACCGTGCTGGAAAATGTCGTGCTCGACGAACATGGCAAGCCGGATCTCGATGACGGCTCGCTGACAGAAAACACCCGCAGCGCCTATCCGCTGCATTTCATCCCGAACGCTTCGGAATCCGGCATTACCGGCCATCCGGAGACGATCATCATGCTGACGGCCGACGCATTCGGCGTCATGCCGCCGATCGCCAAGCTGACGCCGGATCAGGCGATGTACCACTTCCTGTCCGGCTACACCGCCAAGGTCGCCGGCACCGAGAAGGGCGTCGTCGAGCCGGAAGCGACGTTCTCGACCTGCTTCGGCGCTCCCTTCATGCCGCGCCATCCGGCCGAATACGGCAATCTACTCAAGGAGCTGATCGCTCGTCACGGCGCCCGTTGCTGGCTGGTCAACACCGGCTGGACCGGTGGTGCCTATGGCAAGGGAAGCCGCATGCCGATCAAGGCGACGCGTGCGCTGCTCGCTGCTGCCCTCAAGGGCGACCTCGACAATGTCGAGTTCCGCATCGATCAGAATTTCGGCTTTGCGGTTCCGGTCGCGGTCGAAGGCGTCGACAGCGCCATCCTCGACCCGCGCTCCACCTGGGCTGATGGCGATGCCTATGATGCGCAGGCCGAAAAGCTGGTGCAGATGTTCGTCACCAACTTCGCCAAGTTCGAAGGTCACGTGGACGGCAATGTCCGCGATGCGGCGCCGGGAATGCCGGCCGCTGCGGAGTAGACTTTTCGCAACAGCAATGACTCACGTGAAACCCGGCGGCCCATCCGCCGGGTTTTTCGTTTCACCGGATGTTTTCAAGCGCAGTGCAATGTGGAATAGAGCGATTTCAGGAAAAGTGTTCAGCGGTTTTCCGCTTGGAATTGCGTAGACCGATAGAGCGGCGATGCGGCTTCGACCGAATATTCGCTGTCCAGGGCAGGCGCGGAGAAAACCATGGCCAGCGAAGCGCTTTACATCAACGACCGGATTACCATTGCCGGCTGGGAGCTGGCGGAACAGTTCGTTTTGGCGGGCGGTCCCGGTGGCCAGAACGTCAACAAGGTCGCGACGGCTGTCCAGCTTTTCTTCAATGTCCAGAATTCGCCGTCGCTGACAGACCGCGTCAAGGCGAATGCGGTCAGACTTGCCGGGCGGCGCGTCTCCAAGGATGGCGTGCTGATGATCGAGGCCAGCCGTTTCCGCAGCCAGGATCGCAACCGCGAGGATGCGCGAGAGCGCCTGAAGGAGCTAATCCTCGAGGCGGCTGCCCCACCGCCACCGCCGCGCAAGAAGACCAAGCCGACTAAGGGCTCCGTCGAACGCAGGCTGAAGGAGAAGTCCGGGCGTTCCGAAGTGAAGAAGATGCGCGGCAAGGTCGGCGGCGACTAGATCGGCTTTTCGGGCTGCATGCTGGGTTTGGTTGGTTCAAAATAGCTTGTCGGGTGAGTCCGATTTCGCGGCAGCTATGTGCTCGGCCCCTCATCCTAGCCTTCTCCCCGCCGTGCGGAGAGAAGGGACGACCGAGCGCCACAGCACCGCCCTCGCTTGCCGTGGATAGTGTGCGGCAGCGAGCTTGAGGTACGAGAAACTCCCTCGCCCCGCCTGCGGGGAGAGGGTTGGGGTGAGGGGCCATGCACAAAGGCGAGGCGGTGATGCATTCACCTAATTGGCAACACCTACAGGACACCAAATGCTGCTCCCAAACGGAATCCGCCACCTGCCCGGATACCTCGATCGCCCCGCCCAGGAAACGCTGATCGAGGCGATCCGTGCTGTCGTGGCCGACGCGCCGCTATTCACGCCCGTCATGCCGGGCACCGGCAAAGAGATGTCGGTGCGCATGACCAATTGCGGCCCGCTCGGCTGGGTCACGGACAAGCAACGCGGCTATCGGTATCAACCCACTCATCCCGTGACAGATCGTTCTTGGCCGGCTATGCCGCCGCAAATGCTCGATCTCTGGAATGATATAGCAGGTTATGAAAAGCCGCCGCAGGCCTGCCTCGTCAATTTCTATGCAGACGATGCCCGCATGGGCCTGCATCAGGATCGAGATGAACAGGATCTCAACGCGCCCGTGCTGTCGATCTCGCTCGGCAACACCTGCCTGTTTCGGGTGGGCGGCCTCAACCGCAATGATCGTACGCTATCTTTCAAGCTTTCCAGCGGCGATATCGTCGTCCTCGGCGGCGAGGGCAGGCTCAGCTTCCACGGCGTCGACCGCATCTATCCCGCGACATCGACATTGCTGAAGAATGGCGGGCGGATAAACCTGACCTTAAGACGGGTAACCCCATAAGTAGATTGGAGACGAATGCGATTGGGGCGATCGTGACAAGGCTGAGGACGAGACCGGAGTTGATTTTTGCGGCCCTGGCCGTTGCTCTCGGATTGGCAAGGGGTCTCTACTTCCTGACATCCTTATGGGTCTTAACGCCCGACGGATTCTCCGTCATGACCAATCGTCTGCCCTATTGGGATTTCACCAATCTCTGGGGCGGGGCGGTGATGGCCCTGAAAGGTAATGTCGCCTATCTGTTCGATGCCGAGGCTTATCGACGGGAGCTTCGGCTGCTCCTGTCGCCTTTGATGCAGAATCAGGAATGGAGCTACCCGCCCTCCATGCTGCTGATTGGCGTTCCCCTTGCCGGATTGCCGATTTTCATCGCCTATATCATCTGGACATTGGGTACGCTTTTCCTGCTGTTCCTGGCAACGAAGCCGCTCGGTCTGGTTTGGTGGGCGCGCGTGCTCATCGTCGTTTCGCCCGCTGCGATGGTCGACGCCATCTTCGGGCAAAATGGGGCGTTGACGACGGCGCTCCTGCTATCCGGGCTGCTGCTTGCTCCGAGCCGGCCAATCATCGCGGGTATTCTGTTCGGCCTGTTGACGGTCAAACCACAATTGGGCGTCTTGGTGCCGTTCTGCTTGCTTGCCAGTGGGAACTACCGGGCCTTTCTTTCGGCAGGCGTTACCGCGCTCTTCCTGGTGATCGTCACAGGACTGCTGTTTGGCTTCGATGTGTGGCTGCTGTTTTGGACCGAGACACGCCCGCTGATGACATCAATCCTAGAGGCGCCCTTTTCGAATGGCTATCAGGTCAACGCCACGACATTCTTCATTCTGGCGCGATCCTTGGGACTCGGTCTTACGCCTTCCTACTCGCTCCAAGTGGTCGCTTCTGTTGTTGCCATCGCGACGACCCTGTGGCTCTGGCGCAGCAGTACGGTCATCGAGCATCGGAGCAAGGTCTGCCTCACGATACTCCTGACGCTTATCGCGACGCCTTACGGCTATTCTTACGACACCATCCCGATGAATGTCGCTGCCGCGTACTTCTTCTTCAACTATCGCGGCCTTTTGGCTCCTCTTGGCGCTGCCTGGCTCTATCCGCTCTACAATCAGCAGGTCGCAAGGCAACTCGCGCCGCTCGGCGCCGTGGTATTGGCCGCACTTGCAGCCTGCGTACTCATCCGCATCCTGCGTGATCGACGCTCGCCAGGCGCGGACATGGCGACTACGGCCGAAGAATCGCGAGCTACAGCTTCCTCAATGCAACCTGCTCGATCAGATGGTTCTTGCCCTTCTGCAGGATGAGGTCGGCGCGCGGGCGCGTCGGCAGGATGTTCTGGCGCAGGTTCTTGAGGTTGATATTCTTCCAGAGCCCTTCCGCGATCGCCAATGCTTCCTGCTCGCTGATCGAGGCGTAGCGGTGGAAGAAGGAGTTGGGGTCGCGGAACGCGGTTTCGCGCAACTTCATGAAGCGGGCGACGTACCAGTTATGGATAAGATCCTCGTCGGCATCGATATAGATCGAGAAATCGAAGAAGTCCGAGACCATCGGCACGATCTTGCCGTCAGCCGGCAGATGCCGCGATTGCAGCACGTTGATGCCTTCGAAGATGAGAATATCCGGACGGTCGACCGTCTTGAACTCGGTCGGCAGCACGTCGTAGACGAGGTGAGAGTAGGAGGGAGCCTGGACATTCGGCTGACCGGCCTTGATTGCCGAAAGAAAGCGCAAGAGCGCTGCCGTGTCGTAGCTTTCCGGAAAGCCCTTGCGCTGCATCAGGTTGCGGCGCTGTAGTTCGGCGTTCGGATAGAGAAAGCCGTCTGTCGTGACCAGATCGACCTTCGGGCTCGACGGCCAGCGCCCCATCAATTCCTTCAGGACACGCGCCGTGGTGGATTTGCCGACGGCGACGGAGCCTGCAATGCCGATGACGAAAGGCGTCTTGGCGACATCAGAGAGGCTGAGGAAGCGGTTGCGCTGCTCGAACAGAATTTGCGAGGATTCCACATGCGAGGACAGCAGGCGCGACAGCGACAGATAGATGCGGCGGACCTCGTTGAGATCGATCGGATCGCCCATCGAGCGCAGCCGCGTCACTTCGTCGGCGGTCAATGTCAGCGGCGTGTCCGCCCGGAATTTCGCCCATTCTTCCGAGGAGAAGAAATAATAGGGCGAATAGGCTTTCGCCTGGAAAATATCGAGTGTCTCGTGCGCTGGCTCGGTCTTGGTCGCTATCGTCATTGCGTTTTACCGGCTTGCCTTCTCTTGAAGGCCGGATTGAGTGGTGCGCCTTTCGAGCTCACCCATGACATTCTGCAACGGAATGCCGGCAATCTTCAATACGACCAAAAGGTGATATAGCAGATCGGCGGCCTCGTAGGTGAGGTTGTCGCGATCATTCGCAACCGCAGCCATGACGGCCTCGATCGCCTCTTCGCCCAGTTTCTTCGCCGCTTTCGGCTGGCCGGCCGCAAAAAGCTTCGCCGTCCAGGATTCGTCGGGCGAAGCCTTGGAGCGTTCCTCGACGATTTTTTCGAGGTCGGAAAGGGTAAATCCGCTCATCGCTACGCTGTCTCCTAATCCAGCCGCATGGGAATGCCGCGCTCGGCCATGTAGCGCTTTGCCTCGCCCACCGAATAGGTGCCGAAGTGAAAGATCGAAGCAGCCAGTACCGCCGTCGCATGGCCTTCCTTCACGCCGGCGACGAGGTCGTCGAGATCGCCGACGCCGCCCGACGCGATGACGGGCACACGCACGGCATCGGCGATCGCCCGCGTCAGCTCCAGATCGTAGCCGACCTTGGTGCCGTCGCGATCCATGGAGGTGACGAGCAACTCGCCGGCGCCGCGCTCGACCATCTTGCGGGCAAAATCGACGGCATCGATGCCGGTCGCGTTGCGGCCGCCGTGGGTATAGATCTCCCAGGGGCTCATATTGTCGCCGCCGAGCGCTTCGGTGCGCCGCCTTTTCGCGTCGATGGAAACGACGATGCACTGGTTGCCGAATTTATCGGCGGCCTCGGCAACGAAATCGGGATTGTTGACGGCCGCCGAATTGATCGAAACCTTGTCGGCGCCGCAGAGCAGCATCTTGCGGATGTCGGCGATCGTGCGCACTCCGCCGCCGACCGTGACGGGCATGAAGCATTGTTCGGCGGTCCGCGCCACGACGTCGAAGATGGTGTCGCGATTGTCGGAGGAAGCCGTGATGTCGAGGAAGCAAAGCTCGTCAGCGCCGGCGGCGTCGTAGGCCTTGGCAGCCTCGACGGGATCGCCGGCATCGACGAGGTTGACGAAATTGACACCCTTGACGACGCGGCCGTCCTTGACGTCGAGGCAGGGGATGACGCGGGCTTTCAGGGTCATTGCGCTGCCTCCTTGGCCTGCTTGATCAGGGCCAGTGCTGCCTTCGGATCGATCCGGCCATCATAGAGCGCGCGGCCGGAAATCGCACCCTCCAGTTTGCGGGCATCAGGCTGGATCATGCGGCGGATATCATCCAGCGAGGCGAGCCCGCCGGAGGCGATGACGGGGATGGAGACCGCGTCGGCCAGTTCCAGCGTCGAGGCCCAATTGATGCCTGTCAGAATGCCGTCGCGGTCGATGTCGGTATAGATGATCGCAGCGACGCCGGCGCCCTCGAATTGTTTCGCAAGCTCGATCACGCCGAGTTCTGAGGCTTCCGCCCAGCCTTCGACCGCGACTTTGCCACCCTTGGCGTCGATGCCGACGGCAATATGGCCTGGAAATCTTCTGCAGGCTTCAATGACAAGGGCCGGATCGCGGACGGCAACCGTGCCGAGGATGACGCGGGTAAGCCCACGCGACAGCCAGTTTTCCATATGGTCGAGCGTGCGGATGCCGCCGCCAAGCTGCACAGGATTTTTCGTCGCCTTGAGGATGGCATCGACGGCAGCGCCATTCACGGTCTCGCCGGCAAAGGCGCCATTGAGATCGACGACATGCAGCCATTCGAAGCCTTGGTCTTCAAAGGCTTTCGCCTGGGCGCCGGGATCGGGATTGTAGACGGTTGCCTGCTCCATGTCGCCGAGCTTCAGGCGCACGCATTGCCCGTCCTTGAGGTCGATTGCGGGGAAGAGAATCATGTTTTGGTCCTCAAAGCGCGAAGCGTCACGGCTTCCAGCGCAGGAAATTGGCGATCAGGGCAAGGCCGAGCTTCTGGCTCTTTTCCGGATGGAACTGGGCGCCGGCCATATTGTCGCGTCCAACGAAGGCGGTCATCGATCCGCCATAGCTCGTTGTGGCGATGACATCGTCGCCATGGTCGGCCGCCAGATGATAGGAATGGACGAAATAGGCGTGCAAGCCGTCCGGCCCGGTCTCGATCCCGTCGAACAAGGCATGCGGGTGGCGCAAGTCCAGCGTATTCCAGCCGATCTGCGGAATTTTCAGATTGGGATCGTTCGGCGTCATTTCCTTGACATCGCCTTTGATCCACCCAAACCCTTGGGTAACAGTCTTCTCCAGCCCACGCGACGACATCAGCTGCATGCCGACGCAAATGCCGAGGAAGGGACGGGCCTTGTGTTCGACAACGTCGATGACCGCTTCCGCCATGCCGGGCACGGCATCGAGGCCGCGACGGCAATCGGCGTAGGCGCCGACGCCAGGCAGCACGATGCGGTCAGCCGTGGCGACGCGCTCGGCGTCATCGGTCAGGTCGATTTTAGCGTCGATGCCTGCTTCACGGGCAGCCCGCTCAAAAGCCTTCGTGGCCGAGCGCAGATTGCCGGAACCATAATCGATAATTGCGACGCGCATGGTCAGCGTCCTCCGTCATAGCCGGGAAGGCCGAAGCTCGGGCCTTGGCGGCGGGTATTGGTGTTTGTGGCCGAAATATCCCAGTCTTTTGGATGGATATCCGGGTCTCGTTTCTGCTCCAGCTGGGAAAAATGCATTTCCTCAGCCGTCGTCAGATCATGCGCAGAGACGAGATTTTCCACCTTCCAGCCGCGTTCGACAAGGCGGTCGCTGAGCGCATGCGTGCCTTCGAGGGCCGCCAGGACGTGCACGCCCAACAGAATCCCGGCTCCAGCGGCAAAGAATCCCGGCTGGCGCATCAGCTCCAGAGCGAGGCCCTGCAGTAGGATGGCAGCGACGGCGGGCAGCCAGAGGCGATTGAAGAACATCCAGAGCGCGGGAAACAAAAATGCCTTCCACGAAAAGCCGTCGCGGATGAATCGTGTTCCGTCGCGATACCGATCCGATACTTCGGATCGGTTCGGCACTCCTGGCGGAGTCAAAATCAGATAGCTTGCCATTTCCTCAATTCCCCAGCTCGGGGCTCAGGCGAGCGTGCCTTTCGTCGAAGGCACCCGGCCTGCCTGCCGCGGATCGATCTCGGTTGCGGTGCGCAGTGCGCGCGCAACGGCCTTGAAGCATGTCTCGGCTATATGGTGATTGTTGGCGCCATAATGGTTGAGGATATGCAGCGTGATGCCGGCATTCTGCGCTAAGGCCTGAAAGAATTCGCGTACCAGTTCGGTATCGAAGGTACCGATTTTCGGCGCGCTGAAACTGACATTCCAGACGAGGAAAGGCCGGCCGGAAAGATCAACGGCCGCTTTCGTCATCGTCTCGTCCATGGCAAGGTCGATCGAGGCATAGCGCGTGATGCCGCTCCGGTCGCCCAGCGCCTTGGCAATGGCCTGACCGATGGCGATGCCGGTATCCTCGACAGCATGATGATCGTCGACATGCAGGTCGCCTTTGGTGTCGATCTCCATGTCGATCAGCGAATGTCGCGACAGCTGTTCCAGCATATGGTCGAAGAAGCCGACACCAGTCGAAATCGTCGATTTGCCGCTGCCGTCAATGTTGACGGAAACGGAGACCGAGGTCTCGTTGGTCTTGCGGGAAACGCTTGCCGTGCGGCTCGCTGCGGTCTCTGCCATGGGCTGCTCCATCGGAATACGGCCGTTCCTTATCAGGCGGATCGAGAAATATCCAGAAGTTACGCATGGGCCGTGCGTCTTTAGCCGGCTCGCTTGAACCAATCCGGTTCGGCTGCCATTTGCAATCGCCAAAAGCCCTCTTACATAGGTGCTGACGGGGCCGAAACGCGGCCCGGCAGAAAGCCCGCCGGAACGGGGGCAAACAGGTGTTAAATGACGACAATCGTGACTATTCGCAAGAACGGCAAGGTCGTGATGGCTGGTGATGGCCAGGTGAGCCTTGGCCAGACCGTGATGAAGGGCAATGCGCGCAAGGTTCGCCGTATCGGCAAGGGCGACGTTATCGCCGGTTTCGCTGGCGCGACCGCCGATGCCTTCACCCTGCTCGAGCGTCTTGAAAAGAAGCTGGAACAATATCCCGGCCAGTTGATGCGCGCCGCTGTCGAGCTCGCGAAGGACTGGCGCACGGACAAATATCTGCGCAACCTCGAAGCCATGATGCTTGTTGCCGACAAGCAGATAACGCTCGCCATCACCGGCAACGGCGATGTGCTCGAGCCCGAACACGGCGCCATGGCGATCGGCTCCGGCGGCAATTTCGCGCTCGCCGCCGCTCGCGCGCTGATGGATAGCGACAAGTCCGCCGAGGACGTCGCCCGCCGCGCTCTCGATATCGCTGCCGACATTTGCGTTTACACGAACCACAATGTGATCGTCGAAACGCTCGATGCCGATGCCTAAGACGTTCCTCTCTTGATAGTTTCTAGCCCTGACAGGGAACACGCGAAATGACCACTTTTTCCCCCCGCGAGATCGTCTCCGAGCTCGATCGTTATATTGTCGGCCAGCATGAGGCCAAGCGCGCCGTGGCGATCGCCTTGCGCAACCGCTGGCGCCGCCAGCAGCTCGAGCCCGATCTGCGCGACGAAGTCATGCCCAAGAACATCCTGATGATCGGCCCGACCGGCGTCGGCAAGACGGAGATCTCCCGCCGTCTCGCCAAGCTTGCCGGCGCACCCTTCATCAAGGTCGAAGCCACGAAGTTCACCGAAGTCGGCTATGTCGGCCGTGACGTCGAGCAGATCGTCCGCGATCTCGTTGAGGTCGGCATCGGCCTGGTACGCGAAAAGAAGCGTAACGAGGTGCAGGCCAAGGCGCATATGAGCGCTGAAGAGCGCGTGCTCGATGCGCTGGTCGGTGCCACCGCATCGCCGGCGACACGCGACAGCTTCCGCAAGAAGCTGCGTGACGGTCAGCTGGATGACAAGGAAATCGACATCGAAGTTGCCGATACCGGTTCCGGCATGCCCGGCGGTTTCGAAATCCCCGGCATGCCCGGCGCCAATATCGGCGTGCTCAACCTGTCGGAAATGTTCGGCAAGGCCATGGGCGGCCGCACGAAGAAGGTGCGCACCACGGTCAAGGATTCCTACAAGGAACTCGTGCGCGATGAATCCGACAAGCTGATCGACAACGAGGCGATCCAGCGCGAAGCCGTGCAATCCGCCGAGAACGACGGCATCGTCTTCCTCGACGAGATCGACAAGATCGCGGCCCGCGATGGCGGCATGGGTGCCGGTGTCTCGCGCGAAGGCGTGCAGCGCGACCTGCTGCCGCTGGTCGAAGGCACGACGGTTTCGACGAAATATGGCCCGGTCAAGACGGACCATATCCTCTTCATCGCCTCTGGCGCCTTCCACGTCTCGAAGCCTTCGGATCTGCTGCCGGAATTGCAGGGCCGCCTGCCGATCCGCGTCGAGCTGAAGCCACTGACCAAGGAAGACTTCCGCCGCATCCTGACCGAGCCGGAAGCCAGCCTCATCCGCCAGTACAAGGCGCTGATGGAAACGGAAGACCTGAAGCTTGATTTCACCGACGATGCGATCGACGCACTTGCCGATGTCGCCGTGCATCTGAACTCCACCGTCGAGAATATCGGTGCACGCCGCCTGCAGACGGTCATGGAGCGCGTGCTTGACGATATTTCCTACAATGCGTCGGATCGTGCCGGTGTGTCGGTGACCATCGACGCCGCCTACGTCCGCGAGCATGTCGGCGACCTTGCAACAAACACCGATCTGTCCCGCTTCATCCTATAAGCGGGCCGGCAAAGGCGATTTAAAGCAGTAAACACTCGACAGCGGGCCGTTAACTTTTTAGTTAGGGGCCCGTTTCTTTGTGTCGGATGGCTTTATTCGGCCAAGATTATCCGTCAGGGAGCCGCACGGAAACATCGGTTGAAACTTCGACAGGACAGCCATCTTGCGACGTATACTGATCACCCTTCTTCTGGCAGTCGCCAGCCTCTCCTGGATCCCTGCCTATGCGGATGCGGCGAGCGTGGTGCCTCCGGGCAACCGCAATGCCGAGCAGCCGCCCGTTCCCGGCGCCTCCGTGCGGCGCACGCGCGGCACCAACTCTACCTTCGAACGCAAGTATCAGAAGGTTCGTGAGCTGCTGGCGACCGACACTAGGCTGATGTCGAAGATCAAATCGACGGCGCGTGCCTATGGCATCGAACCCATCCACATCATCGGTGCGATCGTCGGCGAGCATACCTATAATGTTGACGCCTATGACGGCCTGCAGTCCTACTACGTTAAAGCTGCATCCTATGCCGGCCAGAGCTTCCGCTTCGCCTATAACGGCGAAAACGTCGACGATTTCATCGCCCGGCCGCAATTCGACGCCTGCAAGAGCAAGAAGGACTCCTACAGCCTCTGGATCTGCCGCGAGGATGTCTGGGAAGATGATTTCCGCGGCAAGACCGTCGGCGGCAAACCCTATCCCGACAATCGTTTCAGCGCTGTTTTCTTCCAGCCCTTCTATGCCGGGCAGACCTTTGGTCTCGGTCAGGTCAATCCGCTGACGGCGCTTGAACTTTCCGATCTGGTCAGCCGCACCTCGGGCGTCGCGAAGCTGGACGAGAAGGATGCAGGCGGTGTCTACAAGGCGATCATGGATCCGGATCTGTCGCTCGCCTTCGTCGCGGCCTCGATCCGCAAATCGATCGATGACTATCGTTCGATCGCCGGTATGGATATTTCCGGCAATCCCGGCATCACCGCGACGCTCTACAATCTCGGCAACACCCGCAAGCGCGCTGCCGCCCTTGCTGCCAAGAACAGGGGCTCTTCGCAGCCCGTCTGGCCGGAAGAGAACTACTACGGCTGGCTCATCAATGATAAGCTGAGCGACCTGAAGTCGCTGCTTTAAAGCAGCCGCGCAAAAGTGTGCAGCGGTTTGCGATAACGGCACGCGTGAAGTCAAAGACCTGAAACGCTAAAAAGCGAATTTGACAAATCGCGATGCGCTTTAGGCGGCACGCGCGGCGTTTTACCGCCTGGATTTCGCGAGTGGCGCTCACCATATCGGATGGGCGCGCCGCTTCGGCTGCGTCAGATCGCGCAACCGCCCGGTCTTCGAGGAGAATTGATCCCATGGATATGATTCCGGAAGCCTTCTCCCCGCCGGCGCCGATCCCGCGCACCGTCCCGCCGTCGCGATGGACGATCATCAAAACCATCCTGCGCAATCCGCTCGAACTCTGGGGCGAACCTTCCTATACGTTGCCCTGGATCAAGACGAAGTTCTTCAACGAGCGGACGCTGATCGTCAATGATCCCGGCCTGATCAAGCATATTCTGGTCGACAACGCTGCCAACTATCGCATGGCCGATATCCGCCAGCTCGTGCTCCGGCCGATTCTGCGCGATGGTCTGCTGACGGCGGAAGGATCTGTCTGGAAGCGCTCGCGCAAGGCGGTTGCCCCGGTTTTCACGCCGCGCCATGCCCAGGGTTTCGCCGGCCAGATGCTAGGCCAGAGCCTGGAATACCTGCACAAATATGAGGAGATCGGCAGCGAAGGCGCAGTGTTCGATATCGCTGCTGACATGACCGAGCTGACCTTCGCCATCCTGACGGAGACCTTGTTTTCCGGCGAGATCGTCACTGAAAGAGAGCATTTTTCCGACGACGTTAACGAGCTGCTGCATCGCATGGGCCGGGTCGATCCCATGGATCTTCTGCGCGCTCCCGCCTGGGTGCCGCGTCTCACCCGCATCGGCGGCCGGCGCATGCTCGATAAGTTCCGCGGCATCGTCCGCAAGGCTATGGACCAGCGCCTGGAGAAGATGAGCAGGGACCGCGCGAGCGCGCCGGATGATTTCCTGACGCTGCTTCTGGAAAAGACCGGTCCCGACGGGCTGACGATGGAGGAGATCGAGGACAATATCCTCACCTTCATCGGCGCGGGCCATGAAACGACGGCTCGCGCGTTGGCCTGGACACTCTATTGCGTCGCCAACAGCCCGCATATTCGCGATGCCATGGAAGAGGAAATCGATCGGGTGCTTGCCACCGATGCCGAACCCGTCGCCTGGCTCGACCTGATGCCGCACGTCCGCGCTGCCTTCGAGGAGGCGATGCGTCTCTATCCGCCGGCGCCGTCGATCAATCGAGCCGCGATTGCCGACGACGAATGGACGAGCGCCAAGGGCGAGCGCGTGACGATCCCGAAGGGAATCACCGTGCTGATCATGCCTTGGACGCTGCATCGTCATGAGCTCTACTGGGAAAAGCCGCGTGCCTTCATGCCGGAGCGCTTCCTTCCGGAAAACCGGGCCAAGATCAATCGCTTCCAGTATCTGCCTTTTGGCGCGGGTCCGCGTGTCTGCATCGGTGCCACGTTCGCACTTCAGGAGGCCGTCATCGCTCTCGCCGTGATGATGCGCCGTTTCCGTTTCGATGCGACGGATGAGACCGATCCTTGGCCGGTGCAGAAGCTGACGACCCAGCCGCGCGGCGGACTGCCGATGCGGGTGACGCGGCGATAGGGTGTTTTTGCCGCCTCCGGATCAACGTAAGTCAATTGTTTCCCGTATTGCATAAATCTTTCGAACTATTACCAAATTGACTGAGGGCGAAACCGTCAGCAAAGTGGCACCATAGGAAAATTGAGCCATAAATGGCCTTGAGGAGTATTTGGCATGAGCCGCATTGAGAAGAACGGGCTGCAGATCGAACCGGTACTTTACGATTTCCTCGTCAAGGAAGCCCTTCCGGGCTCGGGCATCGAGCCCGATGCCTTCTTCGCCGGCTTTTCTGAAATCGTCCACGATCTCGCACCGAAGAACCGCGAATTGCTCGCCAAGCGTGATCGCATGCAGGCGGCGATCGACGACTGGTATCGGAAAAACGGCGCGCCGGTCGATCTTGCCGCTTATGAAACCTTCCTCCGCGAAATCGGCTACATCGTGCCGGAAGGCCCGGCCTTCACGATTTCGACCGCCAATGTCGATCCGGAAATATCTGAGATCGCCGGCCCGCAGCTCGTCGTTCCCGTCATGAATGCCCGCTATGCGCTGAATGCCGCCAACGCCCGCTGGGGATCGCTCTATGATGCGCTTTACGGCACGGATGCCATTCCCGAGACCGACGGCGCCGAGAAGGGCAGGGGCTATAATCCCAAGCGTGGCGAGAAGGTTATTGCCTGGGTTCGCGATTTCCTCGATTCGACGGTGCCGCTTGATGGCGCAAGCTGGAAGGATGTCACCGGCCTTGTCGTGAAGGATGGTGCCCTGGCGATCGCGACCAAGGGCGGCGCGTCGAAGCTGGCCGATGGCGGCCATTTCGCCGGCTACCTGGGCGCTCCAGCCACCCCGACGCATATCCTGCTGAAGCAGAACGGCATCCAAATCGAAGTCGTCATCGACGCGAGCACGACTATCGGCAAGACGGATCCGGCCGGCATTTCCGACGTTCGCCTGGAATCGGCAATCACCACGATCATGGATTGCGAGGATTCGATCGCAGCCGTCGATGCCGAGGACAAGGCTGAAGTGTACCGCAACTGGCTCGGCCTGATGAAGGGCGACCTGACGGAGGAAGTCGCCAAGGGCGGCAAGACCTTCACACGCCGTCTCAATCCCGACGTCACCTATACCGCGCCGGATGGCAGCACCTTCGACCTGCATTGCCGTTCGCTGATGCTGGTGCGCAATGTCGGCCACCTGATGACCAACCCGGCCATTCTCGACCGCGATGGCAACGAGGTGCCGGAAGGTGTCATGGATGCCGCCATCACCGGTCTGATCGCACTCTACGACATCGGTCCGAACGGCCGCCGCAAGAATTCACGCACCGGCTCGATGTATGTCGTCAAGCCGAAGATGCACGGGCCGGAAGAAGTCGCCTTCGCGGTCGCCATCTTCTCGCGCGTCGAAGATCTGCTCGGCATGCCCAGTAACACGATGAAGATGGGCATCATGGACGAGGAGCGCCGCACGACGGTCAACCTCAAGGAAGCCATCCGCGCCGCCCGCGAGCGCGTCGTCTTCATCAACACCGGCTTCCTCGATCGCACCGGCGACGAGATTCATACCTCGATGGAAGCCGGCCCGATGATCCGCAAGGGCGATATGAAGCAGGCCGCCTGGATCAGTGCCTATGAGAATTGGAACGTCGATATCGGCCTTGAATGCGGCCTGTCCGGCCATGCTCAGATCGGCAAGGGCATGTGGGCCATGCCGGACCTGATGGCGGCCATGCTGGAGCAGAAGATCGCTCATCCTAAGGCCGGCGCCAACACCGCCTGGGTGCCGTCTCCGACAGCTGCGACGCTGCACGCCACCCACTATCACCGCGTCAACGTCGCCGACGTGCAGAAGAGCCTGAAGAGCCGCGCCCGCGCCAAGCTTTCCGATATCCTCTCCGTGCCGGTCGCGTCGCGGCCGAACTGGACGCCGGAGGAAATCCAGCGCGAGATCGACAATAACTGCCAGGGCATCCTCGGCTATGTCGTCCGCTGGGTGGATCAGGGCGTCGGCTGCTCCAAGGTACCCGACATCAACAATGTCGGCCTGATGGAAGACCGCGCCACGCTGCGCATCTCGGCGCAGCACATGGCCAACTGGCTGCACCATAAGGTCATCAGCGAAGCGCAGATCATCGAGACGATGAAGCGCATGGCCGCCGTCGTCGACCAGCAGAATGCCGATGATCCCAACTACATCGCAATGTCAGGCAATTTCGACGATTCCGTCGCCTTCCAGGCAGCGCTCGATCTCGTGCTCAAGGGGCGCGAGCAGCCGAACGGCTATACGGAGCCGGTCCTGCATCGCCGCCGTATCGAACTGAAGGCAAAGCAGGCTGGATAAGCCTTCGCTTGCGACGTTTCGCGGCGAAGGGCGATACTTGGCAAGATTCCCTCTCCCCTCGGGGAGAGGGCGGGGTGAGGGGGTGTCGCCGCGAGCGCGAAATATCCTTGTTCAAGGAATTATTTCTTTGCCGCCCCTCCCCCTCATCCGCCCTTTGGGCACCTTCTCCCCGAGGGGAGAAGGAGGACAATTTACAGTCCCCAAAACAAAAAGGCCGCCGGATCACTATCCGGCGGCCTTTTTCAATCCCGATGCCAGCGAATTACTGGATAACGATGACCTTGGTGCTGTGACCCGGCAGGACGCGACTGTAGAGATCGATCACGTCCTGATTGATCAGGCGAATGCAGCCGGAGGAAGCGGCCGTGCCGATCGAAGCCCATTCCGGCGTGCCGTGCAGGCGGAACAGCGTGTCCTGGCCCTTTTCGTTGTAGAGGTACATGGCGCGCGCACCGAGCGGGTTGGAAAGGCCCGGGTTCATGCCGCCATCGACATACTTTGCGATTTCCGGACGGCGGACGGCCATTTCCTTCGGCGGATGCCAGCTCGGCCATTCCTGCTTCCAGGCGACGTAAGCGGTGCCGGACCAGGAGAAGCCCTGCTTGCCGACGCCGATGCCGTAACGCATCGCTTCGCCGTTGCCGAGGATGTAATAGAGATGGCGCTCGCGCGTGTTGACGATGATCGTACCTTCAGCCTCGTCGGACTTGTAGGAAACGATCTGGCGGCGGAACTGCGGCTTCACCTTCTGGATCGGGATCGCCGGCAGCTGGAAGCCGTTATCGCTGGTGATGCCATAGTCGCCATCGAACGTCTTGATGGTCTCTGCGGCGGATTTTGCGGTAGCGGTCGGCGCGGCTGCGGCGGTGGTGGCATAGCCAGCCGATGCGAGCATTGCGACAAGGCCGAGTGCGGTCATAGCATTACGGATGCGCATGGAAGTCTCTTGAAATTTTGTGGCGGGGATCGGATGGTTATCTACCATCTTTGTCTACGGTTTATTTTCCATTAAACTAAACTTTGCAAGCTGCTCTGACGCTACAAAATAGCGCCGCCGCGCAAATTAGAGGGACATGGTTTTTTTGCAACAATGCTTGCCTGTCCTTGAGGCAATTCATGACGATTTTGAACGTTTATAATAACAATCCGTTAATAGATGGCCGGCAGTCGGAACGGGCCATGCTTGTACGCAAGGGCGTGCAACTATTACTACACGACATGCGTCACGCTGTGCTGCCGGAGTTGCCGTTGGCCAGCGGCCGCCGCGCCGACCTCATCAGCCTTTCGGAAAAGGGCGAGATCTGGATCATCGAGATCAAAACCTCGATCGAGGATTTCCGTGTCGACCGCAAATGGCCAGAATACCGGCAGCATTGCGACAGGATGTTCTTCGCCACGCACAAGGACGTGCCGTTGGATATCTTTCCGGAGGATTGCGGGCTGTTTCTATCCGATGGGTATGGCGCTCATATCATCCGCGAGCCGCCGGAGCATCGCCTGTCGCCGGCGACGCGCAAGTCGGTGACGCTGAATTTCTCGCGTGCCGCCGCCCAGCGCCTGATGCTGGCCGAATGGGCGACGGGCAAGTCCTTCGCGTCCGAATAGCCTATTTCGGCGCGCGCTTGGCAAGGATGCGCTGCAGCGTGCGGCGATGCATGTTCAGCCGCCGGGCCGTCTCGGAAACGTTGCGCTCGCACATTTCATAGACACGCTGGATATGCTCCCAGCGAACCCGGTCGGCCGACATTGGGTTTTCCGGCACTTCCGCCTTCTCACCGGGGCGCTGCGTCAGCGCGGCAAAGACGTCGTCCGCATCGGCGGGTTTGGCGAGATAGTCGAGCGCGCCGAGCTTGACGGCGGTCACTGCCGTCGCGATGTTCCCATAACCCGTCAGCACGACGATATGCGTATCGTCACGCCGCTGGCGAATGGCTTCGATGACATCGAGGCCGTTGCCATCGCCGAGGCGCAGGTCGACGACCGCGTATTTCGGCGGGTTGGCCTTGGTCTTGGCGACACCTTCCGCCACCGATTCCGCTGTTTCGACCACGAAGCCCCGCGTTTCCATCGCGCGCGCCAGCCGGCGCAGGAAGGGGCCGTCATCATCAACGATCAGCAATGTCGCATCCGCGCCGATATGGGCCGCGGCATCCTTGTCCCCGGCATGCGGGGCAGCGATCTCTTTATCCGTCATTCTATCTTCTATCCCGGCGACCATCCGCCTGCATATCCTACCGATTTTGACGAGGGTTGTTTTAAGCCGTCAAAATCATTTTGTCGAATTACTGTCGATCAACACGCGCGGCCATTCGACGCGGACGCGAGCCCCCGGCCTTTCCGGATCGCGGTTGGTGAAGGAGAGGGCGGCACCGGAGCGCTCCAGCAACGTCTTGGCGATGAAGAGGCCGAGACCAAGGCCGCCTGCCGTGTCGTCGCGCTGACGCGAGGTGACATAGGGCTCGCCGATCCGTGCCAGGATTTCCGGCGAATAGCCGCTGCCGTCGTCCTCGATGACGATGGTCAGGGTCTCGACGGTGTATTCCACCGTGACGGTTACCGTCTTGCGGGCATAGTCGACGGCATTTTCGATGAGGTTGCCGAGCCCATACATGATGCCGGCATTGCGGTTGAGGACAGGCTCGCCGGAGCGCGGGCTCTTTTCGATCAGCTCCAGCGAGATGCCGAACTCACGATGCGGGGCGATGATCTCCTCCATCATCGAAGACAGCGTCAGCCGCCGCATATGCGCCTCGTCTTCCGAAGAAAGCGTCGTCAGCCGGCGCAGGATGTCGCGGCATCTTTCGCTCTGGCTGCGCAGCAGCGCCACATCCTCGCGAAAACGGTCGTCCTCGCGCAGCTCGCGTTCCATTTCCTTGGCAACGACGCTGATGGTCGCAAGCGGCGTGCCGAGCTCGTGTGCCGCCGCCGCTGCCAGTCCGTCGAGCTGCGACAGATGCTTTTCCCGCTGCAGCACCAGTTCCGTCGCCGAGAGCGCATCGGCGAGCTGCGAGGCCTCCATGGAGACGCGATAGGCATAGAAAGCGGCAAAAGCCATGGTCGAGGCGATGGAGCACCAGACACCTAGCTGCATGACGCTATGTACGTTTACGGCGACGCCTTCATACCAGGGGAGTGGGAAGGGCGAGAAGGCGAGCCCGGTGATGCAGATCATCGCAAGCGCGATCAGCGTCATGCTATAGCGGATCGGCTGCGAGGCGAAGGAAATGATGACAGGCACGCAGACCAGCACCGAGAAGGGGTTGGCAAGCCCGCCGGTGATCAGCAGCAGCCCGCAGAGCTGCAGAAGATCGAGGCCGAGCAGCGCGAAGGCGGCCGGCGGCTCCAACCGGTGCGTCGGCGGAAAGCGCAGGGTCAGGAAGAAGTTGATCCAGGCAAGGCAGGCGATCAGCACGCAGCACGGCATGAGCGGCATGGGGAATTTCAGCCAGAAGGCGACGATCATGACAGTTGCCGTCTGGCCACCGACCGCAAGCCAGCGGAGGCGCACCAGCGTCTGCAGCCTCAGCCGCCGGCTGCTGTGATGGTCGTCCTGCGCCTTGATCTCCGCATCGGACAGTTTTTCCAATCCCCGGAAGAATCGTGCCATCGTCATGTCCCTCGTGGCTTGGCGCGTGTGGTCGGCAAGGCTTCTGCCGGATCTTCCGGCCAAGGATGCCTCGGGTAGCGTCCGCGCATGTCGGCCCGCACATCCCGCCAGGATCCGGCCCAGAAGCCGGGCAGGTCGCGCGTCGTCTGAATCGGGCGATGGGCCGGCGATGTCAACTCCAGCAGCAACGGCAACCGGCCGCCGCCGACGCTTGGGTGTTGTTTCAGCCCGAACAGCTCCTGGACGCGGATGGTCAGCAGCGGCTCCTCGCCGTCATATTGTATGGGATGGCGCTGCCCAGTCGGCGCTTCGAAATGCGTCGGCGCCATCCGAGCAAGATCGCGCTGCAGCTCGTGCGGGACCAGCGCCATCAGCCCGTTGGAAAGCCCGCCGGCCGAGATATCGGAGAGCCCGCGCGCTTCGGTCTGAAACGGCGTGAACCATTCGTCTAGCCGGGCAGCCAAGGCTTCGTCGCTCATATCCGGCCAAGGCTCGCCGATCGTCCTATATAAGAAGCCGATCCTGTCTCGTAGCTGCGCCGCCTCTTTCGAAAAAGGCAGCACACCGACCCCTAGTTCGTGAATGCCCTCGGCCAGCGCCTTGGCCGCCTGCTCGCCGGAGGGACGCGGCAGGGGCGTTTCCTCGAAGATGATGGCGCCGAGCCTTGTCGCTCGCCTCGCGCGGACCTGCCGACTTGCTCTGTCGAAAAAGCTCTGATCCTCCGTGCGGATCTCGCCCGGCAAGTGCTCTTCGACATCGGCGCGGGAAATCTCCGCCGCGGCAAGGATGCGCGCCTGCGCTGCGCGGCCGGTCAGATCGGCGATCACAAGTATCTGCGAGCCGGCAAGACGCTCGGTTTCCGGCAGCTCCGCGCCGCGCCCATTCGCCATGACGAAGCGGCCCCGCCCGCCGCGCTGCAGGGCGATCCGATCGGGAAAGGCATGCAGCAATAACGAACCGGCCAGCTGCGGCGTGGCGGAGGCTGGGTTACCGCCGTTGCCAGCGGCCTGGGCGAGTCGCCCGGCTAAGCGTCGCGCCGCCTCCGCTCTCTCGCCCTTCTCTGTCTTGAAGCGCCGCAGCCGGTCCTCCAGATCGATGCTCTGGCCGCCGAGCCCCTGTTCCGTCAGCAGCACGGCCAGCAACGCCGCTTCCCGCGCCTGGCCGAATTCCGCAGCCGAGATGACCATCGCTGCCAGCCGCGGCGGTAAAGCGAGCTCGCGCATCAGCCGGCCATGCGCCGTTAGTCCGTTTTCCGCGTCGAGCGCTCCCAGCTGCCGCAGGAGTGCTCGCGCCTCGGCAAGCGTCGTCGCCGGCGGCTGGTCCATGAAGGAAAGCGTTGCCGGATCCTGCACGCCCCAATGGGCGAGATCGAGCGCAAGGCCCGAGAGATCGCTGGAAAGGATCTGCGGCGGCGTAAAGGCAGGCAGTGCCGCCGTCTGGCCCGGATGCCACAGGCGGATGGCGATGCCCGGCTCGGTTCGGCCAGCACGTCCGGCGCGCTGATCGGCCGAGGCGCGCGATACGCGCACCGTCTCGAGCCGCGTAATGCCGGTCGAAGCCTCAAAGACCGGCAGCCGCTGTTGGCCGCTGTCGATGACGATACGCACCCCATCGATGGTGATGGAGGTTTCGGCGATGGAGGTGGCAAGCACGATCTTGCGCGTGCCCTGCGGCGCAGGCCGGATGGCCGCATCCTGCTCCTTCTGGCTGAGATTGCCGAAAAGCGGCGC
Organism: Rhizobium sp. BR 315; assembly: GCF_050577975.1. NCBI lineage: Bacteria > Pseudomonadati > Pseudomonadota > Alphaproteobacteria > Hyphomicrobiales > Rhizobiaceae > Rhizobium > Rhizobium sp. BR 315. Next base: position 1,390 of record NZ_JARWKZ010000009.1, on the reverse strand, counting down.
GATCATCGTCTCCGGTCCGAACCGGCCTTCGAGCCGTTCCGCCGTCCGGGTGATCTCGGCCTGTCCCGGCAGGAAGGCCAGGATCGAGCCCTGTTCGCTCGCATGCGCATCGAGGATCGCCCGTGTCACGGTATCTTCGATCCGCTCTCCCGTCGGCCGATCTTGATGACGGATGTCGATCGGAAAGCTGCGGCCCATGCTTTCGATGATGGGCGGATGGTCGAGGAGGGTAGCGACACGCTCCACGTCCAGTGTCGCCGACATCACGAGGATGCGGAGGTCCTCCCTCAGCGCCGACTGCACGTCGAGTGCCAGCGCCAGGCCGAAATCCGCATCCAGCGACCGCTCGTGGAACTCGTCGAAGATGACGGTGGAGATGCCGGAAAGCTCAGGGTCGTCGAGGATCATCCGCGCGAAGACACCTTCGGTCACCACCTCGACGCGGGTCTTGGAGGAGATGCGGTTGTCGAGCCGCATGCGATAGCCGACAGTATTGCCGACCTGTTCACCGAGCAGCGAGGCCATTCGGGCAGCTGCTGCCCTCGCCGCCAGCCGCCGCGGCTCCAGAAGAATGATCCTGTCGTCGCCGCGCCAGTCCTGGCCCAATAGATAGAGCGGCACCAGAGTCGTCTTGCCGGCGCCGGGCGGCGCGGAAAGCACGGCACGCTGACGGTCGGCCAGTGCAGTGCCGATATCACCAAGCACATGCGAGACCGGAAGTTCCGGTAATGGAGGCACTCTATATGTCACGCCTGCCGGCTCCGTATCGCATTGTATGGAATAGTGCCGGACCCGCATGGCGCGGCTGCTTGTGCCCGCTCTTCGTGAAGAAGCAACATGCTCCGCTTCCTTTGTTCGTTTGATGTCTATTAGGTCCTGGGCGTTTTGCTGGCAATGAGACGTCGAGCGAGTGCGTCGGCGAGGCCGTTTGAACCGGTTTGTGGGGGCTGATCTGGATGATTCCGGCAAAAGGCGTAAAATGAATCCGGAAAACCTATCCAATCAGGTAGAAAACCCCAACTTCCGCACCGACACATCAAAATTCTGTTTAAAACCAACAACTTACAAAAATGTCAGAATTTTTACAATCGTGCTGTTGACTATGTCGTTTGGTAGGGTCTATAAGCCCGATCACTGACGAGGGCGGCGGCGCTGCTGGCGACGACGACCTTCGCTCTAGTGTTTCCTGGATTGGCTGCGATGCTGATTGATGGTTCTGGGCTTAGGTGCCTGGGATTGCGGGAATGGATTTCGACTGGGTTTTCTGGTCTGTTATTTGACAATTGAAGATGAGAAGAAAGAGAAACGTGGGCGGCGGAGCTTGCGGGATCGGCAGAGATGCCGGTTCTTGGAATAGACTTCGACGGTCACGTTTTGAACAAGAGAATAC
>NZ_JARWKZ010000008.1:0-186687 GCF_050577975.1 Rhizobium sp. BR 315 | reverse complement strand
AGACGAACCACGGTCCTGCGGTATTCAACCCGCGCATCAGAGTCTGATCAACCGTCGTCTCAATGCCGCCGCGTCCTGCAATAGGCAGCATATTTGTCCCTCGTCGACGCTGAAAAAGGCGACAAGAAAAACCTATGCCCAAACTCTTGAAAACGGACATGAGAATCATAAACCCCCAGCCAAGGCCAGGGGTTTGTCAGCAATCTGGGCCCCGCCGATCGGCAGGGCCTTTTGTATTTGGTCTGTGCCTCAATCCGCCTTAGAGGACGCCATCCCAGGCGGCGAGCGCCATCACGACGCCGGGCAGATCGGCCATGCGGCTGATCACGGTCTCAGCGCCGGCATCGGTCAGCCGGTCGGCGTGGGAAGGATAGGTATGCGATGCGCCGGTGAAGCCGATGACGCGCATGCCGGCGGCGCGTGCCGCCTGGACGCCGTGAATCGAATCCTCGACGACAATCGTATTGGCTGGGCTGACGTTCATCTGCTTGGCGCCGTGCAGGAAGATGTCCGGCTTGGGCTTCACCCGGTCGGCGCCGAGATCCTTGGCCGAGTAGATGTGCGGCGCAAAGAGCTTGATGTAGCCGACCTTCGTCAGCATCATGTCGAGGCGGGCGGAGCTGGAGTTCGAGCAGATGCAGCGCGGCATCGGCAGTCGCGACAGCGCAAGCGGTACGCCAGGGATCGCCTGAACGTCCTTGGCGAGCTTCAGGTCGAGCAGCGCCTCCGATTTGTCGAGCAGCGAAGCCGAGAGCGGGATGCTTGCCTCACGCTCGACTTCGAACAGGATGTTGCGCCAGGTCATGCCGGCGAAGCGCTCGCCCATTTCCTCGGTGCTGATCGGGTAGCCCGCATCGGTCAGCAGTTTTGACTCGACCTCTGCTGCGATGATTTCCGAATCGACCAGAACGCCGTCGCAGTCGAAGATGATGAGGTCGAAGCCATTGCTCATGAAAATTGCTGCCCTTGATGTGGCTGGGTTCGGCACGCTCCAGGAAAACCTTTGGTATTTCGGGACATGCTCTGAAAAACGACCGTCGGCCTTTACACGATACGTCGACAAAGCTCAACCAATTGGCGGGCATGGCTGGACTGCAATTAGCGAAAAGGTCGAAATGTCCGAAAGACGTCGCGATGCACGCGTCGCCTCCCTCGATCTTGAGGGGGGCATGCGCGGTTGCTGAAATGCGGGCTGCAAGCGAAGATTTCGCGTTGACGTACCAGGCAGAATCCGTAAGAAATTTTTGTAAAAACAATAAGATAAAGTGGATCAGGGCTTCTGTAAGGAGCGAGCCGCTTTAGGGCTTTTCGCTGAGCTCAGGCTCTGGCTTGCCATCCCCTATCTCGATCGGAAACAGCGCCAGAAAACGGCGCTCGCCCTCGGGCGTAAAGAAGATCGAGCGGCTGTTTTCGGTTCGGCGCGCCCAACCCTTGTCGAAGAAGTTCGAAAGCAGCGCCTTGCCGAGGCTGCCGGCCAGATGCGCGCGCCGCTCGCTCCAGTCCAGGCAGGACCGACAAAGCGGGCGGCGGCTCGACCGCAGACCGGAGACATCGATGCCGATCGATCCGAGATGCTTTTCGCCCTGGGCCGTCAGGTTCAGGCCTTCTCCCATGACCGAAATAGCGCCGGCCTCTACCAGGCTGTCGAGCATGCGGACGCCGTAGTCGCCAGCCAGATGGTCGTAGCAGATGCGCGCCTTGCGCAGGGCCGGTTCCTTCGGGCCGGGGCGATGGCGCAGATGCCCACGGCTTGCCGCAAAGCCCATGATACCCTCAAGCAGCTTGCCGACGCGGTCGTCGGCCAGCGTGAAATAACGATGGCGACCCTGCTTGCGCTGCGCCAGCAGGCCGCCCGCTTCGAGCTTGGCGAGATGAGCGCTTGCGGTCTGCAGCGTTACGCCAGCCGCCGCCGCCAGCTCCGTCGCCGTGAGCGCGCGGCCGCCCATCAGCGCCGTCAGTATGTTCGCCCGCGCCGGATCGCCGATCAGCGAGCCGATTTGCGCTATGTCAGGACCTTCCTTCATACTTCGATCGTAACCGAAGCATCTCCGCTCTGCAACGTGCGAAAACATTCTCATCAGCAAAGGAGAAAGCCAATGATCACCTGTTTCATCCGCTATCAGATCGACCCGTTCAAGCAGCAGGCATTTGCCGAATACGGCAAGGCCTGGGGCGAGATCATCCCGCGCAACGGTGCCGATCTCATCGGCTACTTCGCTCCGCACGAGGGCTCTCAAACGACAGCTTACGGCATCTACAACATCGAGAGCCTGGCCGCCTACGAGGCCTATCGAAAGAGCCTCGCCGCCGACCCGCTGGCGCAGGCCAACCACGATTTTTCCCGGCGAGAGCGTTTCATCTTGCAGGAGGATCGTATTTTCCTGAAAAACATATCCCTACCACATGCTCCGAGGGTATCGCCGTGATCGCAGTGATTTTCGAAGTCGTCCCGCATCCCGATGAACGTCAGCATTATCTCGACATTGCCGCAAGGCTGCGCTCCGAACTTGAAACGATCGACGGCTTTATCTCGATCGAGCGCTTCGAAAGCCTGAGCCAACCCGGCAAGTTCCTGTCGCTTTCCTTCTGGCGCGACGAGATAGCCGTTCGCGAATGGCGAAACCGCGAGGCCCATCGCGCTGCGCAGACGGCGGGCCGAAAGACGGTGTTTGCCGACTATCGGCTGCGCGTGGCGCAGGTCCTTCGCGACTACGGAATGACGGAGCGGGATGAAGCGCCTGACGACAGTCATGCCGTGCACGACATCCAAGGCAATTCAGCGCAATAGTGCCGTTCAGCAAGCCATGAATTCCCGGGGGCTTCCTCGGGAATTCGGAAAATATCTCGCCGATTTAGCCTTTGGTAACCAAGATAGGTAACCATAACACTCAGTTAAGAGCATCGAGTCAGCGTAACAGCGAGTATCAAATGGCGTCAGTTTTCCCGCTTGCCGACCTCAGGAAATCCCCAGTTCCGGGTTCCTGGATCGACACGATCATCAAGGGCGATTGCGTGGCCGCTCTTGAGGCACTGCCCAATCAATCCGTCGACGTCATCTTCGCCGACCCACCCTACAATCTCCAGCTTGGCGGCACGCTGCATCGTCCCGATCAGTCGCTTGTCGACGCCGTCGATGACGAGTGGGACCAGTTTGCCTCCTTCGAAGCCTATGATGCCTTCACCCGCGCCTGGCTGCTCGCCTGCCGCCGCGTGCTGAAGCCGACGGGCACGATCTGGGTCATCGGTTCCTATCACAACATCTTCCGCGTCGGCGCGACCATGCAGGATCTCAACTTCTGGATCCTCAACGACATCGTCTGGCGCAAGACCAATCCCATGCCGAATTTCAAGGGCCGCCGTTTCCAGAACGCCCATGAGACGATGATCTGGGCGAGCCCGAACGCCAAGGCCAAGGGCTATACCTTCAACTACGACGCCATGAAGGCGGCCAATGACGACGTGCAGATGCGCTCCGACTGGCTGTTTCCGATCTGCAGCGGCAATGAGCGGCTGAAGGGCGACGACGGCAAGAAAGTGCACCCGACGCAGAAGCCGGAAGCGCTGCTTGCCCGCGTCATCATGGCTTCGTCGAAGCCCGGCGACATCATTCTCGATCCCTTCTTCGGCTCTGGCACCACGGGCGCCGTCGCCAAGCGCCTCGGCCGGCATTTCGTCGGCATCGAGCGCGAGCAGGATTATATCGATGCGGCAAGCGCCCGCATCGCTGCCGTCGAGCCGCTCGGTAAGGCGGAGTTGACCGTCATGACCGGCAAGAAGGCCGAGGTTCGCGTGGCTTTCAATGTCCTCATCGAGAGCGGCCTCATCAAGCCTGGCCAGGTGCTGACGGATGCGAAGCGTCGTTATAGCGCCATCGTCCGGGCCGACGGCACGGTCGCCTCCGGCGGCGAAGCCGGTTCCATTCATCGCCTTGGCGCGAAGGTCCAGGGCCTTGATGCATGCAACGGATGGATGTTCTGGCATGTCGATGACGGACGGTCCCTGCGCCCGATCGACGAACTCAGGGCCATCATCCGCAGCGATCTGGCGAAGGTGGGGTAGTCTCAGCCATTAAAGCAGCTCCAGGAAAAGTGCGCTGCGGTTTTCCGTCCGGAATTGCGAGAAAACAAGGAGTTAGCTCAGGCGGGCCCTGCAGTAAACCGCCCCACGGTTTCCGAAGCGCGCCTCTGGCCTGATCGACATATCCGTCTTCTTCCGTCGTGTACCTCCAGTTAGGGAAGAAGGCGAGACGCCCAGGGCTTTACCGACGAAACATACGGTAAGGCCCTGGGCGTCTTTAGTTTAAGCTCTCAGAATTCCTGATAGTCCGTGACGTCGACGCGCACGACGCGGCCGTCCTCGTCGAAGGTGATCGTTTCCTCGCCTTCGCGGATCAGCGGCTCGCCCGTCTTGCTGTTGGTGGCGCGAATCGACCAGACGGCACGGCCGGAAAGCGGCGTCAGCGTCTCAACCAGCGAGTTGGACGCCGTCTGATCGGGATACTTATCGAAATAGCCGCGGAAGGCTTCCATGATCGCCGCGCGGCCGGCAAGGCTGCCGACGCCGTTGGATACATAGGTGGCGTTCTCCGCGAAGAAATTCTCAATTGCTTCGTAGTCGAGACGATTGATCGCGTCGTGGAACAGGTCGATGCGTTCTGCGGGATCGAAAATCATGGTTCAAACCTTTATGCCATAGGCAGCGAGATCGCTGCGCAGCTTCTCGGTGCTGGTAAAGTGGACCGCATGCCAGCCGGCAGCGCGTGCGCCTTCGACATTCGGAAGCGAATCGTCGATGAAGATCGTCGCAGCCGGGTCGAGCCCGAAACTCCTAGCATGGGCATCGTAGATGGCAACATCCGGTTTGATCAGCCCGATATCGCCCGAAACCGTGACGCCGCGCGGCTTGTTGAGGAAGGGATAGCGCACCTGTGCCTCGCGGAAGGTGTCGGAGGCGAAATTGGTCAGCATGGTGACGTCGCGACCCTCGTCGATCAGCTTTTCCATGATGGAGACGCTTTCCTCATAGGCATGCGGAACCATCTCGTGCCAGTGTTTGCGGAAGGCACGAATCTGCTCTTCGCGTTCCGGATGTTCGGCAATCAGCAGGCCCTCTGCCTCTTCCCAGGTGCGGCCGCGATCCTGCTCGATGTTCCAGTCGTGCGTGCACACATTGGCGAAGAACCATTCGCGCTCGGCAGCGTCGGGGATGACGCGGCTGTAGGGAATGTTCGGATCGTAGTGGATGAGGACCTTGCCGATATCGAAAACGATATGCCGTATTTCCGTCGTCATAAGTTAGTTCCTGATTTTCTCTTGCCTAATTTTTCTGGGATGCGTGCTTTTGCGAACGCATCGGGAATAGCCTGAGCGATCGCTTTTTTCATGACTGTCGGCAGCGCTTGCTCTTCAAGATTTGTAACCGGCGCCCACCATCCGTCATGGTTGTCCTTCTGCGAAATCGACTTGGCCCGCCAGATCGACAGCCTCAGTTCGAAATGCGTGAAGACATGCGTCACTGTCCCTGCTGGCTGCCAGTCGGCCGGGAAGGGGGCCGCCTCGATGCCGGTCTCACCATCGATACGGGCCGTCCAGCCGGTCGTCGGCACTTCGGCCATCCCCCCGAGCAGACCGCTTTCGACACGTCGGCGCAGAAAGATTTCGCCCTCGTCGTTGACGGCGACGAAGGCGGCACCCTGTCGCACAGGCTTGTCCTTCTTGGCGGCCTTGACGGGAAAATGTTCGGGATCATGCCCGGCCAGCGCCTGACAGGCGCCGTTGAAAGGACAGAGCGAACAGACCGGGCGCTTCGGCGTACAGATCGTCGCGCCGAGATCCATCATCGCCTGGGCGAAATCGCCCGGCCGGTCTGCGGGCGTCAGCAGGGCGACCTTCTGCTTCATTTCCGGTTTTGCGCCGGGCAAAGGGGTTGAAATCGCGTAAAGCCTGGAGATGACGCGCTCCACATTGCCGTCCATCACGGCTGCCTGCCGGTTGAATGCGATGGCCGCGACTGCGGCAGACGTATAATCACCGATACCTGGGAGCGCCCGCAGGCCTTCCTCGGTATCGGGAAAGCGTCCGCCATGCTCGGCCGCGACCGCTTCCGCGCATTTCTTCAGATTGCGGGCGCGGGCGTAGTAGCCCAGCCCCGCCCACGCCGCCATGACGTCATCGGTTGCCGCCGCCGCCAGATCGTTGACCGTCGGCCAGCGCTCCAGGAATTTCGCGAAATAGGATTTGACCGCCGGTACGGTCGTCTGCTGCAGCATCACCTCCGACAACCAGATACGATAGGGATCCGGCTTGACGCCGCGCGCCGCCATCGCCGGCGAGACGCGCCAGGGCAGGTCGCGGTGATGGCGGTCGTACCAGGCAAGCAGGCGTGCGGCCGAAGGTGATTCTAATATGGTGGTCATGATTTGCCGCATCGAGGGGAAGTGCTCTATACTTGGCCAAGCTGCATCGGGCGATCAAGGTCCCGAATGCGCAAAGCATGCACCGGAACCCGATTGAGATGAGTTATCCCCGAAAAGGCGAGAAACAGATTTCCGAGCTGACCAACGGCATCGTCGATCCCGTGCTGGCGAAGCGCGCCGGCATCAATACGACGTTGCTCGGCTGCTGGGACGAGATCGCCGGCGAGGATTTCGCCGATTGTACGCGGCCGGAAAAGATCGCCTGGGCAAGGCGCGGAGGGCCAGGCGAGGATAGTCGCTATCAGCCCGGCGTGCTGACGATCGCCTGCGAAGGCGCCCGCGCGCTCTTTCTCACCCATGCGCAGGGCGAACTCATTCAGCGCATCAACAGCTTCTTCGGCTTTCACGCCGTCCATCAGATCCGCATCGTGCAGAAGCCGGTCTCGGTCGCTTCAAGGCGGTCCCGCACGCCGCCGCCGCTGAAAGGCGAGGCGGCACGAAAGCTTGAGGGCATGATGGACGGAATAGAGGACGAAAAAATTCGCGCCGCCATCCAGAGATTGGGCACCGCGATGGCTTGGAAGCGGCGCTGAAAGGCCGGGCGAGCCGCTGTTTCGTGAATTGCGGAGGAAATTTAAGTTGTTTGTCTTTGCCAGGTCACAATTCTTTGAAGAAAGTTGGTCAAGCGTGCCTTGTTAGCGGCAACCAGCCGTTATATCGCATGAAACATTCGAAGACCTCTTTTAACGACGGGTGACTCTATGCCGATGTCCGACATGCTCTTGACCAAACGCCACCTGCTGGGCGGTTCTGCCGTTGCAGCCCTTTCTGTGACGTTCGCTGCCTTTGCCGACACCGCATCCGCCGCGTCCGGCGACGACGCCATTCCTCCGTCGGATGGCAATGTCGACATGAACGAGGTGCTGAAGCCCGGCCCGCTGCCGGAAGTCGCATTCGGCAAGGAAGATGCCCCGGTCAGGATCGTCGAATACATGTCGCTGACCTGCCCGCATTGCGCGCATTTCGCCGTCACGACCTTCGATACGATCAAGCAGAAGTATGTCGATACCGGCAAGGTTCGCTTCCTCATCCGCGAATTCCCGTTCGATCCGCGTGCCGCCGCCGCCTTCATGCTGGCCCGTTGCGCGCCGCAGGAACAGTACATGCCGATGGTCGAAATGCTGTTCAAGCAGCAGATCGCCTGGGCTTCGCCCGATGTCGATGGCCGCGCCGCATTGCTGCAAATGTCGAAACTGGCCGGTTTTACTGAGGATAGCTTCACGAAATGCTTGACGAACCAGAAGCTTCTGGATGATGTCAACTCCGTACGTGAACGCGCAGCCAAGGATTTCGGCGTCAACGCAACGCCGACCTTCCTGATCAATGGCAAGCGCTATGCAGGGGACATGTCTATTGGTGCCATGTCGAAGCTTATCGACAGCCTGCTCTGATCCGCGCCTTTTTGAACCACAGGCGGGCGGCCATGGTCGCGCGCCTGTGACGCACCTCTCTACGTACGAGCCCACGGACGCCGCCTCGGCATCCCTAATGGTCACTTTGCGCGCGACCTTCTCCTTCAAAAGGAGAAGGGGGCATACCCTATGAAGTTCAACAGGCTTCGACTCGTCGGTTTCAAATCCTTCGTAGAGCCGGGCGAATTCGTCATCGAGCGCGGCCTGACCGGCGTCGTCGGGCCGAACGGCTGCGGCAAGTCCAACCTGGTCGAAGCGCTGCGCTGGGTGATGGGCGAGAATTCCTACAAGAACATGCGTGCCTCCGGCATGGACGACGTCATCTTCTCCGGATCGGGTAACCGTCCGGCGCGCAATACCGCCGAAGTTGGCCTTTATCTCGACAATAGCGACCGCACCGCGCCTGCAGCCTTCAACGATAGCGACGAAATCCAGGTGACGCGCCGCATCGAGCGCGAGCAAGGCTCTGTCTACCGTATCAACGGCAAGGAAGCGCGCGCCAAGGATGTGCAGCTGCTGTTTGCCGATGCCTCCACCGGCGCCCGCTCGCCGTCGATGGTCGGGCAGGGGCGTATCGGCGAGCTGATCCAGGCAAAGCCGCAGGCACGCCGCCAGCTCCTGGAAGAGGCGGCAGGCATTTCCGGCCTGCATTCGCGCCGCCACGAGGCCGAGTTGCGGCTACGCGCCGCCGAAAGCAATCTCGAGCGGCTCGATGATGTGACGTCGCAGCTCGAAAGCCAGATCGAGAGTCTGAAGCGTCAGGCGCGCCAGGCCAACCGTTTCAAGATGCTCTCGGCGGATATTCGCGCCCGTGAGGCGATGCTGCTGCATATCCGCTGGGTGCAGGCCAAGGAGGCCGAAGCAGAGGCTGATAGCGCGCTCAACCAGGCAACCGTGCTCGTCGCCGAAAGGGCGCAGATCCAGATGGAGGCGGCAAAAGCGCAAGGCATAGCCAGCTTCAAGCTGCCGGAGTTGCGCGATGACGAGGCGAAGGCTGCTGCCGCCTTGCAGCGGCTGCAGTTCGCCCGCAACCAGCTGGAAGAGGACGCCAATCGCATCTTGCGCCGGCGCGACGAGCTGACCCGCCGGCTGGCGCAACTGGCCGAAGACATCCGCCGCGAGGAGCGCCTCGTTGCCGACAACGCTTCCATCCTCGCCAAGTTGGACGCGGAAGAAGCAGATCTTGCCGACATTCTTGCCGATTCCGGCAGGCTTGCCGAGGAGACGCGATTGGCCTTCGAAGAAGCGGCCGCCAAGCTTGCCGACAGCGAGCGGATTTTTACCGCCCTGACCGCAGAACGCGCCGAGGCTGCGGCTGCCCGCAATCAGCTCGAACGCGCCATTCGCGATCTTGCCGACCGTAAGATGAGGCTGGAACGCCAGGCGGACGAAGCGAACCGCGAACTTGCCGCCATCGACGAGAAGATGGCCGATCTGCCTGACCCCAGCGAGAAGCGCGATATGGTCGAGGCGGCGGAAAACGCCGTTGCGGATGCGGAAGGCGAGATCCAGCGCATCGAAGCGGTTCTTGCTAGGGCTCGCGAAACAGAGGCGCTGTCGCGCGGGCCGGTTGAGCAGGCGCGGGCGCGTCTGAATGCGCTCGAAACCGAAGCGCGCACCATTTCCAAGATGTTGGCGGCGGGCGATACGTCGGGCGCCTTTTCGCCTGTTGCCGAGGAGCTGCGCGTCGACCGCGGCTTCGAGACTGCTCTCGGCGCTGCTCTCGGCGACGATCTGGAATCCTCGCTCGATGCCCAGGCTCCGGTCTATTGGTCGGACAACGGCAGCGGTCCGAGCGACCCTGCGCTGCCGGGAGGCGTTGTGCCGTTGATCACCCATGTCGGCGCGCCGGCGGCGTTGACGAGGTGCCTTCGTCAGATCGGCATCGTTTCGGCAGAGGACGCCCTGCGGCTGATGCCGGAGCTGAAGCCGGGACAGCGGCTGGTGACCAGGGATGGCGCCGTGTTCCGCTGGGATGGCCATGTGACCGGTGCTGATGCGCCGAGTGCGGCTGCCTTGCGGCTGGCCCAGAAGAACCGCCTCTCCGAGCTGGAAGCCGAAGCTGAACTCGCTCGCGATGTGCTCATGGAGGCTGAAGAGCGCCTTTCGGCAGCCGCGGATGCGATCAGGGGCGAAGAAGGTCGTCTGGCCACCGCCCGCGATGCCAGCCGGCTCTCTGCCCGGCATCTGGCCGAGGCTCGTGAAGCGCTTGCCGCTGCCGAGCGGGCCTCCGGCGATCTCATCCGCCGCCGCGACGTGATCGCCGAGGCGGTCAGCGGGCTGCAGGAGCAGCTGGAAGATGTGGCGATGCAGGACGAAAATGCCCGCATCGAACTGGAAGATGCGCCGGATCTCGCAGCCGTTGATTTGAAGCTGCGCAATCAGCAGGTGGAAGTCGCGACGGATCGCGGCGCTCTGGCCGAAGCCCGCGCTCGTCATGAGGGCTTGAACCGGGAAAACGAGGCACGACAGCGGCGCGTTCTGGCCATCCGGCAGGAGCGCGACACATGGCGCCAGCGCGCCGTGAGCGCCGAAGAACATATTCAAACGCTGCGCGACCGCGAAGAGGAAGCGCGTGATGAGGCTTCCGAGCTCGATCTTGCGCCGGATGAATTCGACGACAAGCGCCGCGCATTGATGAACGAGCTGCAGAAGGCTGACGAAGCCCGCCGTGCCGCCGCCGACCGTCTTGCCGAAGCCGAGGTCGTTCAACGCGAGGCCGATCGTCATGCCGCAACCGCGCTGTCCGAACTCGCCGAAAGCCGTGAAAAGCGCGGGCGCATCGAGGAGCGGCTGGTGTCTGCGCGGGAGCGCCGGCAGGAAAGCGAGCTGCGCATCCGCCAGGCCCTCAATGTCGAGCCGCATGAGGCCATGCGCCTGACCGGCCTGTCGCCGTCGCAAGGCGTGCCGGACCTGCGTGAGGTTGAGCGCGAGCTGGAACGGCTGAAGATGGAGCGTGAGCGTCTCGGCGCCGTCAACCTGCGCGCCGAGGAAGAGAGCAAGGAGCTGACGGAGCGGCTGCAGGCACTGATCAAGGAGCGCGATGACGTCATCGACGCCATCCGGAAGCTGCGCGGCGCGATCCAGAGTCTCAATCGCGAGGGCCGCGAGCGTCTCATCGTCGCCTTCGACATCGTCAATGCGCAATTCCAGCGGCTGTTCACGCACCTTTTCGGCGGCGGCACGGCCGAACTTCAGCTCATCGAATCCGACGATCCGCTGGAGGCAGGCCTGGAAATCCTCGCCCGCCCGCCAGGCAAGAAGCCGCAGACCATGACGCTGCTTTCGGGCGGCGAACAGGCGCTGACGGCCATGGCGCTGATCTTCGCCGTGTTTCTCACCAATCCAGCGCCGATCTGCGTTCTGGACGAAGTGGACGCGCCGCTCGACGACCACAATGTCGAGCGCTATTGCAATCTGATGGACGAGATGGCTGCTTCGACAGAGACGCGGTTCGTGGTCATCACCCATAATCCCATCACCATGGCGCGTATGGATCGCCTCTTTGGCGTGACCATGGCCGAGCAGGGCGTCTCGCAGCTCGTCTCCGTCGATCTGCAGACGGCCGAGCGCCTGCGCGAGATCGCCTGAGGGCCGTTCCGCCGGGAATGGAAGAAAACTGTTCTAATATAAACAAGAAATTGCCGCTTCGGCTGCCGCACAGCCTGAAAGCGTGATAGTTTCGTTTTCGATCAACAACATGTGGCGCTAATCCGCCCGGAAGGGAAGTATGTCTGGATCTGGTGGCGGTATTTTCGATTTCCTCGGAATACTCGCCGTGCTGCTGCTCGTTGCCGCCAATGGCTTTTTCGTTGCGGCTGAGTTTTCTCTGGTTTCCGTTCGCCGCAGCCGCGTGACGGAGCTGGTTGCCGAAGGGCGGATGAACGCCAAGTCGCTGCAGAAGGCGGTCGACAATCTCGACGCCAATCTGGCGGCTACGCAGCTTGGCATCACGATTTCCTCGCTCGCCCTCGGCTGGGTCGGCGAGCCCGCACTCGCCCATCTCCTGGAACCGCTTCTCGATTTCCTGCCCGGAGCATGGGCCGCGGCCAGCTCTCATGCGATCGCCGTCGCCATCTCCTTCATCATCATCACCGCTCTGCATATCGTGCTCGGCGAACTCGCGCCGAAGAGCCTGGCCTTGCAGCGCAGCGAGGGGACGGCTCTAGGCGTGGTGCGGCCGCTCGGCTTGTTCCTATTCCTGCTGCGCCCAGCGATCACCGTGCTCAATGGTCTCGGCAATCTGGTCCTGCGTCTTTTCGGGCTGCAGCCGGGTGCCGGCGAGGGGTCGCTGCATTCGCCCGCCGAGATCAAGCTCCTGATCGCTGAAAGCCAGGAAGCCGGCCTTCTTGAGCAAGCACAGCAGGATCTGGTCGAACGTGTCTTCAATATCGGCAACCGCGATGTCTCCAACATCATGACGCCGCGGCTGGAGGTCGACTGGATCGATACCGACGATACGCCGGCGGAGATACAGAAGACCATTCGCGAAAGTCGTTTCGAGCAGCTTCTCGTCGCGCGTGGTTCGATCGACGAGCCGATCGGCATGATCCTGAAGAAGGATCTGCTTGATCAGCTTTTGAACGGCGAGCCACTGAACCCGATGGCCGTTATCCGCCAGCCGCTTGTCGTCCACGAGTCCACAGCCGTCTTCAAAGTGCTCGAAAACTTCAAGCGTGCGCCTGTCCGCCTTGCCATGGTCATCGACGAGTATGGCAGCCTGGAAGGCATCGTCACCCAGACGGATCTGCTGGAGGCGATTGCCGGCGATCTGCCCGATATGGAAAACGAGACGCCCGACGTGGTCGAGCGTGCCGACGGCTCGCTGCTGATGGAAGGCATGATGCCGGTTTATGATGCCTTTGCGAGGCTCGGTCTGCGCGAGGGTGAGGAAGACGTCAATTTCCACACGCTTGCTGGCTTCGCCCTTTACCAGCTCGGCCACCTGCCCGAGGTGGGCGAAAGCTTCACCTTCGGCGGTTGGCATTTCGAGATCGTCGATCTCGACGGCATGCGGATCGACAAGATATTGGCGCAGCGAGAAACGCAATCCTAGACGCCGATTCGGACCAATCGATTGAAATATGAGGCCTGTGCACCATATTTATTGTGCAGCGCAACATTTTGCCGTATTTGTCGATTTTCATTTGCGCCTCAATGAATTAAGTTCAACCCGGGAGTTGGACGAGACAATGACGAAGTGGGTTTATACATTCGGCGACGGCAAGGCCGAGGGAGGCGCTGCAGACTATGCGAGGCTCGGCGGCAAGGGCGCGAACCTTGCCGAGATGTGCAGTCTCGGCATGCCGGTCCCTCCAGGATTGACGATCGTCTGCGACGCCTGCACTTCCTATTACAAGAATGGCCGCATCATCCCTGATGAGCTGAAACCGCAGGTCATGCAGGGCCTGAAGCAGATGGAGGCCATTACAGGGCGTAAATTCGGCGATATCGTGCGGCCGCTGCTGGTTTCCGTGCGTTCTGGCGGCCGTGCTTCCATGCCTGGCATGATGGATACGGTCCTCAATCTCGGTCTTAACGATACCACGGTGCAGGCGCTCGGCCACGATGCCGGGGACGCACGCTTCGCCTGGGACAGTTACCGCCGCTTCATCCAGATGTATGCCGATGTGGTCATGGGTCTCGACAACGAGGTTTTCGAGGAAATTCTCGAGGATGAGAAGGCTCGGTTCGGCCATGAGTTCGACACCGACCTGACAGCAGTTGAATGGCAGCATGTTGTCTCGCTCTACAAGTCGGTCATCGTGGAGGAGTTGGGCCAGGCCTTTCCGCAGGAGCCTGAAGTCCAGCTCTGGGGCGCCGTCTCCGCCGTCTTTTCCAGCTGGATGAACGCGCGCGCCGTCACCTATCGCCATTTGCACAATATTCCCGAGGTTTGGGGCACCGCCGTCAATATTCAGGCGATGGTTTTCGGCAATCTCGGCAATTCCTCGGCGACCGGGGTCGCCTTCACCCGCAATCCGTCGACGGGCGAGAAGGAGCTTTACGGCGAATTCCTCGTCAATGCGCAGGGGGAAGATGTCGTCGCCGGTATCCGCACGCCGCAGAGCATCACCGAGGCTGCCCGGATCGCCTCCGGCTATGAACGACCGTCGATGGAAAAGCTGATGCCGGAAGCCTTCGCCGAGTTCCGGAGCATCTGTGCGCAACTGGAAGCGCATTATCGCGACGTTCAGGATCTGGAATTCACCATCGAGCGCGGCAAGCTCTGGATGCTACAGACCCGCGCCGGCAAGCGCACCACCAAGGCCGCCATGAAGATCGCCGTCGATATGGTCGACGAGGGGATGATCACGGAAGACGAAGCCGTCTCCCGCATCGACCCGATGACGCTCGATCAGCTGCTGCATCCGACCATCGATCCGCGCGTCCGCCGCGATGTCATCGGATCCGGCCTTCCCGCTTCGCCCGGTGCTGCTACCGGCGAGATCGTCTTTACCGCCGAAGAGGCGATCGTCGCCGAAGAGGAAGGCCGAAAGGCCATTCTCGTGCGGATCGAAACCAGTCCCGAAGATATTCACGGCATGCATGCGGCCGAGGCGATCCTCACCACCCGCGGCGGCATGACCAGTCACGCGGCCGTCGTCGCCCGTGGCATGGGCATCCCCTGCGTCGTCGGTGCCGGCACCATGCGCATCGATATGCGCAATGAAAGGCTGATCGGCATCGGCGTCACCTTGACGAGGGGTGACATCATCACGATCGACGGCTCCACCGGCCAGGTGCTGAAGGGCGAGGTGCCGATGATCCAGCCGGAGCTTTCCGGTGATTTCGGGCGCATCATGACCTGGGCCGATCGCGCGCGCCGCATGACGGTGCGCACCAATGCGGACACGCCGGCCGATGCGCGGGCCGCGCGCTCCTTCGGTGCCGAAGGCATCGGGCTTTGCCGTACCGAACATATGTTTTTCGAGGGCGACCGCATTCATGTGATGCGCGAGATGATCCTTGCCGAAGATGAGGCAGGACGTCGTGCAGCTCTTGCCAAGCTGATGCCGATGCAGCGGCTCGACTTCACCGGCATGTTCGTCATCATGCACGGCCTGCCGGTGACCATTCGCCTGCTCGACCCGCCGCTGCATGAATTCCTCCCGAAGACAGACGAGGAGATTGCCGAGGTTGCCGGCAGCATGGGCATGGAGCCAGCCATGCTGCGCCAGCGCGTCGATGCCCTGCATGAGTTCAATCCCATGCTTGGCCATCGCGGTTGCCGGCTGGCGATTTCCTACCCCGAGATTGTCGAGATGCAGGCGCGGGCGATCTTCGAGGCGGCGGTTCTGGCGGCACGCGAGACGGGTGCCGCCGTCGTGCCCGAGATCATGGTGCCGTTGGTCGGCCTGCGTTCGGAGCTCGACTACGTCAAGGACCGCATCGACGAGGTGGCCCGTACCGTCATGTCCGAAGCGAAGATGAAGATCGATTATCTCGTCGGCACGATGATCGAGCTGCCGCGCGCGGCATTGCGTGCCCATATCATCGCTGAGGCCGCCGAATTCTTCTCCTTCGGCACCAACGACCTAACGCAGACCACCTTCGGCATATCGCGCGACGATGCCGCTGCCTTCATTCCGACCTATCAGCGCAAGGGCATCATCGAGCACGACCCGTTCATATCTCTCGATTTCGACGGGGTAGGGGAACTGATCCGCATCGCTGCCGAACGCGGCCGCCGCACGCGCAACGACATGAAGCTCGGCATCTGCGGCGAGCATGGCGGCGATCCCGCCTCTATCCATTTCTGCGAGGATATCGGACTGGATTACGTGTCCTGCTCACCCTTCCGCGTGCCGATCGCACGGCTCGCAGCCGCGCAAGCGGCGATCAAGGGACGAGCTTGACATTATTAGGTGGAACGCCGTTTTCGTTTAGCGGCGCCAGTAGCCGCGATGATAGTAATATCCCGGACCGCCGACCACGACTGTCGGCCCCCAGAAGAAATCATTGTTGCTTTCCATAAAGGCGCGCTGATCCGCGCGTCGGCTAAGATCCTGATTCATCAGGCAATTGGCAAAATTCTCCGAGCCGCGCTTGAAGCCGTAGCTGCCGCATCTTGCCTCGTCGGCCGCTCGGATTTCCTCGGCCGTCTGGCACGACGAGAGCACGAAGGCGATGGCGAGGAGGGAGAAGATGGAAGCGGCGATACGCATGACTTGATGTCCTGAATGCAGAGATGCAATCATGAATTATAGCGTCGCGGCTGAGCGCGCGAAAGGCCTATCGTCGTCGCAGGCCGGAACGCCAAGAGCAATTCCAGGAAAGGTGCGCAGCGGTTTTCCGTCCGGAATTGCGTAAAAACAACAAGTGAGAGCGGTTCTCAGATCCGTGAAGAACTGAACTGCCCTAGGCTGCTTCTCTCAGCCTTTCAGGCAGCCGCTGCAGCAGGTTGACGAAGGCATCGGCGAAACGCAGCAGGTGTTCGGTTTCCTCATCCGGCTGCAGCAGGTGGATTTCCGCCCCGTCTTCGTCGAGCGCCGCAAAAAGGGTGCGCATCGTCGCGTCCGGTTCCGGAATCCTGATCACCGCCAGCCTGCGGCAATCGGGGATCAAGCCCGTGGCGGGAAGATCGAACAGGAAGTCGCCGCGCACGGACGAGGCCGCGCGTCGTACGGCTTCGCAGAAAGAGGGCTCGCCACCGGAAAAACCTTCGAGCGAAAGCTCAAGTTCGAGAAGCTCGAGCGGCAGGACCGGGTCTGCTGTATCAGCCGCGGCAATGGCCGCTGCCGGCATCGGCTTGGCGGCGATGTCTTGAGAAAGCATCGGTTCCATCTCATCAAGTCCCTTCAAAGCCTCGATAAAACGCCAAAGAATGGCCTTTTTTGGGAATTTAAGCAAGCGCTCACGTTTTTGCGTTAGCTATTACTGGTTTCAGCTTCGACGAGACATCGCTGACAGACGACATGACATTCGATTTATTTTCACCGCTTCTTGCTTTAAACATGGATCACTTTCCGGGATTCGGTGCATCCGGCTTCCGATCCGACGCGCCGCCGAGCCCTTGATGACTATTCGCTTCGACCGTCCCGTTTCACATGCTGCCCGCGCCGCGCGTTTGATTGCCGCCTTTGCGCTGGTGCTCTGCGGGGTGACGCTGATCGGCCATCGTTTCGGGCCTTTGGAAATGCCCTATTTCGTGCTGCTGATCTTGATCTCGGCAGGTTGCGCCGGCGTTGCCGTGTTTTTGGCAGCGATCGGTCTTGCCCAGCTTTGGCAAAACGCTGCCTTCGGCGGCGTCTCGGCCGTCAAGGCAATCCTTTACGCGGCGTTGCCGCTTGCCATTCTCGGCTTCGGCGTCGAGCGCTATTGGAGCCGCCCGCCGATCTACGAAGTGTCGACCGATCTCAATGACCCGCCGGCATGGCTTGCGGCGCCGGACGCCACGCAGATCTGGCTGCCGCCGCGCCATCTGGTGACCCAGCAGGAGCGCGAGGGGCAATTCGAAGCTTATCCCGCCCTGATCAGCCGCCGCTATGAAGGCGCTGCCGACCGCGTGCTGGAGGCTGTGCGCAAGGTGGCGAGGGACAGCCATATCACCATCGTCAAGGCTGAGGGGGCCGACGTCGCCGATCCCAACGGCGCTGCGAAGCCCAAGCGCCGTACCCGTATTCAGACCACCAGGCCGGCGCAGGACGACACCGCCGTCGGCGACATGCCTGATTTTGTCCCGGTACCGACGCCGCGTCCCTTCCGCGATGGTGTCGCCGATCTGATCCGTCAGAATACCGATGTTGTCTTGCAGGGCGAGATGCGTACCCGCATTCTCGGTCTCCCCTGCGATGTGCTGATCCGTCTTCGCGAGGAGGCCGAAACGACGCTCGTCGATATTCGCGTCGCCTCCCGCTACGGACAGAATGATCTCGGTGTCAGCGCCGACACGGCAGATCGCTTTCTGAAGACGCTCGATGCCGAGCTGCTCGGCATCGCGGGAAGCTGAGACGGCTCAGATGGGGCGGTAGGTTCCCGCCAGTGCCGGAGGACCGTCTGTTTCCACGCGCCCCTTCTCAACGAGATCTTCCAGATGCGCCAGTACCGAAAGTGCGGCTGCGCCATGCAGGCGCGGGTCCGTATCGCGATAGATGGCTTTCACCATATCGGGGATCAGGCGGTCGCCGACCTTGATGCGCTCCAGCACGGCGCGCTCGCGCATGCGGCGATGGGTTCTGAGCCCGCGCATGAAAGACGCAGGCTCCTTCACCGGCCCGCCATGGCCCGGCAGGAACAACCGGTCCTCGCGGGCAAGAAGCCGCTCCAGCGAGGCCATGTAATCCGCCATGGATCCATCCGGCGGCGCGACGATCGATGTGGCCCAGGCCATGACGTGATCGGCGGAGAAGACGATGCCGGTGCCGTCGAGCGCGAAGCAGGCGTGGTTTGCCGTATGGCCCGGTGTCAGCAGCGCCGTCATCTGCCAGCCGTCTCCGGAGACGCTTTGGCCGTCGCCAAGCACGATATCCGGCTGGAACTCCATGTCGGAGCTTTCGGCGAAGGGGTTGACCTCGCCCTGATAGAGAGGCCGTGCGGCGCGGTGCGGCCCTTCGCCGACAGTGAGCGCGCCCGTCGCCTCTTTCAGCCGCTTTGCGAGCGGCGAGTGATCGCGGTGGGTGTGGCTCACGAAGATATGGGTGACCTCGCGCCCCTCCAGAGCTGCCATCAAGCCGGCGAAATGCGCCTCGTTTTCGGGGCCAGGGTCGATGACCGCCACGGACGAACCGCCGACGATGTAGCTGTTGGTGCCGTGGAAGGTGAAGGCGCTTGGGTTGTTGACCGTCATGCGTTCGATGCCGGGCGCAACGGGGACAGCGCGGCCATAGGCGGGCTCGAAGGCAAGGTCGAAGTCAGGCGTGCTCATGATTGCTTGTATTCGATTTCGATAAAGGACATCGGCTCCGAGCCGGCATTGACGACGTTATGCTCGACACCCGCCTCGCGCCGATAGGCGGCACCCTTGGCGATGTCGACACGGCGGCTACCATCAGGCTCTTCCAGCAGAAACTGACAATCCGTCATCGGCACGACGACATAACCAAGGCCATGGACATGATGCCCGGTATCGGCGCCCGGCTCGAAATCCCAGCGCGTGATGCGCACCACGGCGTCATCGAGTAGTATAGTAGGAACGGCCGGCGGGCGGGCGCGAAACTGGCTCATCGGGCCTCCTCGTTGGGATTGCGGTGCGGCAAGACCTATCATAGCCGCCCAAAAAGCACACAGAAATATGCGTCCCCGCATAACTTAGTGATTGTGGCGGCAAGCGACCTTTGCTAATCAGACGCCGGTTTGGCGGAGATTGAAGCCATTTCCTCTGTTGGGGCGTCGCCAAGCGGTAAGGCACCGGTTTTTGGTACCGGCATTCCCAGGTTCGAATCCTGGCGCCCCAGCCATTTCCTCTTTCTCATTGTTTTGAGAAAAAGCACTTTGCAATATCTTTGTTGGCGGTCGACTCGCGTTCTTCAAAGCGCTCGCTGCGCTCCCTTTCTTCGTAGTTCAGGGCCCTGGGGGAACCTGCAAACAAAACAGGCGGCCCCTGTAGGCCGCCCGCTGGTATTGTCTCGTGGTGAAGCTTTGGCCTCAATCTGCCTGTTCAGCCTGTTCAGCCTTTTCCGGCGGCGCCAGAAGCTCGGCGCAATAGGAAGAGCCGCTGATACCAGGCTGGTCGCCAAGGATGTGGACCGAACGGATCTCGTAGCTCTGGTCGGTAACGATATCAGCTTTGCAGCTGAGAGAGCGCTTTCCGGTCTTCTTGCCGTCCTTGGTCTTGATGGTGACGTTCTTGTAGCCGCCGCGCCAGGTGTAGACACGGCTGCCGCCGTCGTCGCGGTCGGAGAGTGGCGGGCCGTAGGCTGCGAAGAAGCGCCCGGCGGACTGGCCTTGCCAGCGATCCTGAACGGGGTTCTTTGCCAGCAGCGGCAGGGCCGCTTTCATTGTCGTCGTTGTGGTGCTGCAACCGGCTAGCGCCAGCAACAGTCCCGCCGCGGTGATCATGCGGATATTCATCGTGTCGTCCTTGAGCTTCTGTCTCGCATCGGTCGCAGAAAGCCGCGCTGTCCCACGACGTTTCCACCTGTCCCGCCTAGGGCTTTAGCGCCAAAGCCGGCAAAAGAAAATTCCTATCCGCGTGTACAAGCGGGATTTTACTTGATCTGTTGCGTCTTTTGCACGCTGGCAGTTTCGGCACCTGTTTCCTGCCAATTTTCTAGGCAGATGCGGTTGTAATCTTTTCGTCAAAAATCAAACGCTTTTTTTGAAATTGGTGCTTGTGCATCAAAAATGGCTGGTCTATAGAAGCGCCGCTGGTCACGGAGTGTAGCGCAGTCTGGTAGCGCACCACGTTCGGGACGTGGGGGTCGAGTGTTCGAATCACTCCACTCCGACCAGCTTAAAATACTGATCTTTTTCCCGAAAAATCCCCCATAGAGATATTCTCTCCAATCCCGGTCGCAGGATCGGGTGAACCAGATCCGTTCGCTGTCGCGGCTGCTTGGTTGCCCGCATGGCCGGTAGGTGCTCTGCAATGGCGGGGAATACCGCCCACGCTTGCGGGATGGTCCGAAGGCCAATGACTGTCCTCTTGTTTCCTCGCCGTTAGCATCCGTTCGTCTTTCAGGCACGCTTTTGCAAAACCGGCTCTTTTTGTCGTGCGAAGCACCATATACAAAGGGAGGGCGCGTGCATCCGACTCAGGCTTGGGATGATTTGCGGGCGCTGTAGCGGAGGGATGGTATGAGTCTTGCTGTAGGAGTGGCCGAAACGGCCGGGGAAGGGCGCATGCGTCGGCCGCAACGCTATGGCCTGTGGTCTCGCGCTATCGTCGGGCGCAGGCTGGGGATTGCGACGGGCCTTGGCGTATCGGCCTTAAGTGCCGCATTTCTTCTGGCTTCCAGCGGCAATGCTCTACATGCTGCCGATTGCGGCAACGTCGCAGCGCCGGGTCTCGATTGGAGCAAGTGCAGCAAGACCAACATCATGCTGCAGAACAGCGATCTGCATGGCGCCAATCTTGCCGGCGTCCATTTCGACAGCACGGATCTAAGCGAAACCAACCTGACGTCGGCCAATCTCGAAAAGGCGACACTGGTGCGCGCCTGGTTGAAGAATGCTCATGCCGATGGCGCAAACTTCAAGAAGATCGAGGCCTACCGTTCCGATTTCAGCAATGCGTCTGTCAATGATGCCTCCTTTGCCAATGCCGAGTTGCAGCGGGCTGAATTCGGCGGCGCGCAACTTGCCAATGCGGATTTTCAGAAGGCCGAGCTCGGCCGCGCCGATTTCAACAAGGCGGTGCTGTCAGGCGTGAATTTCTCCTTCGCAAACCTCTCGCGCGCGACGCTGAGCGGCGCTGTGATCCAGGGGCCGGTCTCCTTCAGCGGCGCCTTCCTGTATCTGACCCGCATCGAGGGGCTGGACCTCTCGAATGCGACAGGTCTGCAGCAGGCGCAGCTCAACCTGGCCTGTGGGGACAATGCCACCAAATTGCCATTGTGGCTGACGGCGCCCGCCGCCTGGCCATGCTCACCGGATGACCCGGATGACAAGGACTGATACGGCTGCCGAGGGAAGAGATCCTTAGAGAAGGCGTTATGCGATGTTTGCAGAGAAGACGATCCAGAACGACGGCAAGCCTGAATTCTATCGCGAGCTTGCGCTTCAGCTGCAGGCCTTGCTTGCGGGCGAGGAAGATCCGATCGCCAATGCTGCCAATACATCGGCGCTGATCTTCCAGATGCTGCCGGATCTCAATTGGGCAGGCTTCTATTTCCTGCGCACGAGCGACGAACTGGTGCTGGGCCCGTTCCAGGGCAAGCCGGCTTGCGTGCGCATTGCCGTCGGCCGCGGCGTCTGCGGAACGGCAGTAGAGAAGGCGCGCTCGATCCTCGTCGAGGATGTGCATGCCTTTCCGGGTCATATCGCCTGCGATGCCGCCTCGCGGTCGGAACTCGTGGTGCCGCTCTTCAGCGATGGCCGGGTGTTGGGCGTGATCGATCTCGACAGCCCCATTACCGGTCGTTTCGATGGTGACGATCAGGCCGGCATCGAGGCGCTTGCGGCAATTTATGTCAGTGCTTGCGAAGCGGACGGTCGAGCTGCGGGGCAGGGCGTCACGCACGCGTGATCGATATGGCAAATCGCGTTGGCGATGCCTATATTCGGCTCTGCAATCACTCCCTTAGCGCTGATCGAGCTTTATTCGGCCCTCTCCCATCCTAAAGCAGGACCCGGCCAAGCTCGAAATGCGTGCGGATGGGCAAGGAGAACAACAATGGGCAAATACAGCAAGACGACAGAGGCCATCGCCAAGCTTACCCCCGAGCAATATCGCGTGACGCAGCAGAGCGGCACGGAACGTCCGGGCTCCGGCGAGTATCTCTACAACAAGCAGTCGGGCATCTATGTCGATATCGTCTCGGGCGAGCCGCTTTTTGCTTCTGCGGATAAATTCGATTCCGGCTGCGGCTGGCCGAGCTTCACCAAGCCGATCGAACCCGCCAATGTCAGCGAGCTGACCGACCTGTCGCACGGCATGATGCGCGTCGAAGTGCGCTCGGCAAATGGGGACAGCCATCTGGGTCATGTTTTCCCGGATGGGCCGATCGATCGCGGCGGCCTGCGCTATTGCATCAATTCAGCCTCCCTTCGCTTCGTGCCGCGTGACCGCATGGAAGCAGAGGGCTATGGTGCCTATATCGATCAAGTGGAGGATGTAAGATGACAACGGAACGTGCAGTTCTCGCCGGCGGTTGCTTCTGGGGCATGCAGGATCTCATCCGCCGTTATAACGGCGTCATCTCGACGCGCGTCGGCTATAGCGGCGGCGACGTCCGCAATGCCACCTATCGCAACCACGGCACCCATGCCGAGGCGATCGAGATCATTTTCGATCCACAGAAGATCAGCTATCGCGACCTGCTGGAATTCTTCTTCCAGATCCATGATCCGTCCACAGCTAATCGCCAGGGCAATGATGTCGGCCTGAGCTACCGCTCGGCGATCTTCTACAGTAGCGACGAGCAGAAGCAGGTTGCGCTGGATACGATCGCCGATGTCGACGCCTCCGGCCTGTGGCCCGGCAAAGTCGTCACCGAGGTTGCGCCGGTCAGCGATTTCTGGGAAGCAGAACCGGAACACCAGGATTACCTGGAGCGCTATCCGAACGGCTATACGTGCCATTTCGCCCGGCCCGGCTGGAAGCTGCCGCGCCGGCAGGCTGATACCGCGCAGCGCGCAGCGTCCTGATGGAGGGATCGGCCGGCTTTAGAGCATTTCCAGGAAAAGTGCACAGCGGTTTTCCGTCCGGAATGCGTAAAGAAACAAGAAGATAAAGTGTTTTCGCGATTCGAAGAGAAGCGGAAATTGTCTAGCCAGCTGAAACTCTTTCTCGGCACATGGGAGGTGAGGCGGCGGATCATCGATCGCTTCAATCGCTCCCTGATCACATTCGAGGGACAGGCGTCTGTGACGCCTGTCCAGTTCGAAGAGCACGGCGACACCCGAAGCGATAACGTGACGCTGAGAAGCAGCCGTACCTATCGGCTTGATGACGCAGATGACGATCTCGCCGTGCGTTTCCCCAATCTTTCGGAGTTCATCCGCATCGGCGAAGGCGCGTCGCAGCGTGTCACCCATCTTTGCGGTCCCGATTTCTACCGGGGCCGTCTCTTCTTTCGTAGCCCCAATGCATGGGCTGAGATGTGGCACGTGCGCGGGCCCAGGAAGCATTATCTGAGCCTCGCGCACTATCGACGTGCATAACTCCGCCCGTCCGCTGACGGCGGGCCGATTTATCGCGCCAGTCGTCGCCGTGCCTGCACCGCTTTTGCCAGATCCTCCAGCGTACGGACGGAGGTCGGCCAGTCAATGCAGCCGTCGGTAATGCTTTGGCCATAGACCAGCGGTTTGCCGGGCACGAGGTCCTGACGGCCCGCAACCAGATTGCTTTCCATCATCATGCCTTTGATCCGCCGGTCGCCTGCTGAGACCTGCTCCGCGACGGAGGTGACGACGAGCGGCTGGTTTTCCGGATTCTTGCTGCTATTGGCATGGCTGGCATCGATGATGATCCGCGGCTCGAGCCCGACTTTGAGCGATTGTTCCGCCGTCGCCTGGACGCTCGCAGCATCATAATTGGGCTGCTTGCCGCCACGCAGGATGATGTGGCAGTCCTCATTGCCGCGGGTCGACGCGATTGCGGCAAGGCCTTCCTTGGTCACGGCCGGGAAGTGATGCGGCTGTGATGCCGCGACGATGGCATCGAGTGCGATGCGCACGTCACCATTCGTGCCGTTCTTGAAGCCGACGGGGCAGGATAGGCCCGATGCCAGCTGCCGGTGCACCTGGCTCTCGGTCGTCCTCGCGCCGATCGCACCCCAGCTGACCAGATCGGAAATATATTGCGGCGTGATCGTATCGAGATATTCGCAGCCGGCCGGCAGGCCGATCTCGTTGACGTCGAACAGCAGCTTGCGGGCGATGCGCAGACCTTCCTCGATGCGGTAGCTGCCGTCGAGATGCGGATCGTTGATCAGGCCCTTCCAGCCGACGGTCGTGCGTGGCTTCTCAAAATAGACGCGCATGATGATTTCGAGATCGTCGGCGAAGCGGTCCCGCTGCTCTTTGAGTAGTGCCGCATATTCATGGGCCGCAGCTGGATCATGGATGGAGCAGGGGCCGATGACGGCGATCAGCCGGTCGTCCTCGTCGTGCAGGATATTGTGAACGGCATTGCGCGCCTGTGTGACGGTCGCCGTGACAGCCTCGTCACGGGGGATTTCGTCTATGATCCGAGAGGGCGGCGTCAGCGCCGTGATCTCGACAATGCGCAGGTCATCAGTGGAATTCAGCACGGTATCGGTTCCTTTGAGGGTCATACCGTGGCGACAAAAAAGCCGCCAGGTAGACTAGCGGCTGTTCGGGTCTTTGCTGTCGTGTCTCTTCTAACTACGCACAGGCCCGCCTCCGCTGAGAGCAGCGGTACGAATAAAATCGCGAGGCATATGCATAGTTGTTCGACATGAGCTGTCTCTACGACAAAAAATGCTGGATGTCGATGCCGTTGAAGGGGGAGAAATACGAGTGTTCAGACGGTACCGCCGTCGATCGCTTGGCAGTTGAAGCACGGGCTCATTGGCTGCGGTTCCGGCCACGATCGCAAGCCATCGCAGTGGCGCTGGATGAAACGACAAACCTCCTCTCGGAAGGACCGGTCCGACTTCGCTGGAAGCCGGACCAGTCCCCATCCGATCAGGGGTCAAGTCAGATCAGATCCTCGGGAAAGAGGTCTTAGAAGCTGCGCTGGAAGCGCAGGATACCGGCCCACTGGTCCTGATTGATGGAGTCCCAGTTGGTGTAGGATACTTCCGGCTGAACCAGAAGGCTCTTGACCGGGTTCCAACGGAGGTTTGCGGTTGCCGCGAAGATCTTCGAGTCGGTGTAGGCAACCTGAGCGTTAGCCTGCAGCTTTTCGTTGATCGGAACGGTTACGCCGCCCCAAGCAGCCCAGTCGCCCCAGCCGATGTTGGAGGCGGCGCCGGAACCGTTGGCGCTTGCGTACTTGTTCAGCTTGTCGCCGTTGGTGTTCCAGCCGCCCATCAAGAAGGCCTTGAAGACGCCGAAGTCGGCATCGACGCGAGCCTTGACTGCGCCTTCTTCGACGATGGAGTCATAACCGCCAACGACCTTGAAGCCGAAGTTGCCGGCCTTGTAGCCAGCACCGGCGACAACGTCAGGAGCGTAGTGGTTGGAACTGTCTTCGCCGTTGACGCCGGTAGCGCCCGTGCCCGAGTTGCTGTCTTCAACCGAGATAACAGCCGTGAAGCCGTTGCCGGCATCGTAGTTGTAGGTCAACTGGTTGAGTTCGTACGGGCCGTCATAGACGACGTCGTCGTTGATGACGTTGCCAGCGTAACCCATGTAGGAGTTATACTGCGAGTCGAGCTTGCCGACGGTGAAGCCGCCGAGGCTGATGTAGGCAGCGACCATCTTCGTGGAGGTCGAGCCGCCGTCCTGCCAATCCCAACGCATAAGGGTGTTGGTCTTCAGCGGGCCGTACTCGGTGTCGGAAGCGGTGTCGATGCTCAACTGAGCGCGGGTGTGCCACAGCGTGCCGAAATGGGTGTCCGGGGCATAAGCGTTGAACCACTTGCCTTCGGTACGGACCATGCCGCCGATCTTGAGGCAGGTTTCCGTGCCCGGGATGAAGAAGTAACCAGCGCCGTATGCGTCGCAGATGCGGACGTATTCGAGCGGTTCCGGCTCAGCGGCGACGATGGCATCAGCTGCCTGAGCGCCGGAAACTACTGCGAGAGCAGCAGCGGAGCCGAGAAGAAGGCTCTTGATGTTCATGAAAACTCCAATCCATAATAGATTGGGCACAGGCAACCGCGCCGAAAAACCGACGTGCCTTAACCCTATCCCTGTTTAAATACCCCGACTCGGGAGAAACGGGCCCCACCCGCTTCTGGTCGTTATTAAAGACGAATTCCTGTAAAGTTATATGATATATTTTTCTCAGAACGGTTTTTCCGTCATTTAAAAAATTTAGTTGCGCGAATGCCACAGATACAAACGTAGATAGTAAGTATTGCATAATATTGGTGACGTAATAGTCATTTGGGAAAACGAAATAATCGAATTCGGAGCTTAAAAACGTGCCGGATATAATTGAGTGATCGCTAAAAGATGAGGCGATTGGCGCGATCCATTCAAACGGATCTAGCAAACCCTCTAAAGTGGCGAGGGTGTCCCGTAACGAATAACGCGTTTTCCGATGCTATGCCGTTCGCTTGGAGGCCGAGCTTAGCAGCTTGCTCAACACCGAGCCGAGCATGATGCCCCACAACCCGCTGATCATGCCGACGACGATGTCGAGCGTCGAGCCGTAATTGCCGTTTGCCAGGAAATGCGAAAAGCAGAGTACCAGCACGCTGCCGATCATCAGCAGGCAGGTGAAGGATGGGGATTGCGGATAGGCGAGGCGGGCAAGCATGCCTGCAAGGCAAAGCGCCCCGGCGCGGAAAATGTCGAAAGGATTACCAAGCGCGGCCTGCCAATTGAGATGCGCAAAGGTCACGGCAACGAGCGCCGCGATATAAGTCCATGCGATAATCTTCAAAAACCGGTCTGATATCATGGGGATTTGATATAGCAGCGGCGCGCCCAAACGCCAGCCTCGCACCGTTGCGAAGAGGGAGGCGCATCGCGTTGGGGCGCGCACATTTTATGTGGTTGCGAAACATTATGTTGCGCCGCGAGTGCGCTTTCGGCGCTTTTCAGCCTTCGAATTGCCGCCTTGTCGTGTCGGGACGCTCCATGGGCCGGTCGGAATTGTTGTCCCAACCGGCCCATGAAATTGCTTAGGCTTTCGATATGCGGAGCTCTTCTTCTTCCGGCAACAATGGGGCAGCGTCCTCCGCCATATCGTTCGATGCTCCCCGGCCGAGGAAGGAGAAAACCACGATTGCGGTGATGGTCGTGATCGCGGTCAGGAGCCAGAGCAGCGCGCTGAAAGCATCGCCGTAACCGTGGATCAGCGCGTCATGACCGATCGCCGGCACATTTGATGCGGCGGCAGCAAGGTCGCCAGTGACGAGCCGTTGCGCGGCGGCCGAAGCCTGCTCGCCGGCCGGTGCCCCGAGTTTTGACTGGATGAAGGCGGAGAGGATGGCGCTGACGACGGCAAGGGCAACGCCTTCGCCGGCAACGCGCGTGGTGCTGAAGATGCCCGTTGCCATACCGGCCCGCTCTTTCGGAACGACGCTGACGGCCAGGCCATCCATCAGGCCCCAGGGCAGGCTGATGCCGATGCCGATCATCAAGAGCGGACCGATCAATGCCTGCGGTGCCGAACCGGCGGCGAAATGGCTGAGCCAGAAGAGACCTGCCGCTGAAATGAGAAGACCACCGCCGCAGATCGTTGCTGCGCTGAACCAGCGGGTCAGAAGACCGGCAATAACCGGCAGGATGAGAAGGGGCGCCGAAAGAGCGATCATCATCCGCCCGGCAGCAATCTCGCTCATACCCTCAATGCCGACAAAGCGCACGGGCAGCAGGATCAGCAGCACCACGAAGGCGTAGGCGGGCGCCGCCGCGAGCAGCTGCACGCCGACGAAGCGCGGATAGCGAAACAAGGTAAGATCCAGCATCGGCCTTTTCACCGAGCGTTCGATGATGCCGAAGGCGAGGAACAGCAACGCAGCGCCGGCCAGCAGCGCGATGACCAGCAGATCGCTCCAGCCGGTCTCCGGTGCACGCAGCACGCCATAGGTGAAGAGCGTCAGCGCAAGTGTGAAGCTCAGCGCTCCCGGCCAGTCGAGCCCGGTTGCGTCAGGGTCGCGGGATTCGCGCAGGAAATAGGCAGCCAGGCCAAGGGAGAGGAGCGCCAGAGCCACGACGAGCAGGAAGATCGACGGCCAGCCGAAGGCGTCGATCATCAGGCCGGATGCGATCGGCCCGAAGGCGAGGCCGACGCCAAAGCTGGAGCCGACGATGCTGAAAGCCCGCATGCGCGCAGTGCCGTCGAACTCCTGGGCGAGCGACGCCATGCCGCCTGAGAAGGCGGCGGCGGCGCCAAGACCTTGCAGTGCCCTTAATATGTCGAACAAGACGATATCGCCGGCGAAAGCCAGTCCGGCGGAGAACAATGCGAAGCAGCCGACGCCGGTCAGGAAGATGCGCCGACGTCCGAAGCTGTCGGCAAGCGCGCCGGCGGCCATTAGGCTGCTGCCGAAGGTCAACATGAAGGCATTGGTCACCCAGTTGAGAGCGATTGGACTGCCACCAAGCGATCGGCTGATGGCCGGCAGCGCAACGGCCGGGCCTGTGAATGTCAGCGGCATCGCTGCCGCCGCGCAGCAGACTGCGATGAGAACAAAGAATTTTTCGGTCGGACTTGCGACCTTTGTCTTGGGCGAGGTCATCGTCGGGTTTTCCGTTGGGTTCGAGCAAGGAGAACCGTGGGCGTTCCTGGGAGTGGATGCGAGCCGAGCGCTGCGGCCCACGGGCTTTGAGGGACCCCAGCAAGATAGTTTTGCTGTAATCTTATGATAATGAGGCTATTGCTCCATATATACCGGAAGAAAACGCTCGAATGGAGTAACCCATGGATCGCTTGAGTGGCCTGCATGCTTTCGTCCGGACGGCGGATCTCGGCAGTTTCGCAGCCGCCGGTCGTGTGCTCGGTCTTTCGGCCTCTGCGGTGGGCAAGGCAGTCAGCAATCTGGAGCGCCAGCTCGGCGTTCGGCTGTTGCAGCGCTCCACCCGCAGCATCCGGCTGACGGAGGAAGGACGCCTCTTTCACGAGCGCTGCCGACGCGTGCTCGACGATCTCGACGATGCCCAGGCCTCGCTCGCTCAGGCAGTGGCGGTGCCGCGCGGGCGGCTACGCGTCAGCGTGCCCATCGTCAGCTATCATTTCCTGTTGCCCGTGGTGCCGGAGTTCGTGGAGCGCTATCCCGAGGTCGAACTCGATA
This sequence comes from Rhizobium sp. BR 315, assembly GCF_050577975.1. NCBI lineage: Bacteria > Pseudomonadati > Pseudomonadota > Alphaproteobacteria > Hyphomicrobiales > Rhizobiaceae > Rhizobium > Rhizobium sp. BR 315. The sequence continues at coordinate 157,321 of NZ_JARWKZ010000008.1, read as the reverse complement.
TCGATTTCAACGACCGCATCGTCGATATGATCGAGGAAGGGGTCGATGTCGCGATCCGTAGCGGCGATCTGCCGGATTCGCGGTTGATGTCGCGCACCCTGCGGCCATTCCAGATGCTGCTTTGCGCAGCTCCCTGCTATCTCGAACGCCACGGTATTCCCGATTGCCCGCGTGCGCTCAACGAGCATTCCGCGGTACGGTTCCGGTTTCCCAATAGCGGCAAGCTGCAGGAATGGCCGCTAAGCCTGCCGGAAGCGGAGCCGGAGCTGCGCATGCGCACCGCCTTTTCCTGCAACAATATGGAGGCCGTGCGCGGCGCCACCGTCGCCGGGCTCGGGATCGGATGCATGCCGGATTTCCTCGTGCGCAGTTCGCTTGCCGAAGGAAAGCTGCAAACCGTTCTCGACGACTTCATCGATGAACCCGGCCACTTCCATATGCTTTGGCCATCAAGCCGGCATCTGTCGCCCAAGGTCCGCGTATTTGTCGATTTTCTTGGAGAGCGGCTCTTTGCAAAAAGCTGCGAAGCTTTGCCGGGGGCATCCGTGGCATAAAAAAGACCGGCTGGCCGGTTTCAGTTTGAGAATTCTGGCTTGAGATTGCCAGCAAACGCGGATCGCAGCCGCCCCGCCATTCCGGGGGCGAGGCCGACCTTGGTCGGCCTCGTTGTCACTCGGTATTAAGCCACGATCAAATGTCGCTGGCTGCGTTCGCCCAGATCTCGGCTGCTTGCGCCGCGGTAACACGGCGCACTTCCGTTTCATCGCGGCGGCTGGCGAAGAGTTCGCTTGCCATGATCTGCTCGGCGAGGTCGGCCGGCAGGGACAGGAGAACCCGCTGGCCGTCCTTATGGATGCCGCCGCGGTCGGAGCGCTTGCCGGTGATCATACCGCCGGCAACCGTATTGTTGCTTTCGGGGTCGATCAGAATGAACGAGCCAGTCGAACGGTTCTGCTCATAGGGATCGAAGATGGCGGCTTCGTCGAAAGTCAGGCGGACTTTGCCGATGGCATTCATCCAGAGCGTCTGCGCCGGTGCCCAAGCGCCGGTTTTGAGTTCGAGCTGAGCGATCGGCTGCACTTGGACGCGCTGGCGGCGGCTGCCGCTCTTCAGCCAGTAGCGCTTGCCGGGTTCGATCCCTTCCGGCTGCAGTGCGACGATCTGGGCATCGAAGGAGAGACCGGATTGCGGCTGGTTGTCGATGGCGACGATCATGTCGCCACGGGACACGTCCACCTGGCGATCGAGAACGAGCGTGATGGCATCGCCGGCAACAGCCGCGTTGCGCACCAGATCGAAAGTGACGATCTTCGAGACATTGGCGACCATGCCCGACGGCAGGATCATGACGCTGTCTCCCGGCTTCACCGAGCCGCCGGCAACCGTGCCCTGATAGCCGCGGAAGCTTTCGCCTGGGCGGGAGACGCGCTGCACCGAAAGGCGGAAGCCAACCGTCTGTGCCGAGCGGACGGTGGCCAGTTCCAGCGCTTCGACCAGCGTCGGACCGTTATACCAGGGCATGACCGCCTGGCCGGAATAGACGACATTTTCTCCCTTCAGCGCCGACATCGGGATGGCCGTGATCTGCTTGACGCCGAGCGAGAGAGCGAATTCGCGGAATTCGTTGGCGATCTTCTCGAAGCCGGCACGGTCGTAATTCGTCAGGTCGATCTTGTTGATGGCCAGCACGAACTGCTTGATGCCGAGCAGCGATGCAATCGTCGCATGCCGGCGGGTTTGTTCGAGGATGCCCATACGCGCATCGATCAAAAGCACGGCGAGATCGGCGGTGGAAGCGCCGGTTGCCATGTTGCGGGTATATTGCTCGTGGCCGGGCGTGTCGGCGACGATGAAAGAGCGCTTGTCGGTCGAGAAATAGCGATAGGCGACATCGATGGTGATGCCCTGTTCGCGCTCGGCCTGCAGTCCGTCGAGCAGCAGTGCGAAGTCGGGCAGGCCGAGATCGTTCTGCTTGCCGGTGGAATCGCGCTGAAGGGTTGCGGCCTGGTCTTCCTTGACTGCTTTGGTATCCCAGAGAAGACGACCAATCAGCGTAGACTTGCCGTCATCGACGCTACCGCAGGTGATCAGGCGAAGGGGGCGCGAGTCGCGAAGTGCCTTGGCAGGCTCGACGGCAGGCCCAACAGCGGGCAAGGTGACGACGTTTGCGTTTACGGTCATCTCAGAAATATCCTTCGCGCTTCTTCTTTTCCATGGAGCCGGACTGGTCGCGGTCGATGGCGCGGCCCTGCCGTTCGGAAACCGTGGCGATTTCCAGCTCTGCAATAACGTCTTCAAGGGTTGTGGCGGTGGAGCGGATTGCGCCGGTCAGCGGGAAGCAGCCGAGCGTGCGGAAGCGGATGAGCTCCTCGCGCTTGACCTCATCCGGCAGCAGTTCGAGCCGCGGGTCGGCCGCCATGATCATCATGCCGTCGCGCTCGACGATCGGGCGCCTTGCGGCGAAATAGAGCGGCACGATCGGAATATTTTCGGCCTGGATGTAGCGCCAGATATCGACCTCGGTCCAATTGGAGAGCGGGAAGACGCGAACGCTTTCGCCTTTGCGGATCTGGCCGTTATAAACGTTCCAGAGTTCCGGGCGCTGATTGCGTGGATCCCAGCGATGGTCCGGCGTGCGGAAAGAGTAGATGCGCTCCTTGGCGCGCGAGGCTTCCTCGTCGCGGCGGGCGCCGCCGAAAGCGGCATCGAACTGGCCGGCATCGAGTGCCTGGCGCAGCGCCTCAGTCTTCATGATGTCGGTATAGCGCGCCGAGCCATGGGTGAAGGGCGTAATGTTCTCCGCCTTGCCGCGCGGATTGATGTGCTCGATCAGGTCGAGATCGTACTTCTTCACGATCTCGTCGCGGAAGGTGATCATCTCGGCGAATTTCCAGCCGGTGTTCACATGCAAGAGCGGGAAGGGGACGCGGCCGGGATAGAAGGCCTTGCGTGCCAGATGCAGCAGGACAGAGGAATCCTTGCCGATCGAATAGAGCATGACGGGACGCTCAAATTCGGCCGCTACCTCGCGGAAGATATGGATGGACTCGTTTTCAAGCGCCTTCAGATGCGGATCGAGCGGTGGCTTGGTGCTTTGCGGATTGGAGATTTCCGTATCCGGACGGCTATCGGGCATTTATCACTCCAGAACTTTCAAATGTCCCGACCGAAGGTTGGCCGGAAAGAATGGATGCGTTGGCTTCCAGTTGATCGGCGGCGTAGGGGACGCGCTTCGAATCGATGCCGGGAACCGGCGGGTATATCATTGGGCTGCGGCCGTGCCTTCTTCGTGAACATGCAAGCCACATTCGCGCTTTTCGTCGTTTTCCCACCACCAGCGGCCGGCACGCTCGGGCTCGCCCGGCTTGATGGCGCGGGTGCATGGCTCGCAGCCAATCGACGGATAGCCGCGTGCATGCAGCGGGTTCACCGGAACGCTGTTGTCGGCGACATAAGCGCGGATGGCATCGATGTCCCAGTCGGCCAGCGGGTTGATCTTGAACAGGTTGCGCTCGGGATCGAACTCGGCAAACGGCGTATCGGCACGATTGGCGGACTGGCCGCGGCGCAGGCCGGTGATCCAGATGCTGGCGCCCGAAAGTGCACGCGCAAGCGGCTTCAGCTTGCGCACGCCACAACAGGCATGCCTGGCTTCGACGCTTTCGTAGAAACCGTTCAGACCGTATTTTGCCGCATAGGCTTCGATATCTGCTTGTTCCGGCTCGTAACGGACGATGCGGATATCGTACTGGCTCTCCGTCTCATCGATCAGGGCGAGTGTTTCCGGAAAGAGACGGCCGGTCTGCAGCGTCGCCACTTCGATCGGCAGGCGGTGATTGCCGATCTCCGCCGTGATCACCTGGTCCTCTATCCCAAGCGACGTCGTGAAGACGACGCGCTCGCCAAGGCCGGCGACGAGAGACAGACGGCCGGCAAGATCGAGCGATGCGAGCTGGCTGTTGAGCGTCGCGGCATCTTCAATTGATGTAATGGCAGTCATGGGGGATCCTGTCCTGATATTGCCCGGAGTATCGCAGCTCGCAAGGATGGCGGACAGAAAAATAGATTTCGAAAGGAAGCGGATGGAGAGTAAATATCTCCATGAAGCAGCGCTGATAAGGAAAAGCGACCGCCTCGGCTGTTAACCAAGGCGCTTCACCGCCAGAAGGCCCTTCGGAAGCACTTGACACGACTTGTCATGTTTAAGTGCTTGCTTTAATGTCTATAGAAATAGTAGAGTTACACATAGCTTGTCAAATGGAAATCGGAAGTGATGCCCAAAAAGATGCGCTGCGGTGGATTTTGAGCTAAACTGTGGGCATAGCGGCTAAAAATGATAACAAGTTTGGGTTGCTGATATTTCCTGGCGTTGCGCCATGGGTGTGAGTGCTTCGAAACGCCCTGGGGACGAGGGTTGAGGAGTTCTAGAGCGGACCGGCCGAATCCATCGGCCGAACGTATCGCATGTGTGTGTGAAGCGGTTCGAAATGATTACTCAGAAAGCAAAATATGCGCTGCGGGCGCTCTCTGCCTTGGCCCAATCCGAGGCAGGCGAGCCGATGATGATTTCCGACATCGCAGCCCAGCAGAAGATCCCGAAGAAGTTCCTGGAACAGATCCTTCTCGACCTGAAGCATCAAGGTATCGTCATCAGCCGCCGTGGCAAGCAGGGCGGTTATCTCCTGCGCAAACCGGCAAACGAGATCACCTTCGGCGAGATCCTGCGGGTCATCGATGGGCCTTTGGCGCCGCTTCCCTGTCTTTCGCTCACCGCCTATCGTCGCTGCGACGATTGCGATGGTGAGCAGACCTGCGAAATCCGCCATGTCTTTGCCCGGGTGGCGGACGCGACCCGCAAGGTCCTGTTCTCTACCACGATCGCCGACGCGATCGCTCAGCCGCAAGGCGCTGAAGTGACGAGGCTGATGGCCTAGTTTCAGCTTGCGACGTGCTCCTCTCCGGCTTCTTTCTCCATGGCTCGCCGTGCGCGGATGGCCGCTGCGATGAAGACGCGCGAAAGCCCATGGTACAAGGGTTCGCGCGACAGCAGCCGTGACGTCACATAGCCGATCATCGACACCGCCATGATCGGAATGACGGCCTGATGGTCGCCGGTCATTTCCAGGATGATAACGAAGGCGGTCATCGGCGCCTGGACGACGCCGGCGAAATAGCCTGCCATGCCGAGGATCGCGGCAAGCGCCACGCCGCTGCCGACAAGCGTGCCGACCGTGCTGCCGAAGCCGGCGCCGACGGCAAGTGATGGCGCAAAAATGCCGCCGGGAATGCCCGAGATCATCGACAGGAAGCTTGCCAGTAGCTTCTCGACGAAGAAGAGCGGCGGCAGGGCATGTCCTTCCACCGCGCCGCGGGCCTGCTCGTAACCGGTGCCGAAGGTCTGGCCGCCGGAGACCACGCCGATGGTAGCCACGACAAGGCCGCAAAGGCCGGCCAGGATCAGCATGCGCTTCAGCGGTTGCGGCTGCGCCCAGCGGCGGATGCGGATGCCGGCATAGAGTGCCAGTCCGCTGAAGGTGGCACCGAGCGCGCCGCCGCCGACGCCGCAGATCAGCATGACGATCCAATCTCGAAGCATCGTGGGCGCTGCATCGGCCGTGCCGAAGTAGTTGTAGCTGCCGGAAAGACCGAGCGCGGCAAGGCCGGAAAGAATGACGGCCGTCAGGACCAGGCCGTTGGCGCGGGATTCATAGGTGCGGCTCATTTCCTCGATGGCAAAGACGATCCCGGCAAGCGGCGTGTTGAAGGCTGCCGCGATGCCTGCCGCCGAGCCGGCAAGGATCAATCCCTTTGCCTGCGCAATGCCCCCGAACCGGGCGACGGCCAACATGAAGGAGGCGCCGACCTGCACCGTCGGCCCTTCGCGGCCGATCGAGGCCCCACTCAGAAGCCCGAGTATGGTCAGCACGATCTTGCCGAAAGCGAGCCGCAGCGACAGCAGTTTCGTGCGATCCTCGTCATGATGCAGATGTCGGGCCGCGATCGCCTGCGGAATGCCGCTTCCTTGCGAATTGGGAAACAGGGTCGCGGCAAGATAAGCAGACAGGACGAAGCCGACCGGCGTCAACAGCAGCGGCAGCAGCCACATCCACCCGCCGGAGTGGGTAATGCCCGCAAAGGCCCGCTGCGCCAGGTCCGCAAGCTTGGCAAAGCCGACGCTGATCACGCCGATCGCCAGAGCCCCCGTCCAGAACACCAATCGCGGCCGCCATAGATTGAACGAACCCCAGATGACGCGGGAACGGCGGAGCAGCTTGGACTTGCGATAGATCGGGGGCATATGACCGGTGACCGACGGATTTATAGACGGGTCTTTCGAACTCTGATCGAGCAATCTGCTTAAAAACGGCGTTTTAAGATAGTAACACTGTCTTACGGAGCTTCACTTTGCTGACGGTCGTCTCTTTGCGCCGACTGTTTGCCGGCGTCAACCTTCGATGCATGATGAGCTATGTCGAGCTTTATCGATCACTCGTCTCCCACCGCGGATTGATCCACGGTTCCTGGTTCGAGCGGGCCAGCCTTGGCTTGCCGAGGATATGGTCGGCTGCCTTTTCGCCGGTCATGATCGAAGGGCCGTTCAGATTGCCATAGGTCACATGCGGGAAGATCGAACTGTCGGCAACGCGCAGGCCATCGATGCCGATGACGCGGGTATCGGGATCGACCACCGCCATCGGATCGTCCTTTGAGCCCATCTTGCAGGTGCCGCAGGGGTGATAGGCGCTTTCCAGATGCTCGCGCAGGAAGGCGTCGATCTGCTCGTCGGTCTGGACGTTCGACCCAGGCTGGATTTCCGCGCCGCGATAGCCGTCGAAGGCCTTTTGCCCGAAGATCTCGCGGGTGAGGCGCACGCAATGGCGGAACTTCTCCCAGTCCTCTGGGTGGCTCATATAGTTGAAGCGGATCACCGGATCGGCCATCGGGTCGGAGGAGCGCAGCGTCACGTCGCCGCGTGATTTCGACAGATTGTAGCCGACATGCGCCTGGAAACCGTGGCTCTTGGCCGCTGCCTTGCCATCATAGCTGATGGCGACCGGCAGGAAGTGATACTGGATGTCGGGCTGCTTGACGCCCGGCGCCGAGCGCAGGAAGGCACAGGCTTCAAACTGGTTCGATGTGCCGAGCCCCTTCTTGAAGAACAGCCATTGCGCGCCGGCGATCCCCTGCATGTACCAGGGCAGCCAGGAATAGAGCGACACCGGCTTCAGGCTGGTCTGCTGGAAATAGAATTCCATGTGATCCTGCAGATTGGCGCCGACGCCCGGACGGTCGAGCTTCACCTCGATCCCCATGTCGCGCAGATGTTGCCCAGGACCGATGCCGGAGAGCATCAGCAGCTTCGGTGAGTTGAACGAGGAGGCGGAGACGATCACCTCGCAGTTTGCCTTGATGATCTCGATCTTGCCGTCTCGCTCGACTTCGACGCCGGTCGCGCGGCCGTTTTCGATGACGACTTTGCGGGCAAAGCAACGAATGAGCTCGACATTCGGCCGCTTGAGGGCGGGCTTGAGATAGGCTGTCGCCGCAGACCAGCGCCGGCCCATCCAGGTCGTCTGCTCCATCAGGCCGAAGCCTTCCTGCTTGCTGCCGTTATAATCCTCCGTCGCCTCGAAGCCGGCCTGCTTGCCGGCTTCGATGAAGGCGTGGAAGAGCGGGTTGCGGGCGTCGCCGCGACGCACGTGCAGCGGGCCATCCTTGCCGCGCCAGCCGTCTTCGCCGCCATGCGAATGCTCCATCCGCTTGAAATAGGGCAGCACGTCGGCGTAGGCCCAGCCTTGGGCGCCGAGCTCCTCCCAGCGATTGAAATCCTCGGCATGTCCACGCACATAGACCATGCCGTTGATCGAGGAGGAACCGCCGATCACCTTGCCGCGCGGGGCGGTGATGCGACGATTGTTAAGCTGCGGTTCGGGTTCGGAGAGATAGCCCCAATTATAGCGGTCCATGCTCATCGGCCAGGCAAGCGCTGCCGGCATCTGGATGAAGGGGCCGAAGTCGCTGCCGCCGAATTCCAGAACGATAACCGAATGCTTGCCGTCCTCCGACAGGCGATAGGCCATGGCGGAGCCGGCCGAACCCGAGCCGACGATGACGAAATCTGCTTGCATGACTATTGCCTTCTTTCGGACGTTCTTCTTGAGCTGCAGGATAATGGCTGGCTCTGATCGTTCCCTCGCCCCGCATGAGCGGGGAGAGGGCTAGGGTGAGGGGCGGGGCAACGGGATGCGGCGTATCTGAAGCAGCCCCTCATCCGGCTTGTCGCAATCTCACTCCGTTCGATTCCTCCAACCCACCTTCTCCCCGTTTCACGGGGCGAAGGGCTTTGTTCAATACGGCGCCTGTACCGGCCCCATGCCGACGTATACGGTCTTTAGTTCCGAATAATGCTCCAGTGCCGCCAGCGAATTCTCGCGGCCGAAGCCGGATTGCTTGGAGCCGCCGAAGGGAATTTCCACCGGGGCGAGATTGTAGGTGTTGATCCAGAGCGTACCGGCCTCGAGCTGGTCGACGACGCGGTGGGCGCGGGTCAGGTCGGCGGTGAAGACGCCGCCGGAAAGGCCGAATTCGGTGGCGTTGGCCCGGGCGATCACCTCGGCCTCGTCATCGAAATCGAGAACGCACATGACAGGCCCGAAGATTTCTTCGCGGGCAATCGTCATGTCGTCGGTGACGTCGGCAAACACGGTCGGCTGAATGTAATAGCCTTCGCCGGAGACATTGTTCGGGATGCCGCCGCCGGTCAGCAGCGTCGCGCCCTCGGCCTTGCCCTTTTCGATGTAGGCGAGCACCTTCTCGCGCTGCGCCCAGGAGACCATCGGGCCGATCTGCGTTGCCTCATCCATCGGATCGCCGATGAGCATGGCGTCGGTGCGAGCCTTCAAGCGCTTCAGGAATTCGGACTTGATCTTGCTGTTGACGAAGACGCGCGTGCCGTTCGAGCAGACCTGGCCCGTCGAATAGAAATTGCCGAGCATGGCACCGCCGATGGCGCTGTCGATATCGGCATCGTCAAAGACGATCAGCGGCGACTTTCCGCCGAGTTCCATGGTGACATGCTTGAGGTTGCCCGCAGCCGCAGCTGCCACCTTGCGGCCCGTCGGCACGGAGCCGGTCAACGATACCTTCGCCACATCCGGATGGTTGATAAGCAGCGGTCCGGTTTCGCGATCGCCCTGAATGACGTTGTAGAGGCCCTTCGGCAGGCCTGCCTCGATGAGGATTTCGGCGATCTTCAACGCGCCGAGCGGGGTGTTCTCCGACGGCTTGAACACCATGGCGTTGCCGGCGACAAGCGCAGGGGCGCCCTTCCAGCAGGCGATCTGCTGCGGGTAGTTCCATGCGCCGATGCCGACGCAGACGCCGAGCGGCACGCGCTTGGTATAGGCGAAATCGCCGCCGAGCGGAATGTAGGAGCCGTTGAGGCCGGCCGCCGCGATGCCGCCGAAGAATTCGAAGCTGTCGGCGCCTGAGGTCGGGTCGGCGACGATGGTTTCCTGGATCGGCTTGCCCGTATCCAGCGTCTCCAGCTCGGAAAGCTCGCGGTTACGCTCCCGCATGATGTCGGCGGCGCGCTTCAGGATGCGGCCGCGTGCCGTCGGGCTCATGGCAGCCCATTCCGGCTGCGCCCGCTTGGCGCTGGCGATCGCCCTTTCGACGATAGCGGGCGTTGCCGCGTGCAGGCGGGCGATCACCTCGCCGGTTGCCGGATAGATGCTTTCGATAACGGTGCCGTCGGTGTCCTCGACATATTCTCCGTCGATGAAATGCGAGGCTTTCGGTTGTGCGCGCATCATAGAACCCTCAATTCTTCATAGGAGACCATGACATGCTCTTGAAAAGCAGGTCGCTCGGTCAGGTTTTCGTAGTAGCGCTCCAGCCGCGGATGGGCAGGGCGCTGGATGTCGATCTCGAAATAGCGATAGAGAACGTGCCCGAATTGTATGTCGGCGAGCGTCAGATTATCGCCGGCAAGGAAACGATGCCGTCCGAACTGCGACTCGGCGATGTCAAGCTTCGTCCCGAGCGCGGCGATAGCCGCGATAATTGCCTTCTCGTCGCGCAGAGCAGGGGCCGTTCGCACCGCGCGCCAGAACACCTGGCCGGTGAAGTTCATGGCAATGTTGATCTTGGCCCATTCCGTCCATTTGTCGATCTGGGCGCGACGCCGCGCATCCTTCGGCCAGAAGGCATCGTCGCCATATTGCGTGGTGAGGTAGCGCAGGATGGCGCCAGTTTCCCACAATGGCTCGCCATCGTCCTCGCGCAGCACCGGAACAGTGCCGTTCGGATTCATCGCCAGGAATTCAGGCGTGTCGTTGACGCCATATTTAAATCCCGCATCGATGCGCTCATAGGCAAGGCCGAGCTCGCCGATGCACCACATCAGCGCCTGTACATTGGATGACGATTTGCGGCCCCAGACGGTCAACATGGTCTTCAGCCTTTCAACGCGTTGAGGTTGGTCGTGAGATAATTCTCGGTCAGCGCGATCGACGCCTCGGTGCTGATCGGCGCGGATCTAAGGCCCTGGCGAATATAGAGCCCGTCGATCATCGCGGCCGCACCCTCAGCGATCCGCTCGGCGTCGCCGGCCGAGCACAATGCTTTGAGATTGGCCACCAGATTCGAATGCAGCCGGCGTGCATAGATGACGAGAAAGCGGCGTGTCTCTTCCGAGCGTTGGGCTTCCGCATAGAAGGCGAGCCAGGCGGCAATCGTCTCCGGCGCGAACTGATCTGCCTGGAAACTGACGCGGATAACCGCTGAGAGCTTGTCGCGCGGTGTCGTCGCGGCCCTAAGCGCCGTCACCACACTGTCGCGCAGCCGCTGTAGATGGACACGGACGGTCTCGATCAGCAGCTGTTCCTTGCTACCAAAATAGTGATGAGCAAGAGCGGGGGAAACGCCGGCCTGCTTGGCGATTTCGGACATGGTGACGGTCAGCGAGCCGTGATCGCCGATCACGCGCATCGCTGCATCCACTAGCGCCTTGCGGCGCACCGGTTCCATTCCGACTTTGGGCATGCATCAATCCTTGAGGTTGAAGCTGAGCTTATTTTTGATTGACTAATCAATCAATAAAAAATTGCGTGCCTTGCAGACGTCGGCGAAAAATCCGCAACCTCTTTCCGAGTTGTATTTCTGTGTCATACTTCCACTCAGGAGGAGGTGCGGTCATGGTTGATATGCTTGATGAAGTTCCCTCATCTGCGATGCGCGACAAATGGGGTTGGTTTGTTGGCCTCGGCGTCCTGCTGCTAGTTTGCGGCTGCATTGCGCTCGGCAATCTGTTCATCGCCACGGTGGCATCGGTCTATTATGTCGGCTTGCTGATGCTGATCGGCGGCATCGTGCATTTGGCCCACGCCTTTCAGGTGAGGGGTTGGGAGCACATCCTCTTCTGGGTGCTTAGCGGTGTGCTCTATACGCTTGCCGGCATCCTCGCCTTTGCCAATCCGCTATTGGCCTCCGCGGCGCTGACGCTGTTCCTCGCCGTCGCGCTGATTATCGCCGGCACGTTCCGCGTCTGGGTCGGGCGCAAAGTGAAGCCCGAGCGCGGCTGGATCTGGATCGTCATCAGTGGTGTTGCGACTGCCATTGCCGGCATCGCCATCATGCTCGGCTGGCCGGTCAACAGCCTTTGGATTCTCGGGCTTTTTCTGGCATTCGATCTGATTTTCCAGGGCTGGACGCTGGTTGCTTTCGGTCTCGTCCTCAAGCGCTAACTGTTCTAGCACAACGGATAACGGACTACTACTTTTTGACAAGAAGCGTGAGCGGCGCTACCCTTATCGCTCTGCCTTGTGGGCGGAGCGTCGCCGAATGGATGTAGCGACGGTGCTAGCTCTGGAGCACGCATGTCTGAAGGACATGCCTCGAAGGCACCGCCGACGGCAGCGAAATGCGTCTCCAGCGAGAATTCCGCTTGATAACGTCAAGGGAGGAATATCATGCCGATGGTAACGGTTTCCATCTCTCCGCTTCAGGCCGCCGGCATTCGCGCCGCAGTCGACACCGGCACCTATGCCTCGAGCAGTGAAGTCGTGCGGGAAGCCCTGCGTATGTGGGATGCGGCGCGCAGGCGCAGCGATGTTTGCGATGTGCCACAAGCGGCCAATGATGAGACGGCCAACGGCGGTCGCTGCGTTGCCGATATGTTCGCCGACTATGAGGCGGAGCAGCACTCGCACAATTAGGCCGGAAAATCAGTCAGTTCCGGCCATGGCCTATCTCGGCGTGCCCTGTTTTCGGACCGGATCAATGGTTAATATTGCTTTACCATTCACGAAACTTTCACATACCGGAAAGGTTTCGTTGACGCTTTATGGCGCATCTTGGGTTGAAAATGCAGTAGATCCAAAACCTTACTCAAATAATTTGATAAAAATCCCAACGGAGATTGGCATGTCCCTGACTGCCGCAGTCGAGCCCGGCGTGTTGCGCCGGTATGCCAGCGACCAGATTGTCACCCTTGCCAAACTCGTGATCGAAAACGCTTTTCAGCCGATCGTGGAAGCCGGCACCGGCGCCGTCTTCGGCTATGAATCCTTGATGCGCGGCCAGGAGCGCATCGGCTTCGGCAGCCCGCTCGACATGCTCGACGAGGCCGAGCGCACCGGGCAGCTTCTCGGCCTGGAGCAGATGGTCACCAGCCGCGCGCTGGCAAAATTTGCCACGCTTCCCAATGCCGTCTCGGCCACGCTTTTCCTCAATCTGGATGTGCGGTTGATCCCGCAGGGTGGTGTACTGGTCGATAGCCTGCTGCAGCATATGAAAAAGGCGGGCATGGCGCCTTCCTCCGTCTGCTTCGAATTCTCCGAGCGCTTCGACAATACCAGCGTGCCCGAGTTCTCCGGTCTGGTCGCAAGAATGCGGAACGCCGGTTTCAAGCTGGCGATCGACGATTTCGGCGTCGGCCATGGCGAAATGAAGCTGCTGTCCGATTATCCCGTCGACTACCTCAAGATCGACCGGCACTTCATCGTCGATATCGACCGCAGCGCCCGCAAACGGCACATTCTCAGAAATCTGGTCAACATCGCCCATGTTCTCGGCACACGCGTCATCGCCGAAGGCATCGAGACCGAGGCGGAGTTCTTGACCTGCCGCGAATTTGGCGTTGATCTCGTCCAGGGCTGGTTCATTGCGCGTCCGACGGTGCTGGTCAACGAGTTGAAGCAGAGCTTTCCGCATCTCCAGGATCTCGGCAAGACGGTACGAAACAGCCAGTCGCTTGACGAGATCCTCATCCGCAAGCAGATCGAGGTGCTGCCGACCATCCGCGAAAGCGATAGCATCGACAGCGTCTTCGAGCTCTTCCGCCGCAATCCGCGCCGCGCCTATTTCCCCGTGGTCAACGCCAATGACGAGCCGCGCGGCATCATCCACGAGTACCAGCTCAAGGAATACATCTATCAGCCCTTCGGCCGCGACCTTCTGAAGAACAAGGTCTATGAGCGGTCGATCTCGCATTTCGTCGAGATGGCGCCGATCGTCGGTCTTGATTCCGACGCCGATACGCTGATGGCGATCTTCGCCAATATGGAAAGCAGCGATTGCCTGATCGTCACCGAAGGCACGCATTATGCCGGTATCGTTTCCGCTGCCTCGCTGATCAAGGTCATCAACGAGAAGCAACTGAAGATCGCCCAGGACCAGAACCCGCTGACCGGGCTCCCCGGCAACAGGGCGATCCACGATTTTATGCAGAGCACCGGCCGCGATGGTGATGAAGTCAGGCACTTCTGCTATTGCGATTTCGATAATTTCAAGCCGTTCAACGATGCCTATGGCTTCCATCTCGGCGATCATGCCATTTCACTGTTTGCGGCGCTGATGCGCCGCTATTTCTTTGCCGAGCGCAATTTCCTCGGCCATGTCGGCGGCGACGATTTCTTCATCGGCGTCAGCGGCTGGAGTACGGGCGAGCTTCGCGAGGTTCTGGACCGGCTGCTTGCCGATTTTCATGCGGATGTTCTTGATCTTTATTCGGCCGAGGATCGTGCTGCCGGCCGTATTCGCGGTCACGATCGCAGCGGCGCCGAAGCCGAATTCCCGCTGATGCGCTGCTCGATCGGCATCCTGCAACTGCCCGAGGGACTGGTGATCGACAATATCAACCGCGTCAGCACCTCCATTGCCGGCATCAAGACGAAGGCAAAGGAAAGTGCTGCCGGCGTCGCATTCCTCGGTCTGGCCGAGACGAATTGACGCCTTTCCGCCGAGCCATCTTTTCAAGCGCGCTGCGCTAAACTATCTCCACTGCTTTGCTGGGAGAGGAGATTGCGCCATGCCCTTGCCGTCTGAAATGCGTTTTGTGGATTTGCCGTCCTTTGGCGGGCCTGAGGTCATGACCATCGGCCGCAAATCTCTACCGGTCCTGAAGCCGGGCGAGATCTTGGTTCGAGTCGAGGCCGCCGGTGTCAACCGGCCGGATGTGGCGCAGCGTCAGGGCACTTATCCGCCGCCGAAGGATGCAAGCCCGATACTGGGTCTGGAAGTTGCCGGGGAGGTCGTGGACGTTGCGCCCGGCGTGACGGAGTTTGCGATCGGCAACAAGGTCTGCGGCCTCGCAAATGGCGGCGGCTATGCCGAATATTGCGTGTTGCCGGCCGGCCAGGCACTCCGCTTCCCGAATGGTTATGATGCCGTGCGCGCAGCAGCCGTTCCCGAGACCTTCTTCACCGTATGGGCCAATCTCTTCCAGATGGCGGGTCTCACCGAGGGGGAAAGCGTGCTGATCCACGGCGGCTCCAGCGGCATCGGGACGACGGCGATCCAGCTTGCCCGCGCTTTCGGTGCGACGGTCTATACGACTGCAGGTTCGAAGGAAAAATGCGAGGCGTGCGAGAAGCTCGGCGCAAAGCGGGCCATCAATTACAGGCAGGAGGATTTCGCCGAGGTCATCAAGGCGGAGACGGAACATGGCGTCGATATCATTCTCGACATGATCGGCGCGGCCTATCTGGAGAAGAACCTCGCGTCGCTCGCCCGCGACGGCTGCCTTTCGATCATCGCTTTCCTCGGAGGTGCGGTGGCGGACAAGGTCAATCTGCAGCCGATCATGGTCAAGCGCCTGACGGTAACCGGCTCGACCATGCGCCCGCGCACGGCGGAGGAAAAGCGCGCGATCCGCGACGACCTGCTTTCCCAGGTCTGGCCGCTGCTCGACGAGGGCACGGTTGCCCCCGTCATTCACAAGGTATTCGCCTTTGACGATGTGATCGCGGCGCACCGCTTGATGGAAACCAGCGACCACATCGGCAAGATCATGCTGAAGCTGGCCTGATCGTGAAGGAGAGGGCGATGGCGACCAATCCTGGGACGGCCATCAGCGCATAGAGCCAGCTTGCGGCCGAGAGGCCGCCGGCAACGCCGCCCGGATGGGTCAGGCCCGCGCCATTGACGATGACGCCGGCGACCGCTGCGCCGAACGCGCCGCCCAGCGATTGGGTCATCGAGATGGCGGCCGAGGCCTTGTCCTGCTCGGTTCTTCTGGCGATGCCGATGATCCTTGTCACGAGATGCGCCCAGCCGAGGCCGACACCGAAGCCCATCAGGAACATGGCGATAACAGCCGGCGCGAATTCTGCGAGCCTGGAGAAGGGCGTTGCTGTCGCCAGAAGTGGGATCAGCGATGCTGTGGCCGCGGTTTCCAGAATGCAGCCGGCTATGATGGCGATTGCCGCCCGCTTGCCCGAAAACGATGCGCTGAAGAAAGCAGCGATGGTCCAGCCAAGTGCCACCAATGCGACGAGATAGCCCGAGATCAATGGTGTGACGCCGTGCAGCGTCTGCAGGAAATACGGAATGTAGATGTCGCTCGTCAGCACCAGCATCAGCGTGAATATTGTCAGATAGAGCCGCGAGATTGGATTGCCGAGCACGACGGCGCCGTAGGGGAGGAGCCGTACCTCGCTCTTGCGTTCGGTCATGACCATCATTGCCACGAGTATGATCGACACGGTGATCAGCACGACCTTGTACGGTCCGTGCTCGATCGTGCCGGCAATGCTGACGAACAGGACTGCGGCAAGCAGAAGTATGATCTGGACCAGCGGTGTTCTGGTGTCGATCCGATCATCCGCGACATCGGGCAGCAGCCAGCGAGCCGAGAGCGCCATCAAGACGGCCAGTGGTACGAGGATGATGAAGGCCTCTCGCCAGGCGCCTCCGGCGGCAAAGAGGCCGCCGAGCGTCGGTCCGAGCACCGTCGCCACACCCCAGATGGCAGCGTAGAGCGTGGAAGCCCTGCGCCAGAGGGGCTCAGGATAAATGAAGCGAATAAAGGCATAGGCAAGACCGGACAGCATGCCCGAGCCGTAGCCCTGTACGGCGCGGCCCATGAGCAGCACCGGCATGGTCGGCGCGATGGCGCAAACCAGGCTGCCGATGCCGAAGGTGAGCGCTGCGGCGATATAGACGGCACGCAGGCCCATGCCCTTCGGTCGGGTCGCGACCGTGATCGATCCGAGGACGCCGGCGGCGACGAAGAGGGTCGTCATCCAGGAGAACAATTCGAGGCCGCCGATATCCCGGACGATCGAGGGGGCGATCGTGGCAGTGATGTAGGATTCAACGGCATAAAGCGCGACGCCGCCGCCAAGCATCAGCGTCGCAGGCAGAAGCCTTGGCGAGAACAGCGTGAAGATGGAGGCTGATTTGAGGGGAGCGGTGTTTTCGATGCTGGACATCGGACGATCCTCGGTATTTTCCCTAGCGGTTGATTATTTTCCAAGTTATAATTTGGAAAATTACACGGCTACCGGATTAAAACAAGAGATAACTTGGAAAAATGCGCCAATCACCTGCCAACAGAATTCTGATCCTGTTGAAAACGGATGGACCGCAGCTCGCTGCGGCCGTCGGCGATGCGCTCGGCATATCGTCCGAGGCGGCGCGCCAGCAACTGACGAAGATGGCGGAGGAGGGATTGGTCGAGCCAGTGACGGAGACTGCAACGGGCAGAGGCCGGCCACGGCGGCTCTGGCACCTGACGGCGGGCGGCAACCGGCAATTTCCGGATGGCCACGCGGATCTCACAGCGACGCTGCTTGCGACCATGGTCAGCCAGCTGGGGCAGAGCGCCGTCGATACGGTCATCTCCGCCCGCGAAACCGAAACGCTTCGACGCTACCGCAGCGAAATAGATCTCACGGCTGACCTCGCCTCACGCGTCGCGAGCCTCGCCGCCATTCGCACGCAGGAAGGTTACATGGCCGATCACTGGCAGGATGATGACGGCTCGCTCATGCTGGTCGAGAATCATTGTCCCATCTGCGCAGCCGCCTGCGCCTGCGCCGGCTTCTGCCGCTCCGAGCTGGAAACCTTCCGCATGGTGCTCGGTGCGCAAGTGGAGCGGGAAGAGCATATCCTGCTCGGTGCGAGGCGGTGTGCCTATCGGATCAGGCCGGCCGCCTGAGTGGCGCGCTTTTTGATGCTGACGGGCGTCATCGACGATTGGCAATCCCCGGCGCAGCGGCTATCACTGCCCATCCCGCAAATCAAAGGCAGCATTCCGTCATGTCCAATCCCGTCTGCGTCGAAGTCACCCGTGGCAATCTGGTCGAGAGCCGCCATCGCGGTTCCATCGTTGCGGTCGATGGCGATGGAAAGGTGGTCTTCTCGGTCGGCGATATCGACAGGGGCGTGTTTCCGCGTTCCGCCTGCAAAGCGATGCAGGCCCTGCCTCTGGTCGAAAGCGGCGCCGCAGACGCCTATGGCTTTGGCAACAAGGAACTGGCGCTCGCCTGTGCCTCCCATAATGGCGAAGACGAGCATGTCGCGCTCGCAGCCTCCATGCTGGCGCGCGCCGATCGCGATGTCGGCACGCTCGAATGCGGCGCCCATTGGTCTTCCGATCAGAAGACCCTCATCCACCAGGCACGCACGATCGACAAGCCGACGGCGCTGCACAACAATTGCTCCGGCAAGCACGCCGGCTTCGTCTGCGCCTGCTGCCATCAGGACATCGATCCCAAGGGCTATGTCGGTTACGATCACCCGCTGCAGCAGCAGATCCGCGAAACGATGCAGAGCCTGACCGGCGCCGTTCTCGCGCATGACAATTGCGGCACGGACGGCTGCTCGATTCCGACCTATGCGGTCCCGCTCAAGGGACTGGCGCATGGCTTTGCCAAGATGGCGACCGGCGTCGGTCTCGAGCCGCTGCGCGCCAAGGCATCGCGCCGGCTGTTCGAAGCCTGTATGGCCGAGCCGTTCTACGTGGCCGGCACCGACCGCGCCTGCACCAAGCTGATGCAGGTCGCTCCTGGCCGCATCTTCGCCAAGACCGGTGCCGAAGGCGTGTTCTGCGCTTCGATCCCGGAGCAGGGCATTGCCATCGCGATCAAATGCGATGATGGCACCGGCCGTGCAGCAGAGGTCATGGTTGCGGCGACGCTCGCTCGCTTCTTCGAGAAGGATGGCGTGGTTCATGCGGGGCTGATGGCGATGGCCAACAAGTCCTTCAAGAACTGGAACGGCATCCATGTCGGCGATATCAGACCGGCCTCGGCCTTGACGGCATAAGCTCTACTCCTGGATCCGATGTCTGACTTGTCGTGCCGGCACATGTTGCCGGACGATCCTGTATTCGTGCCAGATGAGGACCATGACGAACAGATCGAAGACGGTAAGGATGATGAGCCCGATGCCGTGCGTGTCGGTGAAGCGGTAAAGCTGGTAGACGATGAAAAGCGCCAAGGCGACCAGCGATGCCGGATAGGCCCACATCTTGCCCCTCAGCAGGCCGATGACGAGCAGCACCTTCACCAGTCCGTGGCTCAGCAGATAGTAGGCATAGAAATTCTTGGTGCCGACGGAGAAATCCTGCACCCAGGCATGCAGGTGGATCGCGACGAAGTCCTTGGGATCGTTGAGGAGCTCGGGCTGCACGATCCGGTTCACCAGGCGAAGGATGGATTCGGTGCTGACGAGCGCCAGGATGAGGCCGCCAATGCACTCGATCAAAGCATGGGCACCCTTCAACAGGATGCTGATTTCGAAAATTTGGTGAATGCGGCGTTCGTTCATGGGCGATCGTAACCTCTGCACGATATTGAGGTAGACTTGATCGGCGATGACCGCAAGACAAGTCGATGTCCGGTCGGCATAGGATCAATCTTCGACCGCATCATGATGACGGCGGCGCAAATCCTGACGAACTATCTCTTTTCCAAGGGCCGGATGCGATGTGCGCGTCAGGCCAGGAAAATCGGCACACCGGCATTCCGGTAGGGTGTCAGGCTCTCTTTGGGAATATCGGACGGCACGATCAGGCCGGAAACGCCCTTGGTCGGCAGGATCTGGCATGGGGAGGCCGCATCCAGCTTCTCAGCCGTCGCCAGCACGTAGGTCTCCGCCGAGCACTGTGCGATATGGCGCTTGATAGCCGCTTCCTCAAAATCGCCGGTCGAAAAGCCGTGGACGGGATGAATTGCGGTGATCCCTAGAAAGAAGATATCGGCCCTTATGGATGCGATCGCCACCATGGCCGCAGCACCTGTCGCCACCATCGAATGTTTGTAGAGCTTGCCGCCGATCAGGATGACTTCGGCGAGGGGATGATGTTCCAGCTCGCCTGTTATCGTCGGGCTATGGGTGACGATGGTGACGGCAAGATTCTTCGGGAGCTGGCGGGCGATTTCGGCATTCGTGGTGCCGCCATCGAGAAACACGGTCTGGCCCGACTTGATCATGCTCGCAGCATAGGCGCCGAGCCGGCGTTTCTCCTCCGATGAGACCGCCTGCCGGGCCGAGAAGTCCGGTAGATCTGGGGCAAGCGGCAGCGCTCCGCCATGCACCCGTTTCAGCAGCTTTTCCGCCGCCATCTCTCGCAGGTCCCTGCGGATCGTGTCTTCGGATAGCTCAAGATCGTCGGCCAATGCCTTGGCGATCACCTGGCCGTTGCGGCGCAATCGATCGAGAATAAGGGCCTTGCGTTGACTGGTCAGCATGTCTGTTCCTGCACGAAATTTCATGAATATTCGTGAATCTATCAGAATAGATTCGACATTCAAGAAAATATACGCATATTCGTGCAAATTCCTGCAGGAAGCAGGAGGAAAAATGGAGAAATGACATGTTGATCTTGATCGCCGGGCCCTATCGTTCCGGCACCGGGGACGATCCGAAGAAGATGGCCGAGAACCTGAAGTGCCTTGAGGAGCCGTCCTACGCTCTGTTCAAGGCCGGGCACTTGCCGATGATCGGCGAATGGGTCGCCTTGCCGGTCTGGCATGCCGCCGGCGGCAAGAGCATCGGTGACGATCTCTATGAGGAGATTTTTCATCCGACGGCCGGTCGTCTGCTGCAGCTTTGCGAGGGCGTTCTGAGATTGCCGGGCGATTCCAAGGGCGCCGACAACGATGTCCGCATCGCCCGCGAACGCGGTATTCCCGTCTGGCACAGACTGGAGGACGTACCCGGCTGCGCCTAAACCGCCGGCAGCCCATTCTCGCGACCCGTGGGGGTGGGCATGCCGCTTGATCGATCAAAACCTTTTGTAGAAGGTATCAGCATCGGCCACTTCCGTATTGGCTGGGTTGCCTTTAGCTTCCCGTCGGATCCAATCGAGGAACGGAACATGCTGACATTCTATTTTGCGCCCGGAAGCTGTGCTCTCGCCAGTCTCATCGCTCTGGAAGAATCCGGTCTCGCCTATGAGCCCCGGCGCCTCAACCTCGCCAATGGCGATCAGCGCCAGCCGGATTATCTAGCCGTCAACCCCAAGGGCCGTGTGCCGGCACTGGTGACCGACAAGGGCGTCATTACGGAAAACGTTGCGATTCTGGCTTACGTTGCCCAGATCGTGCCTGCCGCAAAGCTGGCGCCGCTCGATGATCCCTTCGAGTTCGCCCAGATGCAGGCCTTCAACAGCTATCTATCGTCCACGGTGCACATCAACCATTCGCACAAGGGGCGTGGTTATCGCTGGACGGACGATGCCGCTGCCATCGAGACGATGAAGGCCAAGGTGCCGCAGACCATGACGGAGAGCTTTGCCCTCATCGAGGACAAGATGCTGAAGGGGCCCTGGGTGATGGGCGATCAGTATACGGTCGCTGACGGCTATCTCTTCACCATGGCAAAGTGGCTGCCGGGAGACAATGTCGATCGCGACCAGTTCGCGAAGGTAAGCGCCCACTATGCGCGCATGCTCGAGCGTCCGGCTGTCAAGAAGGCGCTTGCCGTCGAAGAAGGCTGATCGTCTCAGCCAAATGCTGCCAGAAGTTTTTTCGGGGCGCGGTATCGCCACGCCTCGATCAAACGCAGCTCCAGCTCCTCATCTCCGATCGCACCTATGCGCAGGGGAAGGGAAGGCCAGCCGACATAGTGATCCGTCTGGAAATAGATCTCCGGCGCCATTTCCATCAGTTGTTCCTTGCGGTCGATCGGCAGCGACAGCACGACGGTCTCGTTGTTCTTCACCGTCACGAACGCCTTGCCGCCAACCTTGAATGCCGGGAGGCCGTAATGTGCTCCAGGTTCGACCCCCGGCAACCGGGCTTGCACCACGAGCCTGTTCAGTCGTTCCGCGATGACATCCATATCGACGTTTGAGGACATGTTCGCTCCAGAGGCGTAGGGTCTCACCTAAGCGCATTCTTCCGGTTGAACGGCTCTTTTGTCCATAGACCGGCCGAGATTTTCCGGCATGAGCGGCAGGTCGGCGAGTTCTTCGAGCGACATGGCCGCGAGCATGGGGTGCTGCAGCGGATCGTCTTCCCGCCTGCGATTTTCATCCAGCAAGTGATTGAAGAAAAGCTTCAATATAGACATGACATGCCTCCTGAGATTTTCCGCATCGATGCAACCATGAGGGCATCAGCCGGTGGGGTGGCGGCAGGTTTCAATTCCATGCTGTAATAATCGCGCTTGTTTGTGCCGTGCGCAATTGAGAATGACGAGATGCTGATATAGATATTCTATATGAGAAATCTCAACAGCGTACATTTGAACGGCCTTCGAGCCATTGAAGCGGTCGGACGACTAGGGTCGCTGCAGGCGGCTGCCGACGAATTGGGCGTGACGATAGGTGCCGTCAGCCAGCAGGTCATCAAGACCGAGGCGCAATTGGGCCGGCCGCTGTTCGAGCGTACGTCCAAGGGCATGGCGGTCACCGAGGCGGGAGTCGTGGTGCTGGCGCGGCTTGAAGAGGGTTTCAAGGCGTTGTCGGCGGCCGTGGCGGTCGCGCAGCATCGGGACGACAATATCCTCACCATTTCGGTTGCGCCGGTTTTCGCGGCTCGCTGGCTGGTGTACCGGCTCGATCGCTTCGCCATCCGCCATCCGGATATCCGGCTGCGCATCGATGCCACCACGCGGCTGATCAATCCGGCGACGTCGGATGTCGATATCGGCATTCGGGTCGGCAACGGGCAATGGCCTGATGTCAAATCCGAGCTATTGCTGGCGCAGGAAGTGTTCCCCGTCGTCACGCCGCAGATCGCCGCCACGCTCCGGCAGCCTGCCGACCTTCTGAAAGTCCCCGCAGTCATTGACGGACATGCGATGTTCGGTTGGGAGATCTGGCTGCGCGAGGCCGGATTGTCAGGTCATTGTATGGAGGAACGGCATATCTTCAACGACGCGTCGCTCTGCCTCGATGCCGCCATGGCCGGCCAAGGAACCATGCTCGCCTGGCAAACGCTCGCAGCCTATGCGCTGCAGCAGAAATGCCTCGTCGACCCTTTCGGCATCCGCGCCAGGACAGGCTTCGGCCACTATTTCGTTGCGGCCGAAGGTGTGCGGGAGCCGAAAAAGGTCACCGCTTTCAAGGCATGGATCCGCGAAGAAATGGAAGAGAGCATGCGTCTCTTCCGATAGTCTCTATCAGACCGGCTCTTTGCCGCGGGTTGCCTGCATGGCCCTATAGGCGTCGCGCGACTGGCAGCGCTCGATCCACGTCTTCACCGCAGGATGGGCGTCGAAGAGCTCCTGTTCTGTCTGGGCGTAGCGCAGCACTTCCGCGAGATTGAGGTCGGCGACGGTGAAGCGGCCTCCGACAAGATGCTCGTGATTCTGGAGGTGCTTTTCCAAGACATCGAGCGGCCTTTTCAGCGAGCGGCAGGCGACTGCGATGCCGGCCTTGCCAGGCTCGCTGTTTTCCTGGGCATTGTCATAGATGCGCACAAGCGCGACGCTGTAGGGCTCGACTTCCGTCGCGGCCCACATGGTCCACATCGACATCAGCCCTTCCTCTTCGACCGTCTTGCCGGCCAGCGGGCCGCCATATTTGCGGGCGAGGTAGAGGTTGATGGCAAGCGATTCATGCATCATGAGATCACCATCCTTGATGCAGGGGATCATGCCCATCGGATTGACCGCCAGAAATTCCGGCGACAGCGTGTTGATAGGCGCATCGGCGGCGAGCGGATTGGCAAGCCGGCTCCCCTGGATGACCGGCACGGATTTGAACTCGATGCCGATCTCCCTAGCCATCCAGTAATTGCGCGCGGCGCGCGAGCGATAGACACCGTAGATCGTCAGCATGTGAGGTCTCCCAGATTCGAGTTGGCGCGACATTATTGGGCGAGTTGCGGGAGTAAAAGGCCTTGGCGCTGATATCTCCGATGAAAGCTTGTGATGGATGGCAGTACCGCTTGTTCCGTAAGCACGAAAACATCTGCCAACCGGCCGAAATCTTTGCAAATCATGCTGCGGAGGCCTAGCCTTCGTTCGGAAATTAGCGTCGGTGCATGTTACCGTTCGATCACGGCTTTCGTCGGATGCGGTAGGAGGCATCCGGTGAAATGCATATGGGCAATCGGTGACTGCGATCTCGGGAGGAGAGCAGATGCTTGCGACCGGCGTTTCGCTAGACGACAAATATAAGGCAGAGGACGGCCGCGTTTTCATGACAGGCCTGCAGGCGCTGGTGCGGCTGCCCATGACCCAGATGCGGCGGGACCGCGTCGCCGGCCTCAACACGGCCGCCTTCATTTCCGGTTACCGCGGCTCACCACTTGGCGGTTACGACCAGCAGCTTTTGAAAGCGCAAACTTACCTCGACGCGCATGACGTCACCTTCCAGCCTGGGATCAACGAGGACCTTGCTGCAACGGCCGTCTGGGGCTCGCAGCAGGTCGGCCTTTCGCCAGGCGCCCGCAAGGATGGCGTGCTCGGCATCTGGTACGGCAAAGGCCCTGGCGTCGATCGCTCCGGCGATGTGCTGAAGCACGGCAATGCGGCCGGCACTTCGAGGCATGGCGGTGTCCTCTGTTTTGCCGGCGACGATCATTCTGCCAAATCCTCGACCATCCCGCATCAGACCGACCATGATTTCATGTCGGCGCTCATTCCGGTTCTCTATCCCTCATCCATCCACGAATTCCTGGAATATGGCCTGCTCGGCATCGCCATGTCGCGCTATTCCGGTTGCTGGGTCGGCATGAAATTCATTGCCGACACGGTCGAAACGACCGCAGCCGTGGATCTCTCGGGCGAAAAGCGGCAGTTCGTCCTGCCGACCGATTTCGAATTGCCGTCCGGCGGCCTCAATCTGCGCTGGCCCGATCCGCCGCTGATCCAGGACGATCGCCTGCAAAACTACAAGGCCTATGCCGCTATCGCCTTTGCCCGCGCCAATCGCGTCGACGAAGTCACGCATGACGTGCCCAATGCCCGCTTCGGCATCATCTCCTCCGGCAAGGCCTATGAAGATGTGCTGCAGGCGTTGCGCGAGCTCGAGATCGGCCCGAGGGAAATGGCGGCGATCGGCCTGCGTATCCTGAAGGTGCGTATGCCCTGGCCGCTGGAGCCGGAAGCTGTCCGGCATTTCTCGGAAGGGCTGGACGAAGTTCTCGTCGTCGAAGAGCGGCGCGAGATCATCGAAAACCAGATCAAGCAGCAGCTGTTCAACTGGCGCGCCGATGTCCGCCCGCGCATCGTCGGCAAGTTCGACGAGCACGACAAACCCTATCTCAGCCTGTCTTCGGCATTGACCGTCGGCGCCGTTGCCAGAGCCATCGCCGGGCGCATCGTCAAGCTCGACCTCGATCAGGGCCTGCATGATCGCATCGCGGCCAAGCTTACCTATCTCGCCGAGCGCGGCCAGATCAGCCGCAGCCATGTGGCGCCGCTGAACCGCACGCCGTTCTTCTGCTCCGGCTGTCCGCACAATACGTCCACCCGCGTTCCAGAAGGCAGCCGCGCCATCGCCGGCATCGGCTGCCACTATATGGTCACCTGGATGGATCGCAGCACCGAGACCTTCACCCAGATGGGCGGCGAAGGCGTGCCGTGGACGGCGATCGCCCGCTATACCGACGAAAAGCACATGTTTGTCAATCTCGGCGACGGCACCTATTTCCACTCCGGCATTCTCGCCATCCGCCAGTCAGTCGCCGCGAAGGTCAACGTCACCTACAAGCTGCTCTACAACGATGCCGTCGCCATGACGGGTGGCCAGCAGATCGACGGCCATTTGACGCCGCAACTGGTGACCAAGCAGCTGCATGACGAGGGCGTCAAGCCGATCTACCTGTTGTCGGACAATCCCGACGCCTATCGCGCTGCCGAGCTGGCGCCTGGTGTCAAGATACTGCATCGCGACCATATCGATCAGGTGATGCTGACGCTGCGCGAGACCGAGGGCTGTTCGGCGATCGTCTACGTCCAGACCTGCGCGGCCGAGAAGCGCCGCCGCCGGAGCCGTGGGCTGATGGAGGATCCGGCCAAGCGCGTCTTCATCAACTCGGCCGTTTGCGAGGGCTGCGGCGATTGCTCGGTGCAATCCAATTGCATCTCAGTGGAGCCGCTTGAGACGGAATTCGGCCGCAAGCGCCAGATCAACCAGTCGAGCTGCAACAAGGATTTCTCCTGCGTCAAAGGCTTCTGCCCGTCCTTCGTGACCGTTCATGGCGGCAAGCGCCGCAAACGAAAGGCTCTGGAGCATGCGGATATCGAAGTGCCGATGCCCGAAATCCCCGCCATCGGCGAGCGGCCCTGGAACATCGCAATTGCCGGCATCGGCGGCACTGGTATCTTGACCATCGGTGCCATCCTCGGCATGGCCGCGCATCTCGACGGCAAGGTGCCAATGATCCTCGATATGGCCGGCCTCGCCCAGAAGGGCGGCTCCGTCATGAGCCATCTGCGCATCGGTCACAATGAGGCTGATGTCACCTCGTCGCGCATCGTCAACGGCGGTGCTGATCTGCTGTTATCAGCGGATGAGGTTGTGGGCGCCTCCAAGGATGCGATTACGCTCTGTTCATCGATGCGGACCACTGCCATCGTCAACACGGGCCTGATGCCGGTTGCCGATTTCGTGCGTAATCGCGATTTCGATTTCAAGGCCGGCTCGGTTCAGCAAGCAATTGCCAAGACGGTCAGCGACAGATCCGTCTTCCTCGATTTCAACCACGTGGCAACCGAAGTCACCGGTGATGCCATGTCGACCAACATCCTGCTCACCGGCTTTGCCTGGCAGCGTGGCTTGCTGCCGCTGTCGCTGGAGGCGATCGAAAAGGCGATCGAGCTCAACGGCGTCGCGGTCAAAGCCAGCCTTTCCGCTTTCCATTGGGGCCGGCTTCTCGCGCATGATCCGCAGGCCGTGGAGGCCATGATCGCCGAGCCGGATGCCGGCAAGACGCTGGCGGGCATGAGCCTCGATGAACTCATCAAGCATCGCAAGGCACATCTGACTGCCTATCAGGACAGCGCGCTTGCCGAGCGCTATGCCCGTTTCGTGGCTCATGCCAATGCCTTGGCAATCAGGGAGCGGCTTTCGGACAAGGTGCCTTTTGCCGTTGCTGTCACCTATGCGCGGGTTCTGGCGTATAAGGATGAATACGAGGTCGCCCGTCTTCTGACGGATCCTGCGTTCGAGGCACAACTGCGGGAGGAGATGGAAGGCGATTTCAAGCTGGCCTTCAATCTAGCTCCGCCGATCCTTGGCGGAAAGGATCCGAACGGCCGGCCGAAAAAGCGCGAATTCGGCGCCTGGATCCTGCCGTTGCTGCGCGCCCTTGCGCCGATGAAGCGGCTGCGCGGCACCGTCTTCGATCCCTTCGGCTATATGGAAGAGCGTCGGGCGGAACGCCGCCTGATTGCCGAATACGAAGGGATTGCCGGGCGTGTACTTGCAGGTCTGCGCCACGACAACGAAGCCGAGGCTCTTGTCCTCCTCTCGTTGTTTGACGAGATAAGAGGCTTCGGCCCGGTCAAGGAAGAGGCGGTCCGGAAGATCATGGCGAAGATCGCGGACAAGATGAAGGCCTATGAGACGCCGCAGGAGAAGCAGCAAGTGCCGGCCAATGCCGCATGACGGTTAAGGCAGGCGCTTGAAGCGGGCATAAAGAGATATACGTTCACAAGGATCGGACGTTTGCGACGGTCGGGAGGAGAAGCCGGATGTTTGCAGGGGGATTGAACTTCGCGCTCGGGGAGGACATCGAGGCACTGCGCGAGCAGGTGCGCCGTTTTGCCAACCACCGAATCGCGCCGATCGCTGATGAGATCGATCGTAACAACGGCTTCCCGATGCATCTCTGGAAGGAGATGGGCGATCTCGGCTTGCTCGGGGTCACCGTCGATGAGGCCTTTGGCGGCGCCGGCCTCGGCTATCTCGCCCACACGGTTGTCATGGAAGAGATCAGCCGCGCTTCGGCTTCCGTCGGCCTGAGCTATGGCGCCCATTCCAACCTTTGCGTCAACCAGATCCATCGTAACGGCACGACGGCGCAGAAGGAGCGCTATCTTCCGAAGCTGATCTCCGGCGAGCATGTGGGCGCCTTGGCCATGTCGGAACCGGGCGCCGGCTCCGATGTCGTCTCCATGAAACTCCAAGCCGAAAAGCATGGCCATCACTATGTGCTGAACGGCAGCAAGATGTGGATCACCAACGGTCCCGATGCCGATGTCCTCGTCGTCTATGCAAAGACCTCCCCGGATGCCGGCCAGCGCGGCATCACCGCCTTCCTCGTCGAAAAAGGCTTCAAGGGGTTTTCCGTCGGACAGAAGCTCGACAAGCTCGGCATGCGCGGCTCCCACACGTCGGAACTGATCTTCGTCGATTGCGAAGTGCCGGAGGAAAATGTTCTGGGCCAAGTCGATGGTGGCGTTCGCGTGCTGATGTCGGGTCTCGATTATGAGCGCGTTGTGCTGTCGGGCGGCCCCGTCGGCATCATGGCCGCCTGCATGGATGTGGTGCTGCCCTACATGCATGAGCGCAAGCAGTTCGGCCAGTCGATCGGCGAGTTCCAGCTCATGCAGGGCAAGCTTGCCGACATGTATGTCACCATGAATGCCGCGCGCGCCTATGTCTATGCGGTCGCAGCCGCCTGCGATCGCGGCGAGACGACCCGCAAGGATGCCGCCGGCTGTATTCTCTACTCCGCCGAGAAGGCGACGGCGCTGGCGCTCGAATGCATCCAGGCGCTCGGCGGCAATGGCTATACCAATGATTATCCCGCCGGACGGCTGCTGCGCGACGCCAAGCTCTACGAGATCGGCGCCGGCACGTCCGAAATCCGGCGCATGCTGATCGGCCGCGAGTTGTTCGGCGAAACGGCCTGATTTCGAATTCCATCTTACTCGACCGGTGAGGCCGTATGACCGTCCTGAAATCAGAGATATCGACGCATTCGGATCGCTTCCGCGACAATCGCGCTGCGTTGCTGGAGGCGATCGGTGTCGCCGAGGCTGCGGCGTCGAAGGCGGCGGAAGGCGGCGGAGCGCAGGCGCGCGAGCGGCATGTGAGCCGCGGCAAGATGTTGCCGCGCGATCGCGTTGCCGGCTTGATCGATCCCGCCACGCCGTTTCTGGAGATCGGCGCGACGGCAGCTCATGGAATGCACGGCGATGAGGCCCCAGGCGCCGGTCTGATCGCCGGCATCGGTCGTGTCTCCGGCCGCGATTGCATGATCGTCTGCAACGATGCCACGGTCAAAGGCGGCACCTACTATCCGATCACGGTGAAGAAGCACCTGCGGGCTCAGGAAATCGCCGCAGAAAACAATCTTCCGTGCATCTATCTCGTCGATTCCGGCGGCGCCAACCTGCCGAACCAGGACGAGGTCTTTCCGGATCGTGATCATTTCGGCCGCATCTTCTACAATCAGGCCAATATGTCGGCGGCCGGCATCCCGCAGATTGCCGTCGTCATGGGCTCCTGCACGGCGGGCGGCGCCTATGTGCCTGCTATGTCGGACGAAACCATCATCGTCGAGAAGCAGGGGACGATCTTCCTTGCCGGTCCGCCGCTGGTCAAGGCGGCGACAGGGGAAGTGGTCTCGGCCGAGGATCTCGGCGGCGGCGATGTGCATACGCGCCTCTCCGGCGTAGCCGATCATCTCGCCCGCGACGATGCCCATGCGCTCGCACTCGCCCGGCAGGCGGTCGCCAATCTCAATCGCCGCAAGCCTGAGAGTGTCGAGCTTCGCACGCCGGAGGCGCCGCTCTACGATCCCGAGGACATTCTGGGCATCGTCCCCTCCGACCTGCGCACGCCCTATGACGTGCGCGAGGTCATCGCCCGTATGGTGGACGGCTCCCGCCTCGATGAGTTCAAGGCGCGCTACGGCACAACGCTGGTCTGCGGCTTTGCCCATATCCACGGCATTCCCGTCGGCATCATCGCCAATAACGGCGTGCTCTTCTCGGAGTCGGCGCTGAAGGGCGCGCATTTCGTCGAGCTTTGCTCACAGCGCAAGATCCCGCTGGTCTTCCTGCAAAACATCACCGGCTTCATGGTCGGCCGGAAATACGAGACCGAGGGCATCGCCAAGAACGGTGCGAAGCTGGTGACGGCCGTTGCGACCACCAAGGTTCCGAAGGTCACCATGTTGATCGGTGGCTCCTTCGGTGCGGGCAACTACGGCATGGCCGGCCGTGCCTATTCACCGCGCTTCCTCTGGACATGGCCCAACAGCCGTATCTCGGTGATGGGTGGGGAGCAGGCGGCGGGCGTGCTCGCCACGGTGCGCGGAGAGGCGCTGGCCCGCGCCGGCAAGCCCTGGACGAAGGAGGAGGAGGCCGCCTTCAAGGCGCCGACCCTCAAGATGTTCGAAACCCAGAGCCACCCACTCTATGCCTCGGCCCGCCTCTGGGACGATGGCATCATCGATCCGCGCAAGAGCCGCGACGTGCTGGCTCTGTCGCTTTCAGCAGCACTCAACGCGCCGATCGAAGACACGCGCTTCGGTCTATTCAGGATGTGAGGAGATGGAAATGAAACGCGATGCCATCAATGCCAAGAATGCGCCGCAGCCGCGCGGCGGCTACGCACAGGCCGTGAAGCTCGAGAATTTCGAGCGATTGCTGTTCGTCAGCGGCCAGATTCCGACCGATGTCGACGACACCTTGCCGGAGGGCTTTCAGGCACAGGCTCGTCAGGTCTGGCACAACATCGACGCCCAGCTGAAGGCGGCCGGTATGAGCAAGGACGATATCGTCAAGGTCACCACCTTTCTCGCCGACCGTCACCACACGATGGTGAACCGCGAGATCCGCAGCGAATATTTAGGCTCGCTCACGCCGGCCATGACGGTAGTGATCGCCGGCATTTTCGATACCGCCTGGCTGCTCGAAGTCGAAGTCATTGCCGCGCAATAGGGTCTGCCGATGTTCTCGAAGATATTGATCGCCAATCGCGGCGAAATCGCCTGCCGGGTCGTCCGTACAGCAAGGAGCCTGGGCATCCGCACCGTCGCCGTCTATTCCGACGCCGACAGGGATGCCTTGCATGTGGCGCTGGCCGACGAGGCCGTTCATATCGGTCCGGCGGCGGCGAGCGACAGCTATCTTTCGAAGGAAAAGATCATTGCGGCTGCTGAGCGGACGGGCGCCGAAGCCATCCATCCCGGCTACGGTTTTCTCTCGGAAAACGCCGATTTCGCCGAGGCGGTCGAGGCTGCAGGTCTGGTCTTCATCGGTCCGTCGCCGGCTTCGATCCGGGCCATGGGGCTCAAGGATGCGGCCAAAGCACTGATGGAGCGGGCCGGCGTGCCTGTCGTTCCCGGTTATCACGGCGATGGGCAGGAGCCCGGCTTTCTTGCCGAACAGGCTGATGGCATCGGCTTTCCCGTTCTCATCAAGGCGCGGGCGGGTGGCGGCGGCAAAGGCATGCGCCGCGTCGACCGGACGGAGGATTTCGGTGCCTCGCTGGAAGCGGCGAAGCGCGAGGCGAAATCCGCCTTCGGCGACGACGCCGTGTTGATCGAGAAATATCTGATCAAGCCGCGCCACATCGAGATCCAGGTCTTTGGGGATTCCCGAGGCAATGCCGTGCATCTTTTCGAGCGCGATTGCTCGCTGCAGCGCCGGCACCAAAAGGTGATCGAGGAGGCGCCGGCACCCGGCATGACGCAGGAGATGCGTAGCGCCATGGGCGAGGCGGCAGTTCGCGCCGCTCGTGCAATCGATTATCGCGGCGCCGGCACCGTCGAATTCATCGCCGATGTTTCCGATGGCCTGTCGCCGGATCGCTTCTTCTTCATGGAGATGAATACGCGGCTGCAGGTCGAACACCCCGTCACCGAGGCGATCGCCGGCGTCGATCTTGTCGAGTGGCAATTGCGCGTTGCGAGCGGCGAGCCTCTGCCGAAGACTCAAGGTGAGCTTACTATAAATGGCTGGGCCTTCGAGGCGCGTATCTATGCCGAAGACCCGTCGCGCGGCTTCCTGCCGGCAACCGGCACGCTCTCGCATCTGCGCTTTCCCGAGGGCGACGTCCGCATCGATGCCGGCGTCCGCGAGGGCGATACCATCACCCCGCATTACGATCCACTGATCGCCAAGCTGACGGTGCATGCATCGGATCGCCAGGCCGCTCTTGCCAAGCTCACGCAAGGCCTGGAGCAGATACAGGTTGCCGGGACCACCACCAATCTCGATTTCCTCATCCGTCTCAGCCGCCGGCCGGATTTTGCCGCCGGCCATCCGGATACAGGACTGATCGACCGGGATGTGGAGGCGCTGACCTCGGCGCAACAGCCTAACGATGCGGCGCTGGCCATCGCTGCGATCGTCGAGGCTGGCGGTTTCGCTCGGCCCGATGCAAGCAATCCCTGGCTTTCGCTCGGCGCCTGGCAGCTTTGGGGCGAATTGAGCCGCCCCGTCACGCTGCATTTCGGCGGTGGGCACATACATTGCCGCGTAGCCGCGAAGGGAAGGGCGCTTTTCAGCGTCGCGCTTGAGGATCGTACCATTCCGGTGCGGCTTTTGCCGGCAGAAGACGGGGCTCGTCGCGTAGAGATTGATGGCCGTCAGTCGAGCGTCACCATCTTCGAAGCATCGAATGGCACGACGCTGTTCATGGATGGGCATACGCACTACTTCCATCGTCACGATCCGCTCGATGGCGGAGAAGAGGCGGCCGCCGGCGGTGACAGGCTGATCGCCCCGATGCCCGGCCTCGTCAAGATCGTCCGCGTTCGCGAGGGCGATGCGGTGGCGAAGGGGCAGGCACTGATCGTCATGGAGGCCATGAAGATGGAGCTGACGCTGACGGCGATGCGCGATGGCATCGTGGAGAGCCTGAACGTCGGCGAAGGAGACCAGACCAGCGAGAGCGCCGTGCTTCTGGCGCTCCGCCCGGAGGATGCTGCATGAGTGATGAACGCTCCAAGCAGGTCACCATCGTCGAGATGGCCCCGCGTGATGGCCTGCAGAACGAAAAGCAGCCGATTGATACCGCGCGCAAGATCGAGCTGGTCAATCTGCTCTCCGACAGCGGCTTCGCCCGCATCGAAGTCACCAGCTTCGTCAGCCCGAAATGGGTGCCGCAGCTTGCCGATGCCGCCGCCGTCATGGCCGGCATAGAACGCAGGCCGGGCGTGCGCTATGCGGCGCTGGCGCCCAACATGCAGGGCTTCGAAGCGGCACTTGCGGCCGGCGCCGATGAAGTGGCGATCTTTGCGTCGGCTTCCGAAACATTCTCGATGCGCAACATCAATTGCTCGATCGCCGAGAGCATCGAGCGGTTCCGACCGGTGGCGGCCGCGAGCCGCGATCGCGGCGTCCCGTTGCGCGGCTATGTCAGCTGCGTCGTCGAATGCCCCTATGAAGGCGCCGTGCCGCCGGAGAGTGCCGCGAACGTTGCCTGGCAGCTGCGAGCTCTCGGCTGCTACGAGATCAGCCTTGGCGACACGATCGGCAAGGGCACGCCCGAGGCGGTCGACCAGATGCTCGCTGCAGTTCTGGGCGAACTCCCCGTCTCAGCACTTGCCGGGCATTTTCATGACACGTCAGGCCAAGCGCTCGACAACATTGCCGTCGCTCTCGATCGCGGCTTGCGCGTGTTCGATGCCGCCGCTGGCGGCCTCGGCGGCTGCCCTTTCGCTCCCGGCGCAAAGGGCAATGTCGATACAGTCGCAGTCCACGATTATTTGACGGCGCATGGCTACGAGACCGGCCTCGACGAGGAAAAGCTTGCCCGCGCCGCCGCCTTCGCCCGTAGCCTCAGGAGTGCCTCATGATGTCGCCGACGATCCATATCGCCACCGATGAACGCGGCGTTGCCCGTCTCACGCTGGCGCGCCCGGAAAAGCACAATGCCCTCTCGGCCGAGATGATCGATGCCTTGACAACAGCGGTCCGCGATCTCGGCAATGACAAGACGGTCCGTGTCGTCGTGCTCACGGGTGAGGGAACAAGCTTTTGTGCGGGCGGCGATCTCGGCTGGATGCGTGCGCAGTTTGATGCAACGCGTGCCGGGCGCATGGTCGAGGCGCGCAGGCTCGCCATGTTGTTCAAGGCGTTGAACGAATTGCCAAAGCCCCTCATTGCCCGGGTCCAAGGCAATGCGTTCGGCGGCGGCATAGGCGTCCTCAGTGTCTGCGATATGGTCATCGCCGCGTCGACGGCCCGTTTCGGCCTGACGGAGGTACGCCTCGGCATCATTCCCGCTACGATCAGCCCCTATGTGGTCGCCCGTATCGGCGAGGCGAATGCCCGCCCGCTCTTCCTTTCCGGCAAGATCATCGATGCCTGGCAGGCGCACGCCGCTGGCCTGCTGTCCCGGGTTGTTGCCGAGGAAGCGCTGGATGAAGCCGTCGAGGCCGAAATCCGCCATTTCCTTTCGGCATCTCCACAGGCTGCGGCGCGTGCCAAGGCGCTGGCCCGCTCGGTCGGCCGGCCGATCACCGATGGCATGATCGACGACGTCGTCGAACAGTTGGCCGATGCCTGGGAAACCGAGGAGGCGAAAGAAGGCATTACCGCCTTCTTCGAAAAGCGTCAGCCGAACTGGCGGCGGGCTTAAACCACTCTGTTGTTCGCGACGGTCAATTGCGGAAATTGCGAGCTTCCGGCGGAGAGATCGCCGGAGGCGGGCTTGTCCCAGCGAAAGCCGACAATCGCGCCTTTCTCCATCTCCTGGAAGAGATTGCTTGAAATGACGGCCGAGCCGGCGCCATCCGCCACCGACACGACGCAGCCGATGCCGGCATGTCTGACGATGTTGCCGGTGGCGACCACATTGCGAAGGTAAGGCCCCCAGCCGAGTTTCAGGCCGCAGAGCGGCGCGTTCTCGATGACGTTGTCGGAAATCAGCGTATCGGCTTCGGCTGATATGCCGATGCCGAACCCACCGTCCTGGGCATAGGGGGCTGTCATAGACAGATTGCGGATGATGTTGCCGGTGACCGTGGCAAGCCGACCACCCTTGTCGAAATTGGTGACGGCAATGCCGTTTGTGGCGACATCGATCAGGTTGTTGTTGATGACAGCGCCTTCGAATTCGAATTCGCAATAGATCGCCGTCTCGCCGGAACGCAGGCACTGGTTGCCCGAGATCTGCACATTCGATGCCGAATTGGCGCGAATTGCGGTGAAGGCGCAATCGGTGATGCGATTGCCGGAGACCTGCACGCCGTCGGCGCGGAAGACATTGATGCCGTTGCCGTTCTGGCCGGTGCCGCCGCCATTGGCGCGGATGCGGGCTATGCGGTTGTCGGTGACGTTGCTGCCGTCCTCCGCCTTGTCCCAGCGATGGATGAGGACGCCGCCATTGCCGCAATCCTCGATGCTGTTGCCTGTCACCTGCAATCCGGTGGATTGGACGGAGTAGATGCCGGCCTCGGCAGCTCCGGAGATCCGGCTGCGTTCGATCCGGCCGCCGCAGCGTTCGAGTTGCATGGCGTGCTTGCGGCTGCCGGCAATCTCGCAATCGTCGATCCGCACATCGCCGACGCCTGCAAATTGCAGGAGGGCTCCCACATAGTCGGCCAGCCATCGATTGCCACCATCGAGAACGAGCCCGGAAAGCTCGATGCGCTTGGCCTTGTCCGCATTCATCAGATAGCCGTCGCCGCCATAGATAAGGCGCGTGGCGCCCGGTACGCCGCTGATGCGGGTATTATCCGGCAGCGTCAGGTTGGACACGGTGTAATTGCCGGGCGGCAGGAACAGCGGCACGTTGCTGCGCGCGGCATTGTCGATCATCGCCTGCAGCTTGCCGCTTTTGAAGTCGCTGGTGCCCGGCGTCGCCTTATAGGCGATAGCGTCGATCGACCCGCGCAGCTCGGCACCGTTGCTTCTGGCAAGCGGCGCAGCGAAGATGCCAGGCGCAAATAGGCCGGCGGTGGCCGAAGCAGCCAGAGAAGCGAGGAAGGCACGGCGCTGGATCATTACGAACTCCCGAAACGACATTGGCCAAGCAGAAATCGTGCCAGCCAAATCTGTCTCGTTTTGGCACGCCTGGAATCTCAGGCTACGGCTCGCAGACATTTGGCGCCACCGGACGAGCGATAGCTGTCATCTTTCCTTAACCAATCCGGCGCGGACGGCGATCATAGTCCAGTCGGTTGGTGCTAGAGGCGACTCACCACCTATGCTAGTTCTGACGCATGCGGATCGCGGCTTTTCAACGTCTGGCACTTTTCGACGCCGTCGAGCAGACGGCCGAGGTCTTGGCGCGCGATCTGGCCTGGGCCGAAGTGCAGGGCATCGATCTCGCCCTTTTTCCCGAATGTTACCTGCAGGGGCATAGCTATAACAAGGCCACAGCCAAGAGCCGCGCGCTTTCTCTCGGCGATATCAGGTTGAACGCCCTTGTCGGCCGCTTCGCCTCCGGGAAGACGACCGCGATCATCGGTTTTTTCGAGAGGAGAAACGATGCGCTCTACAATAGTGCCTTGGTCGCCAAGGCAGGCCGGATAGTCGGGGTCTATGCCAAGGCTCATCCGCTCGAAATGGGCCGTACGCCCGGAAAGGATTTTCCCGTCTGGGAGGAAGGGCATTGGCGCTTCGGCATCAATATCTGCGCCGATCTGAGATATCCCTATACCTCAAGGCGTCTGGCCCGAAAGGGCGTCGGCCTCATCTGCAATCCCATCAATCTGATGCTCCGGCCCCACAAGGCTGAACTCTGGCACAAGCCAGGCATATCGAGCCTGCAAATATGCGCCAAGCACACGGGATGCTGGGTGATGGCATCGGATGTGGTTGGCAGCAACGATGACGGCTGGGTGAGCTATGGCAGCAGCGCGATCGTCGATCCGAACGGTGTCGTCGTGGCCAAGGCGAAGCCGCATAGCGAAGATGTCCTTGTCTTCGATCTGCCTGATCGACAACCCGAACGCGGATTCGCTCAAAAAGCGGGTCGTATCGCTACCTAATCGTGCAAATCACGCTATCCTCATAAGTCATGAGACCTGACCAGCTGCTTTATCCCGCGCCTGAAGGATTGTTCTGTCCGATCGGCGGCTTCTATATCGATCCCGTGCGCCCGGTCGAGCGGGCGCTCGTCACGCATGGCCATTCCGACCACGCCCGCTCCGGCCACACCCATGTGCTCGCCACGCGCCAGACGCTCGACATCATGCGCATCCGCTATGGCGATGGCTTTGCAGGGTCGGAACAGGCGGCGGCCTTTGGCGAGGTGGTGACGATCAACGGCGTCAAGGTGCAGTTCCACCCCGCGGGCCATGTGCTCGGCTCGGCGCAGATCGCGGTGGAGAAGGATGGGCTGCGCATCGTCGTTTCCGGCGATTACAAGCGCCGGCCGGACCCGACCTGTGCAGCCTACGTCCCTGTTCCCTGCGATGTCTTCATCACCGAGGCCACGTTTGGTCTGCCAGTGTTCCACCATCCCGATCCCATGGCCGAGACACGCAAGCTCTTGGCCTCGCTTCGCCAGTTTCCGGAACGAACGCATCTGATCGGCGCCTATGCGCTCGGCAAGGCGCAGCGCGTCATCCGTCTCTTGCGCGATGCCGGCTATGACAAGCCGATCTATATTCATGGCGCGCTGCAAACGCTGTGTGATTACTATGTCAGCCAGGGTATCGCGCTCGGCGAGTTGCTGCCGGCCACGATCGAAAGCCGGGATCAATCGATCTTCCACGGCGCCGTCGTCGTCGGTCCGCCCTCCGCTTTCCAGGATCGCTGGGCGAGACGGTTCCACGATCCGCTGCCGGCTTTCGCCTCCGGCTGGATGATGGTGCGCCAGCGCGCCAAGCAGCTTGGTGTCGAGCTGCCGCTGGTCATATCCGACCATTGCGACTGGCCGGAACTGACCGAGACGATATCCGATTTGAAGCCGGGCGAGGTCTGGGTCACCCACGGGCGCGAAGAGGCGCTGGTGCGCTGGTGCGAGCTGCAGGGTGTCACCGCCAAGCCGCTGCATCTCATCGGCTATGAAGACGAGGGCGATTGATGAAAGCCTTTGCCGACCTTCTCGACCGCCTGGTGCTGACGCCGAGCCGCAACGGCAAGCTGAAGCTGCTGACCGACTATTTTCGCGATACGCCGGATCCAGACCGCGGCTATGGCCTGGCCGCCATCGCCGGCACGCTCGAGGTGCGCAACGTCAAACCGCCCATGCTGCGTGAGCTAGTCCTTGAACGCATGGACGAGGTGCTGTTCCGTTATTCCTATGATTATGTCGGCGATCTTGCCGAAACGATCTCGCTGGTCTGGGACAAGGAAAGCGACATCGAGCGCCCTCCCGGCGAACAGCCGAAGCTTGGCGAGGTCGTACGCCGCATGAATGCCCTGGGTCGTACCGAGGTGCGCAGCTTCGTCCGCGATCTGCTGGACCGGCTGGATACGTCGGGCCGTTTCGCCTTCCTGAAGCTTGCGACCGGCGCCATGCGCATCGGCGTCTCGGCCCGCCTCGCCAAACAGGCGCTGGCTGAGCTCAGCGACAAGGACGTGACCGAAATCGAAACGCTGTGGCATGGCCTGCAGCCGCCCTATGAAAGCCTTTTCCGCTGGCTGGAAGGGAAGGGCGAGCGGCCGATATTGGCGACGCCGGCGATCTTCCATTCCGTCATGCTCGCCAATCCCGTCGAACCAGGCGATCTCGATGGGCTCGACCCAACGGATTTTGCCGCCGAATGGAAGTGGGATGGCATCCGTGTCCAGCTTTCGCGCTCCGGCGCCACAAGCAAGCTCTATTCCCGTTCGGGCGATGATATCTCCGGCGCCTTTCCCGACATCGTCGATGCGATGAGCTTCGAGGGCGTCATGGATGGCGAGCTGCTGATCGGCGGCACGGTCCGCTCCAACAGCCCGACGCGCAGCTTTTCCGATCTGCAGCAGCGCCTCAACCGCAAGACCGTGACGGCAAAGATGCTGGAGGAATTCCCTGCCTTCATCCGCGCCTACGATCTTCTGTTCGATGGTGCGAAGGATGTGCGCGCACGCGGCTTCCTCGATCGGCGCGAGCGGCTGACGGAGATTGTCGAGGCCGCGCCTCACGACCGCTTCGATCTCTCACCGCTCGTCGATTTCTCCTCATGGGAGGAACTGGACAGGCTGCGCTCATCGCCGCCCGATCCGGTGATCGAAGGCGTCATGATCAAGCGCAGGGACAGTGCCTATCTTGCCGGCCGGGCCAAAGGCCCCTGGTTCAAGTGGAAGCGCGATCCCTACAATGTCGACGCGGTGCTGATGTATGCGCAGCGCGGTCATGGCAAGCGATCCAGCTATTATTCCGATTTCACCTTCGGCGTATGGGCGACGACGCCGGAGGGTGAACAACTCGTGCCCGTCGGCAAGGCCTATTTCGGCTTCACCGATGCCGAGCTGGAGGTGCTCGACAAATTCGTGCGCGACAATACGGTCGATCGTTTCGGTCCCGTGCGGGCGGTGCGCGCCGACCGCGATTTCGGCTTCGTTCTTGAAGTCGCCTTCGAGGGTATCAACCGCTCCAGCCGCCATAAATCCGGGGTCGCTATGCGTTTTCCCCGCATCGCCCGGCTTCGGCCCGACAAGCCTCCTTACGAGGCGGATCGGCTGGAAAGCTTGATCGCGCTGATTGACGCGAAGGCTCCTGTTGTTGATGAATAGCGAAGGGCGATTCCTCACCACAATGTGAGTTGGCCTCGCCTTGCAACCTGTGCAGATTCGAGCCGCCGGGATATTTGGACAGAGCCTATGACCACGTCTGACGACAACACATTTCGTGCCAATCGCCGCGGCGTCCTTGTTGGTCTGGCCGTTACGCTTTTTGCGCCGAACATCGGCAGATCGGCCGATGACAGCACGTCCGGCGGCAAGCCCGCCGATAGCAAGAATGCCGCCGCTGCGGAAAAGGCCGAGGATGCGCCGCCGCTTCTGTCGGGCAATTATAGCAAGGAGCGCCGACTGTTTCGGACAGACTTGGTGAGCAAGGGGCCTGCTCCCGATATCTACGAGCCGCTCGTGACGCCACCCACCGCCGATCAGCTTTTCTATCGCAGCGGTCTTGGCGGCGAACTGGAGCTGGTCGCCTGGGTTTCTAAATACACGCGCGGACGCACGCCGAAACCGGCCGTGATCTTCCTGCACGGCGGCAACGCCATCGGCCAGGGTCATTGGCAGTTGATGAAGCCCTATGTCGAAGCTGGTTATGTCGTGATGATCCCCTCGATGCGGGGTGAAAACGGCCAGAAGGGCAATTTCTCCGGTTTCTATGATGAGGTGGCCGATGTTCTGGCGGCGTCCAACCGGCTGAGGCATCTGCCCGGCGTCGATC
This sequence comes from Rhizobium sp. BR 315, assembly GCF_050577975.1. Taxonomy (NCBI): domain Bacteria; kingdom Pseudomonadati; phylum Pseudomonadota; class Alphaproteobacteria; order Hyphomicrobiales; family Rhizobiaceae; genus Rhizobium; species Rhizobium sp. BR 315. Next base: position 117,390 of record NZ_JARWKZ010000008.1, on the reverse strand, counting down.
CGCATCGCATGTTCCTGGCCGGACATAGCATCGGGGGCACGCTGGCCATGCTGACCGCCATGTCGACCAAGCGGTTCCGTGCAGCCGCACCGATATCAGGTAATCCAGACGCCTATGCGTTCTTCCGACGCTATCCGCAGGATATCCGCTTCAACACCAGGAACCCGCGCGAATTCCAGATGCGCTCGCCGCTTTGCTATGCACATAGCTTCCGATGCCCGATGAAGCTGTTTCACGGCACCGAGGAGGCTCATTTCGACTCGCGCATCGCCCTGCTCGCCAAGCGGGCGACCGCCGCCGGCGTGAAGATGGACGTGGCGACAGTGGCAGGCAGCCATAATTCAGCCCTGCCGGGCGAGATCGAGGATAGCATCCGGTTCTTCCAGAGCGTGGCGGTCTAGTCGGCGTCAGACTGGCGGCTACGCCATCTCATCGATCAGTGCCGCCGCTCATAAAGCGGCTTGAAGGCAATGCCGTCGTTGGTTCGCGGTACCAGCCTTTCCTGGAAATGTTTGCCCTTCAGTGCCCGCTCCGCCCGCTTCAGCCATGTCTTGTGATAATAGGCACGACCGAACTGCCCTGGTCGATGCGAGCGATAATCATGCCATCCTCTGGCTCGCAAGGTCAAATTTCGCGACGGAAAACAGGTGTTTGGTCAATCAGAGCAATATCTTCGCCATCGACGCCAGCCTCGCTCCAGCCGCGCCGGTCATCATGTCGCCGACCCGACATGTGTTCCAACTGGTTTCCGATGATGGCCGATCTGCTGCCCGTTTCCCGCCACCTGCTTGCCGCTGCCGCTTTGGCGACCTTGTCCGCCTGCAGCATCATTCCCGATACCGGTGCGACCGATCCGGATCGGTTCGTGCAGGAAACCTCGCCGATCTTCTATCGCCCGGAAGGTATCGATCCGCAGAGGGTGCAGCGTCTGCCGGTGCAGCCCGTGCCGAAATCGCGTGATCTCTTCCGCACCCAGTTCCATCAGACCTATGGCTTGCCGACCTTCAATCCGGTGCATCAGGCCATGTATGCGCAGAAGAGCGAAGACGACTTCACGCTGCCGGCCATCCCCTACAAGCGCATCGATCCGCGCTTCCTGCGCCAGGAAGTGGATTACAAGACCAATGAACGGCCCGGCACCATCATCGTCGATACCAGGGAGCACTTTCTCTATTTCATCGAGCCGGGCGGCAAGGCCATGCGCTATGGCGTCGGTCTCGGCGCGGCCGGCTATGCCTGGCATGGTAGGGGCGTGATCCAATGGAAGCAGAAATGGCCGCGCTGGACGCCGCCGGCGGAAATGGTCGCTCGCGAACCGCAGATGAAGCCATTGTCGGCCGAGCGCGGTGGCATGAATCCGGGGCCGACCAATCCACTCGGCGCCCGCGCGCTCTACATCTTTCAAAACGGCAAGGATACGCTTTATCGCGTCCACGGCACGCCGGATTGGCAGTCGATCGGCAGAGCGGCTTCGTCCGGTTGTGTGCGCATGCTCAACCAGGACGTGATGGATCTGTACAGCCGAGTGCCTGTGAGGACGGAAATCGTCGTTTTGTAGGGATATTTTACCACAAATTTTCGTGATGTTGCATAAGAGCGATAGCCGGGTTCAACTGCGCTCTTTAGTTTTGTCTCTGTCTCTGCAAACCTCTCGGGGAGCCGAATCAGCTTATGTGTTGCGGGTTCTCGCTTCCTCTTCAACAGGAACTATGCTGTCGACATGAGCCTTCCTTCATCTCTATCCCGACGTAATTTCCTTGCCCTTGCCGGCATCGGTGCTGTCTCGACGCTCGCCGGCTGTGCTTCTGCTGTCGACAACGGTACTGTCGTCAGCCCGGTGCAATATTCCGGTTCGCCCAGACCCTTCCGGACCTGGTTCTCCAGCTATGATGGCGAACAGCCGGATCCGGCGGTAATCTACGCGCCGCTCGATGATGGCGGCTTCCATGTTCCGGCAGTTCCCTATCAGCAGATCGACCAGCGCTTCTATCGTCAGCGCGTCGTTGATCCGACGGGCGAAGCGCCGGGTACGGTGGTGGTCAACACGACGCAGCGCATGCTTTACGTCACCGAGCAGGGCGGCACCGCCATGCGCTATGGCATCGGCGTCGGTCGCGAGGGCTTTGCCTGGCAGGGCCGTGGCGTTATCCAGTGGCGCAAGAAGTGGCCGCGCTGGAACCCGCCGGATGAAATGGTTGCCCGTCAGCCGGAACTCGTCAAGTTCTCCATCGCCAATGGCGGCATGGAACCGGGCCTGAAGAACCCGCTTGGCGCGCGCGCTCTATATATTTTCGAGGACAAGCAGGACTCGCTTTACCGCCTGCACGGCAATCCGGACTGGCGTTCCATCGGCAAGGCCGTTTCTTCCGGCTGCGTCCGCCTGCTGAATCAGGATGTCATCGATCTCTACGATCGCGTGCCGGAGCGTGCGCCGATCCTGGTGACGTCGTAGGAGCGCATCACCGAAGAAGTAGCAGGGCGCCCGGATGTGGCGCCCTTTTTATTTTTGCTGACTTATTTTTGCTGACCGCGTCGACGCACCGAGCAGGGCGCTCAGGCTTGGTTTCACTCGGCGGCCAGATTGGCCTTCAACCGCTGCAACTGGTTGCGCAAATGGGCTATCTCGGTCATGTCGCAGCCGGTGGCTTGGCCGATGGCATCCATAATGCTGCCGACCTGGCATTGCATGTCGGTACCCTTCTCCGTCAACGAAACGATCACCTGACGCTCGTCCCTCGGGTCGCGTGCACGGCCGATCAGTCCGGCCTGCTCCAATCGCTTCAAAAGAGGCGACAGCGTCCCGGAATCGAGATCCAGCTTTTCGCCGATGATCTTGACCGAAAGACTGCCCTTTTCCCACAGCACGAGCATCACGAGATATTGCGGATAGGTGAGGCCGACGCGATCGAGGATTGGTTTGTAGGCGCGGTTGAAAGCATGCGCGGCGCTGTAAACGGCAAAGCAAAGCTGCCTTTCAAGCCGCGTTTCCTCATCCGGGATCATGGTGCGCCCATCTGCCTTGTCCGTCATTGCTGCTCCGCCATTTTCTTGTTGGAGCCATTGTCACAAATTCACCTTGCAAAATCAAATTGCAAAAAATACATATTGCGCACGATTAAATCGTGCTGTATATGATCTCCATCCAAACCGAAGGAGACATGACATGCCTATTCTCTATACGACCAAAGCTTCCGCCACCGGTGGCCGCGCCGGCCATGCAGTTTCCGAAAATGGCGTCCTTGACGTCACCTTGACCGTGCCGAAGGAACTCGGCGGCGATGGCGCCACCGGCACCAATCCGGAGCAGCTCTTCGCGGCCGGCTATTCCGCCTGCTTCCTGGGTGCTCTGAAATTTGTCGCAGGCCAGCAGAAGGTCAAGATTCCGGAAGACGCAAAGGTCACGGCGACTGTCGGCATCGGCCCGCGCGCAGACGGTACCGGCTTCGGCATCGAAGTGTCCCTGGCTGTTCACATCCCCGGCATGGACAAAGCCGAGGCCGAAAAGCTCGCCGCCGCTGCGCATATCGTGTGCCCCTATAGCCACGCCATGCGCACCTCGACCGAAGTGGCATTCGCGGTTGTCTGAGCCGGAATGAACGGCCTGCCAATCTAAGGCCGGATATATTGAAAAGGAGCGGCAGGTTTCATCGGCCGCTCCTTTTCTTTTGCAAGAAAAGTGCTATATCTTTTCTTGGGAAAGGAAGTAGTCATGATAAATGCCCAGGTAATAGATCATGCGAGGCCCGGCGAAGCGCTCGTCATCACCAAGGCCGTTGTCAATGCCGCCGAGCGGTTGGGATTGAACGCCCGCATACTTGCGGCCGTCATCGGTGTATCGGAAGCAACCATTTCGCGCATGAAGCGGCAGGATCATCTGCTCGAGCGCGAAAGCAAGCCGTTCGAGCTGGCCGTGCTTCTCGTTCGTCTCTTCCGTTCGCTCGATGCCATCGTTGGCGGCGATGAGGCTGTGGCGCGCCAATGGCTGCGCAACGGCAATATCGCCTTCGGCGCAGCACCCATCGACAAGATCACCTCGATTTCCGGTTTGACCGATGTCATTGCCTATCTGGACGCCCGCCGCGCTCTCATCTGAGGCGAGGGCCATTTCCGGCCAATATTGGCGACTGGTGGAATCGCAGCATCAGGTTTCGACGCTGAAGCTTGTGGATACGCTGGAGGAACAGGCTCTCCTTGAAAGCATCCTGGAGGAAAGTAAGCCGGTCCTGCCGCCGGAATGTGCCGGGCTCGACTATCTGCTTGCCACACCCTTTCGCTACGGAGCGATCTATCCCCATGGTTCCCGCTTCCGTCGTGCAGGTCGCACGCTCGGCGTTTTCTACGCCTCGGAGCAGGTGGAGACGGCCTTGGCGGAGATGAGCTTCTACAGGCTGCTTTTCTTCCGCGATTCCCCTGACACGCCGTTGCCCGCCAATGCCGCTGAATACACCGCCTTTGCCGCGGCGATCACCACGAATGCGGCGATCGATCTGACCGCGTCTCCTTTGGATCGCGATCGGCAGCACTGGGCGGATCCCGTCAATTATGAAGCCTGCCAGTCACTTGCGGAGGCGGCGCGGACAGGCGGCATCGAGGCAATCCTCTATCGCTCCGTCCGCGATCCTCAGGGTGGCAGGAATATCGCACTGCTCACGGCTAAAGCCTTCTCGGCGCGCGAACCTGTGGAGCGCCAGACATGGCGCATCCGGCTGTCACGCGTCGGTGTCCAGGCGCTATGCGAATTTCCCCGGCGCCGGATCGGTTTCGAAAGGCTGGATTTCGACGGCGATCCCCGGCTGTCGGAACGGCAGTTCAGAGCAGAGTAGCAAGATCGCTGCGCAGGCGGTTGCCATCGCCGTCGGGCAGCCGTTCCTCGAGTACCGCATGTGTCGTCTTCCAGATCGGTACGGCGGCGGCAAGCGCTGCCTTTCCCGATGGCGTGAGGCTGAGCAGGCGCGCGCGCCGATCTTTCGGATTGGGCATGATGCTAACCCATCCCCGCCGTTCCAGCGGCTTCAACGCCGCCGTCAGCGTCGTCTGATCTATTGCCAGGAGTGCCGTGATCGACCCCATGGATGCCGGCGCCGGCCTGTTCAACGACATCATCAGAGAGAATTGGCCGTTGGTGAGCCCGAAGGGCCGCAGCGCCTCATCAAAGCGGCGGGCCAAGGCGCGTGCCGCTCGCTGCACGTGCAGGCAAAGGCATGTGTCGCGCACTAACAGCGTGGTTTCAAAGGGGATTTCGACTGCGTTTGACATGATTCATTAATATTGATATCAATGTATTTGTCAAGATTTGGGGATGAAAACGCCGGAGGAGGGCGCTGACAATGAACCAGGTCGTTTCCAGGGAGGTGTGGCTGGAGGCCCGCCGCCAACTGCTTGCCAGCGAAAAAGAGGCAACGCATCTTCGCGATCGCGTCAATGCGGAACGCTTGGCCTTGCCCTGGGTAAAGGTCGATAAAGACTATGTTTTCGACACGCCGGACGGCAAGAGGACGCTTGCGGATCTCTTCGGTGGCCGCAGCCAGCTGATCATCTATCATTTTATGCTCGGCCCGGATTGGGATGCCGGATGCACCGGCTGTTCGTTCCTTGCCGATCATTTCGATGGGGCGCTGCCGCACCTCAATCACCACGACGTTACCCTGGTTGCCGTTTCCCGCGCGCCGCTGGAGAAGGTGGAAGCCTACAAGAAACGCATGGGCTGGGGTTTCCCCTGGGTGTCGTCCTACGCCAACGACTTCAATTTCGATTATCATGTCTCCTTCTCGAAGGAGCAGCTTGCCGGCGAGACCGTTTTCTACAACTTCACGCCTATGGATTCGGCCGAAGGGTATGATGAGCTTCCCGGTCTCAGCGCCTTCTACAAGGACGAAGCTGGCAATCTCTTCCACACTTATTCGAGCTATGCCCGCGGCCCCGAGGAATTGATCGGCACGCTGATGATCCTCGATCGAGCCCCCAAGGGACGCAACGAAAGCAGCACGATGAATTTTGTTCGTCGCCACGACGAATATGAGGATACGCAGCAGGCACATTCCTGCTGCCATTGAGGTATAATGAGGTGGCTTGGTTCAAGCTGTAGGGGGTGGGGGTCGAAACATTGCCCTTGCTGCCTAGATAGTACCTAGCGCGTGTTTGCCGGAGACGGACGGATCAATCGATCGACCATCGTTTGGCCGTCACTTTCATTGGCCATGATGCGCTCGCGCCGAAAGCCGGCTCGGGACGAGACGGACAGTGCAACAATCACAATGGGGAGAGATACAATGGCTGATAAGGGATATTTCGTCTGGTACGAGCTGATGACCACCGACATGAAGGCGGCCGAAGCTTTCTATACCAAGGTCGTCGGCTGGGATGCGGCGGATGCCGGCATGCCTGATGTCGGAATGGACTATACGCTGTTTAGCGCCGGCGCCGGCCCCGTTGCCGGATTGATGATACTGCCGGCAGAGGCGAAGGCCATGGGCACGCCGCCCTGCTGGACTGGCTATATCGGTGTTCCCAATGTCGACGAAGCAACCAAGACGGTCGCCGGCAAAGGCGGCAAGATCTACCGTGAACCGACTGATATTCCGGGTGTCGGCCGCTTCTCCGTCGTCACCGATCCCTATGGCGCTGCCTTCTGCCTCTTCACGCCGCTGCCGGGCCAGGATTGGGAGCCGGCGGCCCCTGCCACTCCCGGCTACTTCGGCTGGCACGAACTTTATGCCGGCGACGGCCCGAAGGCCTTCGATTTCTATTGCGAGATGTTCGGCTGGGAATCGAGTTCCGATTTCGACATGGGGCCGATGGGCGTGTACAAAATCTTCAAGATCGGCGATCGCGACTTCGGCGGCATCATGACCAAGCCGGCGGAAATGCCGGTGCCGGCCTGGAACTTCTACATCAATGTCCCGGCGATCGATGCGGCAATCATCCGCATCACCGAAGGCGGTGGCAAGATTACCAACGGCCCGATGGAGGTCCCCGGCGGCAGCTGGATCGTTCAGGCCACCGACCCGCAGGGAGCGTTCTTCTCGCTGGTCGCGCCGGTGCGCTAAAATAACACCTCCCTTGAGGGGAGGTAGCCGCAAAGCGGCGGGTGGGGGTGATTTCCTGGTTCGAAGGATCACCCCTCCCGAAGCTTTGCTCTGACCCTCAAGGGGAGGGTAACTTTCTACCGTTTCAAGCTGCCGAGAATGCCGCGGACCAATGCGCGTCCGACCTGTGTGGCGACCGTGCGCGCCACGCTCTTCAGCGCCGCTTCCATGATCGTCTCGCGCTGATAGCCGGAGCGGCGGCCGGACGACTTGTTGCTGTCGCCACCGAAGCCTGGCAGCGTCCAGCCATCGCCAGCGCTCTCATTTTGCGGCGCGGCAGCCTTGCGCGCGCGTTCCGTCAGGATTTCATAGGCTGATTCGCGGTCGATCGTCTGGTCGTAGACGCCGGCAACCGGGCTGGCATGGATGATGGCCTGACGCTCGACATCGTTCACCGGACCGATGCGGCCGGCTGGCGGGCGGATCAGCGTGCGCTCGACGATCGACGGTGCGCCCTTGCCCTCCAGCATCGACACCAATGCTTCCCCGGTGCCGAGCGTGGTAATGACCTCGGCGCAATCGAAGGCGGGGTTGGGCCGGAAGGTGGTCGCCGCCGTCTGCACGGCCTTCTGCTCGCGCGGCGTATAGGCGCGCAGCGCATGCTGCACACGGTTGCCGAGCTGCGCCAGCACGGTTTCCGGCACATCGAGCGGATTTTGCGTGACGAAATAGACGCCGACACCCTTGGAGCGGATCAGGCGCACCACCTGCTCGACACGCTCGATCAACACCTTCGGTGCATCGTTGAAGAGCAGGTGTGCTTCATCGAAAAAGAAGACGAGCTTCGGCTTTTCCGGATCGCCCACTTCGGGCAGTTCCTCGAACAATTCCGACAGCAGCCACAGCAGGAAGGTCGCATAGAGGCGCGGATTCATCATCAGCTTGTCGGCTGCAAGCACCGAAACCTGGCCATAGCCATCATTGCTGACCCGCATGATGTCGGAAATCTTCAGCGCCGGCTCGCCGAAGAAGTTTTCCGCACCCTGCTGCTCCAGGACAAGCATCGCACGCTGGATCGAACCGACGGAGGATTTCGAGATCAGTCCGTATTTGCTGGAAAGCTCGCTGGCATTGTCGCCCATATAGTTCAGCAGCGCCTGCAGATCCTTGAGGTCGAGCAGCGCCCAGCCGCTTTCATCGGCGATCTTGAAGGCGATGTTGAGTACGCCCTCCTGCGCCTCGGAAGCGTCCATCAACCGCGCTAGCAGCAGCGGCCCCATCTCGGCGATGGTCGTGCGCACCCGATGGCCCTTTTCGCCGTAAAGATCCCAGAAGATGACCGGGAACTGATCGAATTCGTAGGGCGACAGGCCGATTTCCTCGGCGCGCTTGAGCAGGAAATCCTTGGCCTCGCCCTTGACGGCGATGCCGGAGAGATCGCCCTTGATATCGGCGCAGAACACCGGCACGCCGGCCTTGGAAAAGCCCTCAGCCAGAACCTGCAGCGTCACCGTCTTGCCGGTGCCAGTGGCGCCAGTGACGAGGCCGTGGCGGTTGCCGAATTTCAGCGTCAGGAACTCATCCTTGTTGATGCTTTCATCCGGATTGCGGCTCGCGCCGACGAAAATCTGTCCATCCAGCTGCGGCATGGTGTCGTCTCCCTTTGGGCGGCGGCACAGCAGCTTTTGCAAGCTGCCAGGGCCATTCATCGATTTGTCCTGACACTGTTATAAGAACTCGCATGAAGAGGGACAACCATTCGCGTTGGGTTCCGCTTCTGGTAGAATGACGGCCTCCGGCGCGGCTTGTGTCGGTTGCTTCATTCAGTTACGTTGACGTTAACGTCGTAAAGGCAGGAGGCCACAGTGAACGAAGTTATTGACCAGATCGCGACCAAAGCCGGTATCGCTCCCGACCTCGCGGAGAAGGCTGTCGGAATGATTCTCAGCTTCCTGCAGCGCGAAGCGCCGGATGGCCCCGTTACCAAGATGATTGAAGCCTTTCCCGGCGCAACCGATCTCGTCGCACAGTATGGCGGCGATCAGGGCTCGGGCGGCGGTGGCCTTCTCGGCGGTCTGTTGAGCGCGGTCGGCGCCGGCGGCGGCATCATGGGCCTCGGCCAGCAGCTGATGAGCACCGGCCTCGGCATGGGCGACATTACCTCGCTTGCAAAGGAAACGGTCGCAACCGCCCGGCAATATGCCGGCAACGAAGTCGTCGACGAAGTCGTGAATTCCGTTCCGGGCCTGAGCCAGTTCATCTAATCCGTATTACCGCCGATAGTAAAAAGCCCCGCGGTGATGCCGTGGGGCTTTTTGTTGAGGACGCAAGTGCAGGAGCAGAAAGCCTCAAGCCATCCCGGCGTCCTCGTTGCGGCTCAATCTCAAGCTGAGAATGCTCTTGCTGCAACACGTAAAACGTATATTCCGTCCAATGTGTGAAACTTCGACGCGAGTCGTGCAGGCGTCTTCGTGAGGGATTGGGGCGAATATGAAGCAGTTCTTAAAAGTCTTTGCGTTTGTTGTGCTGGCAGGGTGCTCTACTGTGTCGGGCTATTTTCCAGATTCGAAGGTCGTAACTATTGACGGCACCGAATATATGGCCCGGCCACTTTCAGCAAAGAACTCATGGCAGGCTGGCTTGACTCGCCCGACGGGATCATCTCTCCTGATTATCAACCCGACTATCTATGCGGGGAATGTAAAGGCGATAGAGAAAGCCAGCGGCTGTTCCGTCCTTCGAGAGTCTGTACAAAATTCGGATAATTCCACTATTGCCGCCGTCGATTGTGGAAAGTCGAAAACGCCAAAACAATAAAATTGTTGTCCTGAAGTCGACAATGAGGCCAGCGGTTGAGGCGCTTGAAGCCGATCGGGTCCAATAGCTCGGCGGAAATTCCGTAGCCTCAACGGCCAAAACAGGCCTTTGGCAGTAAGATCGAGTAGAAGTAGATCGGCCGGCATCGGTATCCACCGATACCGGCCCGTTTCAACCTCAAACCCTCCTGCCGCTTGACGTCCCATCGATCTGGTGCCATTTGCGGCCGTCGCGTCCGATGAGTTCGTCGGCACAGGCCGGGCCGGTGCTGCCGGGTGCATAAGGGTCGGGCTTGCCGCCTTCGGCCCAAAGATCGAGGAAGGGTTGCACGGCCGCCCAGCCGGCTTCGATGCCGTCGGCGCGCTGGAAGAGGGTCTGGTCGCCGACGAAGAGTTCGTAGAACAGGCTCTCGTAGCCGGTCTGCTTGCCGATGTCGAAATTGTCGGCATAGCGGAAGTCGAGCGAAACCGGCGCGGTTTTCAGCACCAACCCCGGTGACTTGATCGAAATCTCCATGTCCAGACCCTCGTCGGGCTGCACCTGGATGATGAGCCTGTTCGGCGGCAGTTCCGGGCTCGAGCCCTGGCGGGGGAACTGCGCGAAAGGCACCTGCCGGAAGGTGATGACCACTTCCGTATCGCGCGCCTTCATCGCCTTGCCGGTGCGCAGGTAGAAGGGCACGCCGGCCCAGCGCCACGTATCGACGAAGAGCTTCAGCGCCACGAAGGTTTCCGTATCGCTGTCGGGCGCGACGTCGGCAGTCTGAGTGTAAGCATGCAGATCTCTGCCATTTAGCGGGCCCGCCGTATAGGCGCCGCGTACCCCGTTCTTGGCAGCTTCTTCCTGCGAATAATGCCGCAGTGCCTTTAGGACCTTGGCTTTTTCGTTGCGGATCGATTCCGCGTCGAAGCTGTTCGGCGGCTCCATGGCCACCATCGCGAGGAGCTGGAAGAGATGATTAGGCACCATGTCGCGCAAGGCGCCGGTCGCATCGTAGAATTTGCCGCGAAGGCCAACATCCACTAGTTCGGCCGCGGTGATCTGGACATGGTCGATATAGTTGTTGTTCCAGAGCGCCTCGATCATCATGTTCGCAAAGCGCGTCGTCATGATGTTCTGGACGGTTTCCTTGCCGAGGAAGTGATCGATGCGATAAATCTGGCTTTCATCGGCATGATTCAGCAGTCGCGCGTTCAACGCCTGCGCCGAGGCAAGATCGCGGCCGAAGGGCTTTTCAATCGCGATGCGGCGGAAGGCGCCCGTCGTTTCATCTGTCAGGCCATTCTCTGACAGCTTTTCGGCGATATCTCCGAAGAAACTTGGCGGCACGGCGAAATAGAAGGCCGCGTTGGCGCTTTGTGCATGCGAAAGGTAATTCGCGATTTCCCTATAGACGGCGTTCTGGGTGAAGTCGCCCGAGATGTAGCTGACGCGCTTCCGCAGGCTTTGCCATGCGTCTCGCCGCTCCAGATCGTCGATGTCGCCGGACGTTTTCAAAAATGCGTCCAGACGCTCCAGCAGCATATCGACACCGCCAGTCTCGATGCCGACGCCAAGGATATGCAGATCCTCCCCCACAAGCCCACTGCGAGTCATGTTGATCAGAGTTGGAATAAGAAGACGGCGGGTGAGATCGCCCGTGGCACCAAAGATCACGAAAGTCAGCGGTGGGGCGGGTGCGACGTCGGGGGTGGTCATGAGCACTTCTCCTTGTGGCGGCCATAGAGGGGGCTTCTGGACGACATCGACTATCTCCTCGGAGCTATTGCTGTTTCAGCTTTGGCTGCTTGTGTTCTAGCGCGGGCCGACGCCGGTTGTCGATGGGATCGACGCACCGCCATCGTCAGACTTTTTAAGGAGGGATAACGCGCCTATTTCTTCACTGCGACCAGGAAGAGCCGCGGGAAGCGCAACAGCACCCTGCCGTCCACGAGCGGCGGATAGGCTTTCTCGATATGTTTCAGATATTCGGCCGCGAAGGCCTCGCGATGTTCGGCGCCGGCATGGTCGAGATAGGGACGCAGGCCCGTACCCTTCACCCATTCGACGATAGCAGCCGCATTTTCCAGCGCATGATTGTAGTTGGTGTGCCAGATATCGACGCGAGCCGATTTGCCGATCAGCCTGTTGTAATAGACCGAAGGGGCGGGGAGCGGATTGCGGCGCACGCTCTTCTTGGCAAAGGCCTCGCTCCAGGGGCCATTCTTGCCGGTTTCTTCCATCATCAGATGGCTCGGCTCGGTCAGATTGTCGGGCATCTGCACGGCAAGCACGCCGCCAGGCTTCAGGCCATCCATCAGATGGTCGAGAACATCCAGATGGTTCGGCAGCCACTGAAAGACGGCATTGGCAAACAGCAGGTCGACGGGCTCCTCGGGGCGCCAGGTCGCGAGATCGGCGTTGGCGAAGGCCGTGCCGGGCATGCGCTTGCGTGCGGCGTCCAGCATGTTGTCGTCGCTATCGAGGCCGGAGACGCCCGCGGCGCCGTATCGCTCGACGATCAGTTCCGTCGAATTGCCGGGGCCGCAACCGAGGTCGATCGCCCGCTCGATGCGCTCCAGCGGCACTTGCGCCAGCAGGTCGCGCGCCGGGCGCGTGCGTTCATCCTCGAATTTCACATATTGGCCGGCAGACCATGCCATGAGCTTATCCTCTTTCTAGATTGCATATTCCAACGGTTGAATGCGGACCTTGTCGATATTTCGGCCATTGAGTTTGACCACTTCGAAAGCGAGTCGGCCAGAATTGAAGCTCTCACCTTCATGCGGCAGATGGCCGAGACCCCACAGGATGAAACCGGCAAGCGTCGAATAGCGATCTGTTTCGTCGACGAGGTCGGTGCCAACAAGCTTGGAGAGATGGCGGATGTCGATCCAGCCGTCGACGGTCAGCGATCCGTCCTCGCCCTTGTCGATCGTCAGGCGCTCGTCCTCCTCGTCGGGGAACTCGCCGGCAATGGCCTCGAAAAGGTCCGTTGTCGTCACCAGTCCTTCGATCTCGCCGTATTCGTCGAGCACCAGCGCCATGGCCTGATTCTGATGGCGCAGCCGCTCCATCAGTTTGAGCACGTTGATGCTCTCATGCACGGCGAGCGGCTGGCGGATGGAGCGCTCCAGATCGATCTCGCCCTTTTCCATCAGGTCGCGCATCACGTCGCGGGCGCTGGCGATGCCAACGAAATCGTCAAGGCTGCCGCGGACCACCGGAAAGCGCGAATGGCCGATCTCGATGACACGGCGTTGCTGCTCCTCGCGCGGCTTGTCGAGGTCCAGCCAGGCGATATCGGTCCGTGGCGTCATGATCGAGCGCGCCGAGCGGTCGGCAAGCGTGAGCACGCCATGAATCATGTCCTTCTCCTCGGTTGAGAATACCTCTTCGCTGACGGTTTTTTCGGCCGTCTTCTCGGTCGGTTCGCCAAGTGCGCCTTGCGGCCGCGTGGCGCCGAGAAGGCCGAGGACTGCATCGGCCGTGCGATTGCGGATATTGCTTGGCGTAATCAGCCGCTCCTTATTGCGGCGGGCGAGCTGGTTCAGCGTCTCGATAATGATCGAGAAGCCTATCGCGGCATAGAGATAGCCCTTCGGCACATGGAAGCCGAAGCCTTCGACAACAAGCGAGAAGCCGATCATCATCAGGAAGCCGAGGCAGAGGATGACGACGGTCGGATGCTTCGAGACGAAGGCCATCAGCGGCTTCGACAGAAATAGCATGACCCCGACCGCAATGATGACGGCAACCATCATGATAGAAAGCTGTGGCACCATGCCGACGGCGGTGATGACGCTGTCCAGCGAGAAGATCGCATCCAGCACGACGATCTGTACGATCACCTGCCAGAAGACGGCATGGACGAGCTTCTTTTCGCCCTGTGCTTCGTGTCCTTCCAGCCGCTCGTGCAACTCCATCGTACCCTTGAACAGCAGGAACATGCCACCGAGGATCAGGATGATGTCGCGGCCGGACAGGCCATAGCCCCAGACGCTGACCAGCGGCGCCGTCAGCGTCACCACCCAGGCGATGGAGGCTAGCAGCGCCAGACGGATGATGAGGGCCAGCGCCAGGCCGATCATGCGCGCGGCGTCGCGCTGGTGCGGCGGCAGCTTGTCGGCCAGAATCGCAATGAAGACGAGATTGTCGATACCGAGAACAATCTCGAGAACGATCAGGGTAGCAAGACCGATCCAGGCGGAAGGGTCGGATAGCCAGTCGAAGATCATCAATGTGCAAGCTTGGCGCCGGCCGCGATGGGCCTGCCAATTCTTTCCTTCTGTTTGTCGAGTAAGATGCCGCGCGCCAATGCCACCGCGCGGCTGGTACAGCCGTCGCTATCCGGATCGCTATTTGTCGGGCCGGCTTTCCTGGAGCAGGAACTATGAGGCTCGCTTTCGGGCATGGGCGGCAATCTGGGCACGAAATGACATTTGCGCAAGGGCATCGGATGAATGAGTCTATCCGGATTGCGTGACAGTTTTTCGAAACCACATCTTCATCGCCCGGTTGAACCGGGCGAAGCGGGTCAATCTTGAGGTTTCATGCCCTTCAACGGCATGGTTCAAAATTGCGTGATCACGCTGATGCCCTTGCCCTCGGCCTTGTCCAGCGTCATCAGCGCGGGGACGGCCTCGTCCAGGCTGATCTTGCGGCCGATGAGCTTCTGTGGCGCGATCTTGCCGGCGGCGAGCATGTCGAGCATGGCATCGTAGCGCCAGGCCTGCATGCCGTGGCTGCCATAGATTTCGAGCTCATGGCCGATGACCTGCGCCATCGGAATCTGCGGCGTTGCATAGTCGCCGAGCATGAGGCCGACCTGCACATGCCGGCCGCGGCGGCGCAGATTCTTGATGGAGTTGAAGCAGGTCGTGGGATGGCCGAGCGCGTCGATCGAGACATGGGCGCCGCCCTTGGTGATTTCGCGCACCGCCTCTGCCACATCGGCGACCTCAGCCGCATTGATCGTCGCCACTGCGCCGCATTCGCGGGCGAAAGCCAGCTTCTCGTCGGAAATATCGATGGCGATGGCATTGGCGCCTAGGGCGCTGGCGATCATGATCGCCGACAGGCCGACGCCGCCGCAGCCATGCACGGCGATCCATTCGCCGGGGCGCGTCTTCGCCTGATCCGCAACGGCGCGGAAGGAGGTGGCGAAACGGCAGCCGAGGCTTGCCGCCGTCGCGTCGTCGACCGTCTCGGGCAGGTGAACGAGATTGGTGTCGGCATAATCGATGGCGACATATTCGGCAAAGGAGCCCCAATGGGTGAAGCCGGGCTGGAATTGGCTGGGGCAGACCTGCTGGTTGCCTGAGTGGCACTCGGCGCAATGGCCGCAGCCCGATACGAAGGGAACGGTGACGCGATCGCCGACCTTGAAGCGGACGACGCCGCGACCGGCCGCGACGACCTTGCCGGCAAGCTCGTGTCCAGGCACATGCGGCAGCTTGATATCCGGATCATGACCCATCCAGCCATGCCAGTCGCTGCGGCAGAGCCCGGTCGCGCCGACGGCGATCACCACGCCGTCCTCGACCGGTGTCGGATCGGGCAGGGTACGGATCTCGGGCGTCGCCTCGAAAGACTCGTAATATATGGCTTTCATCGGAGTTCTCCCTGTTTGCCTGCCGTCTGTTCGGCTCATCATTTTTCCTGATGAACCCATTCGTCAAGTTGTTGTTTCGGCGCATGAAAATTGCGCTATGAATGCGATATCGGGCGCTTTGTTGCAAATGGATTTTGCCGCGCAGTTTCTGCTTGACCTTGAGATTGTGCGGTTATTTGCTCTTCGCCAATTAAGAGAGGAAGCTACCATGGCAGTCGATACGTCGCCCCGCTCTACCACCTGGACCTATGTCGAAGGAGAATGGCTCCAAGGCAATCCGCCGCTGATCGGGCCGACGTCTCACGCCATGTGGCTCGCCTCGACGGTGTTCGACGGCGCGCGCTGGTTCGATGGTATTGCGCCCGATCTCGATCTGCACTGCCAGCGCGTCAACCGCTCCGCCGTTGCCATGGGCTTGAAGCCGGTCAAGACGGCTGAGGAAATCGAAGCGCTCGCCTGGGAAGGCATCAGGAAATTCGACGGCAAGACGCCGATCTACATCAAGCCCATGTATTGGGGCGAGCATGGCTCGCCCGGCAGCGTCGTCGCCGTCGATCCGGAATCGACGCGTTTCGCGCTTTGCTTGTTTGAAGCGCCGCTCGGCGGCAATGGCGGCATCACGCTCACCGTCTCGCCCTTCCGCCGCCCGTCGCCGGAAACGGCGATGACCGACGCCAAGGCCGGTTCGCTCTATCCGAACAGCGGCCGCATGATCCTGGAGGCCAGGAAGCGCGGTTTCGATAATGCACTGGTGTGCGACATGAACGGCAACGTCGCCGAAACCGCCGCATCCAACGTCTTCATGGTCAAGGACGGCATCGTCTACACGCCGATCGCCAACCGCACCTTCCTTGCCGGCATCACCCGCGCCCGCGTCATCGGCCTGCTGCGCCAGGAAGGGTTCGACGTTCGCGAGGAAACCCTGTCTGTGGAGCAGTTCAAGGCGGCCGACGAGGTTTTCACGACCGGCAACTATTCCAAGGTCGTCGGCGTCAAGCGCCTGGATGATCGCGAATTCCAGGAGGGACCGGTCGCCCGCAAGGCTTTGGAACTTTATATGAATTGGGCCCATGGCCGCAGCGCAAGCGAAGAGTAGTCGGGTATAGCCCACACCTATTCTGCTTCGAAAGCGCCCCTGGTTATTTGATAGGACGCAAAGGGCTGGCCGAGATAATTTGTCTCGCGCGTCGGCGACAGACCGAGCTTTTCGGCAACGCGTATGGAGGCGATGTTGCCGGGTGCTATGTCGGCGATAACGCAGTCGAGGCCGAGCGTGGCAAAAGCATGAGCAAGAACCGGTCTTGCCGCTTCCGTTGTGTAACCTTTGCCCCAGCTGAATCTGTTCAGGCGCCAGCCGATCTCGATTTCTGGCCCGACCGCATCATCAGGGATCAACAGTATCCAGCCGAGAAATTGCTTCGGATTTTCCTTGGCGAAAACAGACCAATAGCCGAGGCCATTACCAAAGTCGGCCTCGATGCGCCTCGTCAGGAATAGCCGGTGCGCCTTCGGATCGTTCCACGGCCCCGGAATGAATTTCGTCACCTCCGGATCACGATCCATGGCAAAGCAATCTTCGATGTCGGCCATGGTGCGCGGGCGCAGGATCAGGCGGCCGGTTTCAAAGGTCGGAAGCACTGTTGTTCTCCAAGGCTATCGAGATAGAAGTGAAGATCCCAGGCAATAATATCTAACCGCGCGGCCAATCCAAATTAAACGGCGCGAAGACAGCTTTTATGCTACTATGAATTTGGTCGGCACAACCATTAAGGAGGCCGCCATGAAAATCTCTCTTCCTGCTTCTGTCTATCTTTTCGACTATTACAAGCTGTTCTTGCAGCTCTGTGTCGCCGCCGCGATTGGATTTGTCATCTACTCGGCGCTGTTCGGATTGACTTGGTGACATTGGAAGCCGTTAAAACCGCCGGCCTTCATGAGGCCGCCGGTCCATGTTGTTACGAGGTAGTCGACGATGGGCCTGAGCTTTCCCAACCGCAGCCGCAGTTACGATGCCTCGGCAAAGCGTATCCGATTCACCGGCCATGACGGCATGTTCGAGGTTTCGTTTCTCGTCGATGCGGATGTCTTCCCGGGCTCGAATACCGAGGCAGGCTATCTTGCAGCCTTCGATGCCGGACGTGACTCGATCCAGAAGGTGGCGGTGAAAGCCTACGGCTATGCCCGGCGGCGCCTCTATATCCTGACGGCTAGCGATTTTCGCTGACGAGACTACTTCGCCTCTGTCCTGAGGCTGACCCACCAGCAGTAGACGGCGCCGATCGCCAGCAGCACGCAGGTGCCGAGGAACACAGCGCGCATGCCGATATGGCCGCCGACGAAGCCGCCGATGACGGGACCTGCCACCTGACCGACATATTGTGAAGAGATGGAAAGGCCGAGGATGCTGCCGGTGGCCGCATCGGGAACGTTGTGCCGGATGACGGCGGTGATGCAGGGCAGAAGCCCGCCGAGCGCCACACCCATCAGGAAGCGCAGGGCAATCAACTGCCAGGCCGAGGTCACGAAGGCCTGCGGTATCAACAGCAGCGCCGCGACGCCAAGAGCTGCCATGATCACGCTCCAGTGGCCTATGCGGTCGGCCAGCTTGCCGAGCCAGGAGGCCGACAGGATGCTGCCGAGCGCCGCAGCGGCCATGACGACGCCAGAGACCATCGTCACCTGTGCGTCGCTGACGAACTGTGCGACATAAACCGTTATGATCGGCTCGATTGACATGTTGGCCAGCATCAGCAACAGGCCGAGCGACAGCATGGCGATGACCGGACGCTTGTTCGGAATGGAGGCCCAGCTGCCGCTCGCCTTCGCGGCCTTTTTCCTTGCCGTCGATTTCTCCTCCTTGATGAGGAAGGTCGTCGCAAGGAAGGTGAAGAAGATCACGCCGCCGGCCAGCAGGAAGGTGCCGCGGATGCCGATCAGCGGCGGCAGCGCGCCGCCGATCAACGGTCCCACGAGATTTCCTGCCATGATGCCTGCGGACAACGTGCCCAGCGCCCAGGCCGAGCGATGCTTGGGCGTCTGCGCCGCCACCAGCACCATCGATCCAGAGGCATAGCCGCCAGCAAGGCCGGTGAAGAGGCGCAGCGCCACCAGCTGCCAGATATTGCCGGCCATACCCATCAGCGAAATAGCGAGCGTCATGCCGAGGCTGGCGCGCACCAGCATCAGCTTGCGGCCGTAGATATCGCCGAGCCGCCCCCAGAGCGGCGCGACGAAGGCGGCGGCAAAGAAGGTGGCGCCATAGGCAATGCCTGACCATTGCACGATCGCGGCTTTGTCGCTGACGCCGAGCTCCTCGACATAGAGGGGCAGGAAGGGAAGCAGCAGCGTCATCGCCACGATCGTCGTGAACGATCCGACGAGGCAGATGATCAGGTTCCGCATCCAATGAGCGGTTTCCGGCTCGGCCGGTGCGGCCGCATCCCATCGTGTCTCGGTCATTTCTCGGCCTTGGTATTCAATGTGTAGAACAGTTCCTCGCTGCCCGATGCCAGGATGTGACCCTTCGCGGCGGCGAGCAGGTCGGCGCGGGTGAAGAGGTCGGGAAGCTTCAGCTGGTCGACGTCGAGCGCATAGACGGTGACGTGGTAGCTATGGACGCGCTCGTCATTCCAGGGCGGGCAGGCGCCCATATAACCGCCATGCGGTCCGTCCTTCAAGTTGCCGCTGCCGGCGCCGTTCTGGCCGCGTCGTCCATAGGCCGTGCGCTCAAGCGGCAGGCCGCCGGATGACGAACTGTTTCCATCCGTGCCTTCGGCAAGGCTGGTGCGCGCCGCAGGAATATCGGCCAGCACCCAATGGACGAATTCCATCCGCTTGAAGTCTTTCGGAATGGTCTTGTCGGCCTTATTGAACAGCGAGAAATCCGTGGGAACGTCGGGGTCGACCATCGTCAGCGCATAGGAGCGCGTTCCCTTCGGCCCTTTCGACCATGACACGGCCAAGCTCTTGTTGGGTCCGGGCGCAGACTTGTCGGACCCTGTCGAAATGCAGGAGGCGTTTTCCGGCAGCAGCATCCGGCCGTCGCTCTTTGCGAACGTCACCTTGAGATCGGCCGATAGGGCCGGCGTGGCGACGGCTGTCGCGATGATGATGGCGTTCAGAACTTTGAGCATGGTTTTCATGATGTTGCCCTTTCTTGTTGCGGCTGCTGTCAGCCTTCGAGGGCAGGGTTTAACAAATTCGTGCCGAGCGCCGGCGTACGAAAACGCTCAAAATGCGGTCGGAAACGCTCACGCGCTGCGAAGTCGATCGGCGAAGCGGCGGGGGGAGCGATAGCCGGTGGCAAGGGCGGCTTCGCGCAGCGACAGCCCGTCTTCGGCAAGAAGGGTCGTTGCCAGCGCCACGCGCTCGCTTGCCAGCACATCCCGCAGGGAAGCGCCTTCGCGCGAAAGCCGCCGTCGCAGGGTCGCGTTGCTTGTGCCGAGTTCGGAGGCGATGAGATCGGCCGTCCAGGGGCGGTCTGGCTGCCAGCGCACCAGCGCCCGCACCGCCTCGGCGGTTGTCTCAGGCGAGCCGGGCAGGGCGCCGCGCATGCCGAGCACCATGAGGATTTCGAGAAGCCTGTGTTCGATCAAAGGGATCGGCATGTTGCCGCCGGCAATGCCTTCACCGGCATGGCTGATGGCCGCTGCCAGCAATGGATCGAGCGGCAACTCCGCCTGCGAAGCGATCTGGGCGGGCGGAAACGCCTTTGCCGCCCGGCGCGTCAACTCCTGGGGAAAGGTGATGAAGATCGCCCGATAGACGCCGGTCTGCGGGTCGGGATCGTTGACGACATCGCCGCTCCAGCCGGCCGGCAGCACGATCACCGTACCGGCCGCAAAGTGCCGCTGCCGCCCCATGCTGACGATTTCTTTGGAACCTTCGAGGATGGCGACGATTGAGACCTGTGAAAAGGCCGAGCCGGCAATGCGCTCGCGTTCCCGCGTCACGAAGGTGAAAAGCGTGGAATAGCTGCCGGCGCCGTTCGGAGCGGCTGTAGGGCGATTATCCTTTGCCGCCAGCCGGCGCAACTTTTCCAATATGTGGTGATGAGCCTCGGACACGACGATGGCTTCCTGCTGATATGGGGGTATCCTGAAGTTTGGACCACACGCACGACGATGCCAAGCCCGCAAAGCGCTTTGTTGGTTCGCCTGTCTTATGTTATTAACTGATTGCATTTCGCAATCAGTTTGCAGTGAGGCAGCCGAAAATCGTCCATTGCAAAGGAGGAGGCACAATATGAACTCTCTCGAAAATGCTCGCTTCGACACGGTCAAACGTCTCTTTGCCGCCTATGTGGCGCAACATCCCGAGTTCGTTGATCCGATGCTGACCAGGGATTTCACCTTTTCCAGCCCGCGCGACGATCATATCAACCGGGAACAGTATTTCGAGCAATGCTGGCCGAAGGAGAAAGCCTTCCGCGACATTCACATCGAACATCTTGTAGCCGATGGCAATGACGTGATCGTCGGCTATCGCGCCGAGAAAATGGATGGCGGCAGCTTCCGCAATGTCGAACTGATCCGCTTTGCCGGCGACCGGATCGCCGAGGTGAATGTCTATTTCGGACGGCATTTGTAGCGGGTCAGCCCGCGATCTTCGTCATCGCCGCTGCAAGCGCAGTCGCCGGGCCGCTCATCGGTTGCGGATAGCTTTCCGGAAGAAGGCGTGCAGCGTCGGTCATGGACGCCTGTGCGAAAGCGATCGTAACAGGACCCTCGCCATGGGCCGCCGTCACCGCATCGGCAATGGAGGCAAGATAGGCTGGCAGATCGCCCGCTCGGAAGTGCGCCCATGCGCCCGGAACCAGCCGGACCTTGATCTCAGCGCCCGTCGCTTTGGCTGCGGCCTCAAAAAGCGCTGTGGTCGGAACTATGGTCGTTTCGACCGTGCAGAGAACGATGACCCTGCCGCCGGCCTTGACGGCCTCCTCGGCAAGCGTGGCATCCGCTCTGATGATCGGTGCCGCCGCGCCAGCGTTTACAGCCGTCGTAGCCGGGCCGAGCGTCGAGCAGTTAAGCACGACGGCATCGGCATCCTCAGCCAGATGCCGTAGGAGCGCAGCCGTTTCTGCTGATATCTCATCCGTCAGTCGCCCCACCTTTTCGGCGGCGAGAAGAAGATCGGCGCGGACATGATGACGGAGCATGCCATCAGGCAGCCCGAGCGCCTTCGCCGTCGCCTCATAGACGGCAATATTGCTTTCGGCGGTGTGCAGGCAAGCTATCGTCACGGGCATTCCTCGGCATGGCAGAAGGACCGTGAACCTAGTCGCAGCGGCTTGCTTTGTCGATGTTTGGGAACCGCGTTCGGCCATGAAGCCATGCGTCGTCGTATTCTGTGGGATAAACTTCTATGTCTAGGCTATACATGTTTGAAAAATAGGGCAATTTTTGCTCGTGTCTGCAACTTTTTTGGCATGACGCCGGTTGCTCTTCCTGGCGACCGCTCCTATGTTCCGGTCACCTGCCGACCGCAATTTTCTGCCAAGAGGAGATATGACCATGGCTTTCGAATTGCCTGCACTTCCCTACGATTACGACGCCCTTTCGCCGTTCATGTCGCGCGAGACGCTTGAATATCACCACGACAAGCACCACAAGGCCTATGTCGACAATGGCAACAAGCTCGCTGCCGAAGCTGGCCTTGCCGATCTGTCGCTCGAAGAAGTCGTGAAGAAGTCCTTCGGCACCAATGCAGGCCTCTTCAACAATGCTGCCCAGCACTACAACCACATCCATTTCTGGAAGTGGATGAAGAAGGGCGGCGGCGGCAACAAGCTGCCGGGCAAGCTCGAAGCAGCCTTCAATTCCGATCTCGGCGGCTATGACAAGTTCAAGGCCGATTTCGCCGCTGCCGGTGCCACGCAGTTCGGTTCGGGCTGGGCATGGGTTTCCGTCAAGAACGGCAAGCTCGAAATCTCCAAGACCCCGAACGGCGAAAACCCGCTCGTTCATGGTGCAGACCCGATCCTCGGCGTCGACGTCTGGGAACACTCCTACTACATCGACTATCGCAACCTGCGTCCGAAGTATCTCGAAGCCTTCATCGACAGCCTGATCAACTGGGACTACGTCCTGGAGCGCTACGAAGCCGCGACGAAGTAAGGTTTGCCGTAAAGGCTGGCTTTCGCACCCGGCGCCTTACTGGCGTCGGGTGTTTTCTTATCCGCCGGCCGTCATTGATGTATCCGCGTGCCGCCTCGCCGGCGCAAGGAAGCCGTCCAAGGAGGCCGAATGACGTCCACACCGCTCTTCCGCTTCGGTGTCATCGCCGATCCGCAATATGCCGATCTCGAGCCCAATCTGGCTCTCAATCGTTATCCGGCGAACAGCCTCATCAAGCTTCGCGCGGCGATAGACGAATTCAACCGGCACGATCTCGCCTTCGTCGTCACGCTCGGCGACATCATCGATCGCGAATGGAAGAGTTTTGATACCGTCTTGCCCGCCTATGAGGCGCTGCGTCATCGCAAGCATTTCCTGCTCGGCAACCACGATTTCGCTGTGGCATCCGAACATCTCGGCACGGTGGCAGCACATGTGGGCATGCCGTCAGCCTATTATGATTTCGTCCATTCCGGCTATCGCTTCATCGCGCTCGACGGCAATGAGATCAGCGTTTTCGCCCCGCCGGAAGGCGATCCGCGCCGGCAGGAGGCGAAGGACCTGATGAAGGCGCTGGAGCGCGCCGGCGCGCTCAATGGCCATCGCTGGAACGGGGCCATCGGCGATGCGCAATATGACTGGCTCGCCGCGAAGCTGCGGGAGGCAAAAGCGTCCGGCGAGAAGGTCATTCTCCTGAACCATTATCCGATCTTCCCGGATAATCCGCACAATGCCTTGAACAGCGACCGGATTTTGGCGCTGCTGGCCGAGCACGATCACGTCGTCGCCTATCTCAACGGCCACAATCACGCCGGCAATTTCGGGGTGTCCGACGGAACCTATTTCGTCAACTTCATGGGCATGGTCGATACCGACGACACCACTGCCTATGCGATCGTCTCGGTCTATAGGGATCGGATTGAGGTTACGGGATTCGGCCGCGAGACCAGCAGGACCTTGGCGCTGCGCTGATACGCGTTCGATCGCCATCCGTATCTTGGTAACGTCTCTTTCTGAGGCGCAGGCGGCGGCGGAATGATTCTATAAAGCCCGGTCACATCCTGGACGTCTCGCAACACCTCAGCCGGTCGCGGCCGAGGTGTTCGTTTGCCAGCCATTCACCCAAATCTGCCGCAGACGGTCGCCTTCGCCCTTGAACCAGAGGCCGGTTGGCTGGCAGTCCTCGATCCGGTCGCTGCGGAAATTGCGGATGGCCTGGCGCAACTCGCACCAGGCGACGATGTTGGCTGTTTCGGCGTAATAGATCAGCGCGATCGGCCGGATGAGGCGCTCGGTGGCCCGGCCGAGTTCGTCGCGATAGGCAAGATCGAGTTTTTCCTCGTCGCGGATGGCACGGCGAACCAATGCCAGGTCGATCGCCGAGGCAGAAGGCGCAGCAAAACCCCAGGCATGCAGCGCATTGGCATCGAGGGTCTGGCGCAGCGGTGGCGGCACGGCGCCGGCGATCTTGGCGCTCACGCGCTTGGCCGCTTGCTTCAGTTCGGAGTCGCCGGTGCGCTCCAACAGCGCCAGCGACAGCACGATCGCCTCCATTTCCTCGATCGAGAACATCAGCGGCGGCAGGTCGAAGCCGGGCCGCAATATATAGCCGATGCCGCGCTCGCCTTCGATCGGCACCCGCATCGCCTGAAGCGCTGCGATGTCGCGATAGACCGAGCGCACGGTCACCTCCAGCTGGCCGGCAATATCGGCCGCCGTCACCGGCCTTTTGGCCAGCCGCAGGATCTGGATGATCTCGAACAGGCGCGACGCCTTGCGCATTTTATTTCCTTAATGACGAAGGCTACTGACAACACCCCGTCAGTTGGCTCGATTTATATGATCGCCTATTCACTTGAAAATCAATCATTTCCTCTCCTGCTTCCATGGAGAGAGCGATAGGCAACTGACATGGGTTACGCAGAAAATCTCTGGCTTTTCTTTCTCCTTCTCTTAGGCATCATCATCGTGCCGGGCATGGACATGCTGTTCGTGCTCGCCAATTCCCTGACCGGCGGCAGCAATCGCGGCCTTGCTGCGACGGGCGGCATCATGCTCGGCGGTGTGGTGCACTCGCTGAACGGCGCTGTCGGCATCGGTCTGCTGATGCATTTCGTGCCTGTTCTCTTCAATCCGCTGCTGATTGCCGGGGGCGCCTATATGGCCTTCATCGGCTACACGCTGATGCGCAGTTCCATCACCGTCGGTCATGATGGCCCCGCCGCCAGCCGCTCCACCTGGAAAGCCTTTCGCCAGGGAGCGGTCACTTGCCTGATCAATCCGAAGGCCTATCTCTTCATCTTTGCCGTGTATCCGCAGTTTCTGAAGCCGGAATACGGCCCGGTATGGATACAGGCCACCATCATGGGAGCCATGACCATAGCAACGCAGTTTGCCGTTTATGGAGGCCTAGCCATCACTGCCGGGCGCAGCCGCAACCTGCTGGTTGCCAATCCGCGGGCAACCGCTTTTGCGGGCCGTTCGGCAGGGCTGCTGCTCGTCGCGGTTTCGGTGTTTACGGTCTGTATGGGCCTCAAATTGGCGTGAGAGCTGAAGCCGCGAATGAATGTGTCGATAGCATGACACTGATTTCACTTGTCTCTCACCACTTTGTGACTTCATTGCGGGAAAGGAAACCGGCAAACATGTCAGCCGTAAACATGCGCTGGCCGCGCATGCGGTCTTGATCATCAGGAAGACGTAGGAGAAGGAAATGAAGTGGAAAGCGATTGTGGCGGCAACGGCCTTGGCCGGTATCGCCCTGGGTTCAGTCGTGGCGGCCGATGGCACGCATGACTCCCGCATCGGATTGATGAAGAAGATCGGTGGCGCCACCGGAGCTCTCGGAGCGATTGCAAAGGGCGACAAACCTTATGACGCCGATATCGTCAAGGCGTCACTGGCGACGATCGCCGAAACCGCCAAGGCGTTCCCGAACCAGTTCAATCCGCAGAGCGACAAGAGCGATGCCGAGGTCAATCCAAAGATCTGGGAGAACTTCGATGACTTCAAGTCCAAGGCTGCGAAGCTCTCCACCGATGCCGAGACGGCGCTCGCCCAGCTCCCGGATGACAAGGCCGGCGTCGGCGCAACATTGAAGACCCTCGGTGGCAGCTGCGGCGCCTGTCATCAGGCCTACCGCATCAAGAAAGACTGAGCGGTAGGTCGGCCTCGCCTGAAAATCGGTTTTGGCCTCCGCACCGGTTTTGCTGGCGGTGCGGAGCTTCATGGCTTTAGAGCTAGAGCTTGGGGGTAGTGGTGATGGCGCGGTTTGTCCGGTGGCTGCTTTGCCTTTTCGGTGTGATCATCCTCGGCTGCGGCGCGTTCTATGTCGTCACCGCGCCGACGTCCTTGCCGGCAAGCCATTGGGCCAATCTCGGCGATCCCGATGTCAAGAATGGCGAGATGGTGTTCTGGACCGGCGGCTGCACCAGCTGTCATGCCGCGCCAGGCGCTCAAGGGGAAGCCAAGCTCGTGCTTTCGGGTGGCCTGGGGCTCAAGAGCCCCTTCGGCACCTTCCATGTGCCGAATATCACGCCGGACGAGAAGGCAGGGCTCGGCAGCTGGACGCTCGCAGATTTCGGCAATGCCATGAAACGCGGCGTCGGCAGACAAGGCGAACATCTCTATCCGTCCTTCCCATACGGCTCCTATAGCCGCATGAGCGATAAGGACATCAACGATCTCTGGGCCTTCCTGAAGACGCTGCCGAAGAGCAGCAATATCGCTCCGCCGCACGAACTGCCCTTTCCCTTCAACATCCGGCTGGCGCTTGGTGCCTGGAAATTTCTCTATCTCAACGACCAGCCGCGCGTCGTCCTCGTCAATGCTGACGACAAGATTAAGCGCGGGCAGTATCTGGTGGAAGGGCCGGGCCATTGCGGCGAATGCCACACGCCGCGCGATAGCCTCGGCGGCTTCCTGAGCGGTCAATGGCTGGCCGGAGCGCCCAATCCGGAAGGAAAGGGCCAGATCCCGGATATCAGGCCAGGTTCAAAGGCGATCGGCAGCTGGAGCGCCGGCGACATCGCCAACTATCTCGAAACCGGCTTCACCCCGAACTACGATTCAGCTGGCGGCTCGATGGCCGAAGTCCAGCAGAACATCGCCCACTTGCCGGCAACCGACCGCGAGGCGATCGCGGCTTATCTGAAGGCGCTGCCGGCGAAATAGGCTGGAAATTGTCCACGAAGCGCCCGGCGCTTGGCGGATGCAGCCATTTTTCCAGCGCATTTCCGATAAAGCTTATGCCACGGGATTCGGCAACGGGAGAGGGTGGTCGTGGACGCAAGGGTGGCGCAAAGGGTTCCTTATTTCAGCCAGTGGGAAACGGCTGACATGACGCTGGCTGTCGTGGCCGAGGGCGCGCGGTCCGCCTTGCTGAAGGACCCGCTCTGGGCGTCTTCCGGCGCTCGCGATATCGAGGAATATGCTCATTGGGCTGCCAATCTCTGCGGCATGGCCTGCCTGAAGATGGTGCTTGCCGCCCGCACCGGCAAAACGGTTCCGATCATGGATCTGGCCATGGGATGCAGGGATTACGGCGGCTATGTCGAGGAGCCGGATGGCCGGATCAGGGGGCTGATCTATGCGCCCTTCATTCCCTTCGTCCGCGATCGCTTCGATCTGAATGCCAGGGTCGTCACCGGCATTTCCATTGCGGAGATTGCCGATATCCTCACGCAATCGGAATTTTTTATCGCGTCAGTACATCATTCCATTCGCTGGCCGGAGACCGAGCCGCCGGCCAAGGGCGGCCATCTCGTGCTGGTCACGGCCATCGACGGAGATATGATCCGCTTCCACAATCCTTCCGGTCACATCGATGCGACACGCGAGAATGTCGAGATGCCGCTGGAGACGTTCGATAGGTTCTTTGCCGGCCGCGGGATCGCCATCGATCGCTGACATCGGGCGTCTGATGGCGATCCCGTCAAAGGCCGGCATCAGGCCAGTGCCTGCAGGTAACGCATACCGGTGACCGGACGCGGCTTGAAATCCATGTGCTCGTAGAAGCGGTGAGCCTTGAAGTTGCCTGTCGCGGCGCCAACCGAAAGGTAGGTGCAGCCGGCCTTGCGCGCGATATCGCGGGCGCGGTCGACGAGATGCTGCCCGATGCCATGGCTGCGATGGCCATCACGCACGAAGAGATGATGCAGATCCATGCCCCGCTGCCCTTCCTGCGCCTTGTAGAGCGGCACGAGGATGGCGTAGCCGAGCAACCCATCTTCGCCTTCGGCGACCAGCGCTGTGATCCAGGGGACCGGGCCGAACAGATCGCGTTCGAGCTGCTCGGGCGTTGTGCCGGAAGGATCGCCGTGATGGGCGGCCAGCAGCCGGATCATGTCATTCAGTTCCGGCAGGTCGCGCGGCTGCGCATTGCGGATGGTCAGAACAGGCGGCCGTAGAAGTGAGATGTCGCTATCGTCTAGCATGGCATTTTGCGTCCTTGTTTTTGAATGAGCCGTCAGGACGCTGCCGATACAACAAAGCCGCCTGACGGCGGCTTGTTGACAATATGATCTGTCTCGGCCGCCCCTTACAGGTACAGCCAAAAATACGAGCAATTATGGAGCGCGTGCGTGATCATGAGCGCATCAATGGTCCGGTTCAGCGCATTTGTCAATGGGGGCCTCAATGCTCTCCGTCGCATAGCCCATGATCCGACAATGCCCGGATCACATAGCAGTCTTCGATACTGTGGCCGTCGCAGTGCGAGACGATGCGCTCCAGCTCATGCTCCAGCCGCTTCAGCTGCGCGATCTTGATGCGCACGTCATCCAGATGTTCCTTGGCGATGCGGTCGGCGCCGACGCAGGGGCGATCCGGGTGCTGGCTGAGCGAGATCAGTTCCTTGATGGCGTCGATCGTCAGACCGAGGTCGCGGCCATGGCGGATGAAGGCCAGGCGCTCCAGATCGGTTTTGGTATAGCGGCGCTGATTGCCTTCGCTGCGGTCGGGTTCCGAGATCAGTCCCATCTGCTCGTAATAGCGGATCGTCGGTACTTTGACGCCGGTACGCTTGGACAAGTCGCCGATCGACAACATCTGTGATCTCCAATACCTCTAGTCTCTAGAGCAATATATGCGATCGCCTATTAAATTTACAAGGGCAGGTAGTCATACGGTACAATCGGGATCAGCCCATTATTGACGCGGTCATTGAAGTCACGGTCGACAAGACGGCATGAAATCCGATAGCAATCGGGCCGGTCGGAGGCTTGCCATATTCGTCGCATAGCCCACAATCTGCCCGATTCTGCTGGAGGCTTTTTGCATGCCCATATTGCTCACCCGTCGCCGCCTTGTGGCTGGCTCGGCGCTGCTGTTCCCCGCTCTGACGCTCGGTCCGGATGCGCTCTTCGCCCAGGGTGTCGCTACGTCGCCGCAGGCGCCGGCCACCCAGGACAATTCCGCAACGCCGGCCAACGGACAAGACATGGACGGCGATAACGGCGCACAGACGGACAATTCGCAGCTGACCGACGATGTCGACAAGCAGTTGGCGGGTCTGGAAAAGAAAACCGGCGGGCGACTTGGCGTCTCCGTCCTCGACACTGAAACCAATATTTCACTCGGCCATCGCCAGGAAGAGCGCTTCCCGCTGTGCAGCACCTACAAGGCTCTGGCAGCCGGCTTTGTCCTGGCGCGTGTCGATCAGGGTGTCGAAAAACTCGACCGCCGCGTCACCTATGGGAAAGAGGTGGTGGTTACCTATTCCCCGGAAACGGAAAAGCATGCCGGCACCGATGGCATGACCGTCGCCGAACTTTGCGGCGCCGCCATCACCCTGAGCGACAATACCGCCGGCAACCTGCTGCTCGAAAGCGTCGGCGGTCCTGCTGCGCTGACCTCCTGGCTGCGCGTCACCGGCGACACCGAAACCCGCCTCGATCGCAATGAGCCCGACGTCAATCAGGCGGTCAAGGACGATCTGCGCGACACGACGACGCCAGATGCGATGCTGGACACGATCGGGCTGCTGACGCTTGGCAACACGCTGTCAGAAACATCCAGGGATCAGCTGATCAATTGGCTGGTCGCCAACACCACCGGCAATAATCGTCTGCGCGCCGGCCTGCCGAAGGAATGGAAGGTCGGCGACAAGACCGGTACGGGCAATAATGGCTCCTATGCCGATATCGCGGTGATCTGGCCGCCCGAGCGTGGCCCCGTCCTTGTCACGACGTTCGTCGCGGAGGCAACCGCGCCTGCGAAGGATGTCGAAGCCGTCTTTGTCGAAGTCAGCAAGATCATTGTCCAAATGGTTGGTCAGTGACGAAATGCGGCCAGTAAAAACAAGAGGATACGATCGAGACGTGAATCAGGATCGTATCCTCTTCATGCAATCTGGCAATTTGCTCAGGCGATGGACAAGGCCGAGGATGCGCCGTCCGTTTCCTTCTCGTCGTCACCCTTGTTGTTGCCAGCGCCGAGCTTCTGCTTGATCTCGGCAGCGATCTGGTCGTTGATCGCCTTCTGGTCGTCGGTGGAGAGAGCGTTGAAGGATTCTTCCGTCAGGCTATGCGCCTGCAGATATTGCGCCCGGATTTTCTGGGCCGGCGTCATGTTCGCCCATTTGGCAAACTCGTCCAGAATGTCCTGATTGGACTGCTTGGTCGATGAGGTCGAACTGCTGCCGCTTGCGGCAGTCGAGCCATCCTGATCGTCGCTGGTGCCGGATGCTGACGCCCCGCCGATCTGGCTGAGCCAGAAGCCCGATGAAATGGAGGAGGGGACACCGCTCGTTGAGACCGATGGTCCCTGCGAATCGTCCTGCTGCTCGCTGTCGTCAGGCAGGCTAAAAGGCGAGCTGTCGTCGGAATTCTGATCCTGCTTGCTGCGTATCGGGGTGCTGAAATAATTGTGGGTGCCGTGGTGCACTTTCATCGTCATATCTCCCTATGGGTTGGGGAGACGATGACTCTGCAAGCCTGCCCGGGGCTTATGCGCCCAGCTTTCTCAAGTGCCGCAGAAGGTCTGCAATACCCTTTCCGCCGGCAAGGGCGGCTCGGCATAGGGCGCAAAGGCGGGCTGGTCTTCGTAGGGCTTGGCGAGCACCTTCAGCAGCGCTTCGAACAGGGAGAAATCGCCGTCCTCGACCGCAGCTTCGATTGCCTGTTCTATCCGGTGGTTGCGGGGAATGAACGCCGGATTGACCTTTCGCATCGTTTGCGCGCGCGCGGCAGGCTGCTGAGGATCGCGGGCGAGCCGCTCACGCCATTGCGCAAGCCAAGGCGTAATAGCTTGCGAATCCTGGAAGGTCGCGGCGAAATCGGTTGTGTTCTCGTCTGCCGCAAGATCGGCAAGGCGGCGGAAGGTGAGCGTGAAATCCGCACTTTGCTGCTGCATGATCGCCAGTAGCGACTGGATCAGATCGAGATCGCCTTCTTCCTCGCCGGCCAAGCCGATCTTGGCACGCATGCCGGAGAGCCAATGCGCCTGGAAGCGCTCGCCATAGGCCTTGATAACGATGTTTGCCAGCTCGATCGCCTTATCGACGGACGGATCGATCAACGGAATCAGCGTTTCGCCGAGGCGCGCGAGATTCCATTGGCCTATGGCCGGCTGGTTGGCATAGGCATAGCGGCCGTTGCGATCGATGGAAGAGAAGACCGTCGCCGGGTCGTAGGCGTCCATGAAGGCGCAGGGACCGAAGTCGATCGTCTCGCCCGACACGCTCATATTGTCGGTGTTCATCACGCCGTGGATGAAGCCGACATGCAACCAGCGCGCAATCAGCGCCGCCTGCCGCTCGGCCACGGCTTCCAGCAGCGCGAGATAGGGGTTCGCACGGTCTCTGATTTCGGGGTAGTGCCGGGCAATGACATGGTCAGCCAGCGTTTTTGTACTCTCCGTATCGCCGCGCGCGGCAAAGAATTGAAAGGTGCCGACGCGGATATGGCTGGCCGCCACGCGCGTAAAGATCGCGCCGGGAAGGACTTCCTCGCGATAGACGGGCTCCCCGGTGGTCACTGCCGCCAGCGCCCGCGTCGTCGGGATGCCGAGGGCATACATCGCCTCGCTGACAATGTATTCGCGTAATACCGGCCCGAGCGCGGCACGCCCGTCGCCGCGGCGGGAAAATGGAGTGGGGCCAGAGCCCTTGAGCTGGATGTCGCGGCGCCTGCCGTTGCGATCCTTCACTTCGCCGAGAAGGATCGCGCGGCCATCGCCGAGCTGCGGCACGAAATTGCCGAACTGGTGACCGGCATAGGCCATTGCGATCGGTTGCGATCCCGGCAGAAGCTGGTTTCCCGAAAAGATAGCCGCAGCATTCTGTCTCAACGCCTCGACATCGAGCCCAAGCTCGCGCGCCAGCGCCTCGTTGAACTTGATGAGCTGCGGTGCCGCCACGGGTGTCGGCCTCTGGTCCGCAAAGAATTGCGGTGGCAGGCGCGCATAGCTGTTGTCGAACAGAACCGGAGGCGCCTGAAGCATCTGTGTTTCGGAAAGGAAAGAGCTCATGCCTCTAAAGTAGGACGCATGAAGAGGAGGTGCAAGCTGCGGATCGCAATCGATCGCGCCTCCGTCTCGTCGTCTAATCCCTGCGCTCCTCAAGCTCGCGTGCCATCTCCGCAAGCTTCCGTACCGTGTTGAGATTTCTCGATGTGCCTGCTTTCAGCGCCGGCAGCTTCAGTTTCGAGCGTCCGGAACCATCGGGGTAATGCACATAGATTTCTCGGCCGGCGATATGCACTTCTTCGCCGCCGGGCGCGACAAGCTTGTCCAGCGCATCCTTCGGCGGCGCATCCGGCAGGAAGCTGACGAGCAGATAGTTTGGCTTGGCATGCGGGAAGGGCGAATTATCAGCCACCCTATCCAAAGCCTCGCGGCTGCGCAGAATCACGCCGGGTGATGTGCCCATCTTGCGCGCCAGCGCCTGTTCGAGCCGCGCCTGCACCGTCGCCTCATCCCCTTCGGAGCGAAAGAGCACATTGCCGCTCTGGATATAGGTCATCACGTCCGTGAAGCCGATTTCCTCGCAGAGCGCCTTCAGCTTCGCCATCGGCAATGCGCCGGTGCCGCCGACATTGACGGCACGCAGCAGGGCTACAAAGACTGCCATCCGCTCCCTCCCGGCTCTCAGCCTACATCTTGCCCGCGACTTTGATGGCGAAGGAATATTCGAAGGCAACTTCCTCCAGGCGCTGGAAACGGCCGGACGCGCCGCCATGCCCGGCATCCATATTTGTTTTCAAGAGGATCGGCGCATCGCCCGTCGTCTTGTCGCGCAGCTTGGCAACCCACTTGGCCGGTTCCCAATAGGTGACTCGCGGGTCGGTGAGGCCCCCGAGCGCAAGAATGGGCGGGTAGGGCTTTTCGCCGACATTGTCGTAGGGGCTGTAGGCGGCGATCTGCTCGTATTCTTGCCTGCTGTCGATCGGGTTGCCCCATTCGGGCCATTCCGGCGGCGTCAGCGGCAGGGTGTCGTCGAGCATGGTGTTGAGCACGTCGACGAAGGGCACCGCGGCAATGACGCCCGCGAATTTCTCCGGCGCCATGTTGGCGATCGCACCCATTAGCATGCCGCCTGCCGAACCGCCCTCAGCGATGATCTTCGCGTAAGAGGTGAACTTCTCCTGATTCAGATAGTCGGCAGCCGCGATGAAGTCCTTGAACGTGTTGGTCTTCTTTTCCATCTTGCCGTCTTCGTACCAGGCAAAGCCCTTGTCCTTGCCGCCGCGGATATGGGCGATGGCGTAGACGAAACCGCGGTCCGCAAGCGACAGGCAGTTGGTGTTGAAACCGGCCGGAATGGTGATGCCATAGGCGCCGTAGCCATAGAGCAGGCACGGTGCCGAGCCGTCCAGAGGCGTGTCCTTGCGGTAAAGCAGCGTCACCGGCACCTTTTCGCCATCCCAGGCAGGCGCGAAGACGCGGCGGGTAACGTAATCGGCCGGATTGTGGCCTGAGGGCACTTCCTGCGTCTTCAAGAGGGTGCGCTCGCGCGTCGCCATATTGTAGTCGAAGAGCTGGCTCGGCGTCGTCATCGAGGAATAAGAGAAGCGGATGACGTCGGTATCGTATTCCGCAGCTCCCTGCAGACCGAGCGAATAGGCTTCTTCTTCGAAGGCAATGGAATGTTCCTCGCCGCTGCGGCGATCGCGGATGACGATGCGCGGCAGGCCGTCCTTGCGCTCCAGCCAGACGAGGTGGCGGGCATAGGCCATGTGGTTGAGGATCAGCGTGCCTGGCTTGTGGGCCACCACTTCGCTCCAGTTTTCCTTGCCCGGCTTGTTGGCCGGCGTCTCCATGATCTTGAAATCCTTGGCGTCGCCGTCGTTGGTGAGGATGTAGAAGACATCGCCGCCTTCGGTGAGCTCATACTCGATCCCCGTTTCGCGCACGGCCACGATCTTCGGTTCGGCGGTCAGGTCGGAGGTCGGGATGATGCGATATTCGCTGGTCTCGTGGTCGTGGATGTCGATGAAGATGTAGTCGTCGAGCAGCGAGCCGCCGACGCCCATGAAGAAGCCTGCATCTTCCTCTTCGTAGACGAGCCGGTCTTGCGATTGCGGCGTGCCGAGGATGTGATGGTAGATCTTGGACGGGCGATGGTTTTCGTCCTGCAGTGTGTAGAAGAAGCTCTTGCCGTCCGGTGCCCAGACGCCGCCGCCACCGGTGTTCTCGAGGACATCCGAAAGATCCTCGCCGGTTTCAAGGTTGCGGACCTTCAGCGTGAAATATTCGGAGCCCTTGTCGTCATAACCCCAGATACCGAGGCTGTGATCGGTGGAGTGGTCGAGGCCGGAAAGACGGAAATAGGACTTTCCTTGATTCTCCTTGTCGCCATTCAGCAGCAGCTTGCGCGCGCCGCCGTTGCGGGCTTCGCGAAAATAATGCGGCTGCTCGCCGCCGGTGACGAAAAGCGTGCCGTAGGCATAGGGGCCGTCCTTGACCGGCACCGAGCTGTCATCTTCCTTGATGCGGCCTTTCATCTCGCCGAAGAGAGCCTTCTGCAGGTCCTTCGTGTCGGCCATGGCGGCGTTCATATAGGTATTTTCAGCTTCCAGATGGGCGCGGATTTCCGGAGCCAGGATCGATGGATCCTTGAACATCGCCTGCCAGTTGTCGGCGCGCAGCCATGCATAATCGTCGCTGCGGCTGATGCCGTGACGCGTATCCGTAACGGGATGTTTCGGGGCGGCAGGCGGGGTGGGGAGGTTCTTGAATACAGACACGAGAGCGCTTTCTCTGGAGTGAAAGTCGGATGCAAAGAGAACAGAGAAATAGAGGGAGGCCGCATGAGGTTCAATAGGGAACTCTCCTCTCAAGTTTCATGCAAGTCGGATCAACTAGTGTTGATCGAACGGGCAGCTTGCGGGAAAGCCGATGGGGGAGCTGCCTTGATGAGACCACATTCTTTATCGAAGTCGATATACATTGCGTCGACATAAAGGCGGTCGAACCGCCATCCCTGATGGAATGGACGCAATCAATTCCAGAATAATGCAAAGGGACCGGTCTTGATGCTGAAACTCGTTGCCATCCTTATCCCATTGGCGGCTTTCGCTAACTCTGCTTTCGCGGTCGACCCGGCCATCAAGAAGCAATTGGAAAAGCTCGATCCGTCAGAGCGGATGGAACAGGCGTGTGACGCGGAGGCCATGAAGCGGATCGGCACGGACAAGACGGGTTTTAAGCCGGACAAAGTCATCGCCTACACATTCGGCGATCCCGCCATGAACCCGGATTCAATGAAGGCGCCAGGCGCCGTCTTCCGCAGCAAGGGCGACTGGTATCATCTTTCGTATGATTGCATCACCGGCCCAAAGCACATCCATGTCCGGGATCTGAGCTACCAGATCGGCGACAAAGTGCCGCGTGACGCATGGCAGGAGCACTATCTCTACGACTGAGCGATCCGGCGCTGCCGTGAGCCGCTAGCGTCG
Source organism: Rhizobium sp. BR 315 (assembly GCF_050577975.1). Lineage (NCBI taxonomy): Bacteria > Pseudomonadati > Pseudomonadota > Alphaproteobacteria > Hyphomicrobiales > Rhizobiaceae > Rhizobium > Rhizobium sp. BR 315. Next base: position 81,944 of record NZ_JARWKZ010000008.1, on the reverse strand, counting down.
CCGTTGAACGTCGACGCGGCTGAGTTCTGACAGGATGTGCTGTTGCACGTCGGAAGGCTGCCGGCATACGGCCTCCGTGAGGTCACGCAGCGTTGCCCTCAGGCTGTGAAGCTGATCGACGAGATCCATGACCACATCGACGCCGGGCTCATTGACGCCCATGGCATTGCCGAGGTCGAGGATGAGCTGGCCGCGGGCAATGTCGGCCTCGCGGAAGTTCCGGCCTTGATCCGTCACTTCCGGCACCACCCAGCCCTGTGAGATCCAGATTTCCAGCACCGTGGTCTCGATTTCGAGGTGCAGTCGAAACTCTCTCTCGTTCATCGTTTATCCTCCCATGGTCTTTCTGGGATCTTGCGTCTTGCCGGCCTCCCATTCCGAGACGAAACGCGTGAGCTCTGGATCCGGCGCATCCGGCAGGACGATCTTCAGGGAGATATAGGCGTCGCCGTTTTCCTTGCCGCGAACCGGCACGCCCTTGCCCTTCAGCCGCAGCACCTTGCCGGTGTTGGAATTCGGCTGCAGCGTCACAGTGACATCGCCGGAGGGGGTGGGAACCCTGACCTTGCCGCCGAGCACCGCTTCCGCCAGCGAAATCGGCAGTTCCAGCCGGATGTCGTCGCCGTCGCGCGTATAGAAGCGATGCGGACGGACATGCACCGCAATCAGCGCATCGCCGGGCTTCCCGCCGTTAAAGCCTGGATCACCCTTGCCCTTCAGGCGAAGCGTCTGACCATCGCGCGTGCCGGGCGGAATTTGAACGTCCAGCGCTGGCCCCTCAGGCAGGCTGATCTGCTTCTTTGCGCCGTTGATGGCGTCGAGAAAATCGACCTCCATCGTGTAGTGACGATCTTGACCCTGCATCTGGGATTGGCCTCGGCTGCGCCGCGAGAAGAAGCTGGAAAATATGTCGTCGGCATCGCCGAAATCGGCAAAACCACCCGTATTCTGATAGGGGCCGCGCTGGCCTTCACGCGCCGCATAATCGCGATAGTAGCTGCGCGGCGCCTGCTCGGCACCGCTGCTATCGATCTCGCCGCGGTCGAACCGCGCACGCTTCTCCTCGTCGCCGAGGATGCCATAGGCGGCCGAAACTTCCTTGAACTTGTCCTCGGCCTGTTTGTCGCCGGGGTTGAGATCGGGGTGCAGCTTCTTGGCAAGTTTGCGATAGGCGCTTTGAATATCCTTTTGCGGGGCGTCCCGCTTTACGCCTAAGACTTCATACGGATCGCGACTCATACATGTCTCTCTTTAGGAGCACGGAAAAATATCCAGATAGTGTCACGGCCACTTCTTATCAATCGTAGCACAGACGCCGTCAGGGTGAAGCCCGGACTTTGCCGCTTTCCTGTCTGGCGTATTTGTGATGTGAAATGAGCACCGTCGTCGCCCGTTTGCCTTATTTCCGGCGGGTTGCCGGATGATGGCGAGCGTTGCGGCTGGGACGGTGATCGTCTCGCCCTCCAGATTTCGTTTGCTTGATTCACCCGGTGGCCTCCCGATGAAACGCCTGTTGCTGACATCCATGATCCTGCTTGCCGCACAGGCCGCCTTCGCCGCGCAGCCGGAGCAACCGCCGGCCGGCTGGCCACAGCTGCCGCCGAAGGCGCCGGCATCGACCGTCAAGCTCCTGGAACCGCACCTGCGCGTCAATCGAGCCGGCAAAGGCCCACCGCGCATTGCGCTCACTTTCGATGCCTGCATGGGCAAGACCGATCCGCGCATCTTGAGCACCCTGGTCGATCAGCGCATCCCGGCGACGATTTTCGTCACCGCGCGCTGGCTGCGCACCAATCCTGATGCGCTCGCCGTCTTCCTTGCTCATCCCGATCTTTTCGAGCTCGAAAATCACGGCCAGAACCATATTCCGGCCGTCGATATTCCAATCAAAGTCTATGGCATCGATGCTGCCGGTTCGCCGCAGGCGGTCGCCCAGGAGGTCAAGGGCGGCGCCGATGCGATGATCGCCGCAGGCATTCCGCAGCCGCGCTGGTTCCGTGGCGCGACCGCAAAATACAGCCCTTCGGCCATCGCCCAGATCCGCGGCATGGGCTATCGGATCGCCGGCTATTCGGTGAACGGTGACAGCGGCTCGCTTCTGCCGGCCAAGTTGGTGGAAAAGCAATATGCTTCCGCCAAGGACGGCGATGTCATCATTTCTCACATCAACCAGCCGACCCATGCCGCGGGCGAGGGGGTGGCTGCGAGCATTCTGGCGCTGAAGGCAAAGGGTGTGCAGTTCGTCCGCCTGCAGGATATCCCCGAAAAGGGTGATGGCGGCACGACGAACTGATGGTGTGAACCGCCTAGCCCGGCAGTTGCGGCTGAGCCTTCTCCTCGATGAAGAGTTCATCGATCACGGTCATCACGATTAGCGACAAAGGCAGCGCCAGCATGGCGCCGACGGCGCCCCACATCCATGTCCAGAAGATGATGGCGAGGAAGACGACAAAAGGATTGAGTTCCCATTGCCGGCCCATGACGGCAGGAAAGACCAGGTTCTCCACGGTCAGGTGCACGGCAAAGAACGCCACGGCGGGAGCTAAACCGAAGACGAGGTCCGAATGGGTGACGATGCCGGCGATCGCCAGCGCGATGGTCATGGTCGTGACGCCAAGGAATGGGATGAAGCTGGAAAGAAAGGCGAAGACGCCCCAGAGCACCGGCACGCTCATGCCGCCGACATAGGCAATCACCGTCATGGCGACGCCGATGCCTGCATAGATCAGCGAGGCCGTAGCGAAGTAAACGCCGAGCACCCTCTCCACCGCATTGATGATCCTGATCGCCGTCAGCCTCGAGGTCCTGTTGGAAAAGGCCATGATGATCGTTTTGCGCAGGCTGACCCTGCCGGCGAGAAACAATAGCAGTGCTGCAAAGAAGATCAGGATTTGCACGATGGCCGGCGTCAGGCTGTTGGACACCACATGCAGGACGTTGCCGCTGTTTTCCAGCAGGGTGCTGATCGACATCGGGCTGCCCTGAAACGTCTCCGGCGAAATATGCAGCCATTTGAACCGGTCGAGATAGGGCACCAGCCTATCGGAGGTTCGCTGGAAGAAATCAGGGGCCTCCTGAGCCAGCTTCGCGAGCGGCCCAGCGAGCGCATTGATGACGAGAAAGATCGTCAGCGCAACCGCGGACGACAAGAGAACGGCATTGAGAACGCGCGGCACGCCGAGCTTGCTGAGTTTCTCTGCCGCCAGGCCGAGGATCATGCCGACCACGACGGCCAGCGTCACTGGAATGAGGATCATCGACATTGCGGAGACGCCCATCAGCGCCAGACTGAGGAAGATGCCGATAGTCGCCCAGGACGTTGCGACATCGAGCTTGTCTCTCGTCGCATAGTCCATCATCTCTGAGGCGTCGGCGTCGTTGCGATATTCCTCAGAACTCGCGCGCCTCGCGCTACCGTCCGGCTCGGGCACCGCCGCTCCGCCAGGCCGCTTGCCGGCGATTTTGTCGCTCTCCATGCCCTCAAATCCTCGAAGGCAAGATTGCCTCACCACTCAAACGCGAAAGGCCCGTTCCGGTTCCGAAACGGGCCTTCAAAAGCGTGTCGAATGAGGATGTCAGGCGACCAGATTGAGGCCGATGCCCCAGGGGTCGCGCAGCGAAATGCCGCCATCGCGCTTTTCGGTCTTGATCGCGTGTTGATCGAGGGCCGCCACGGCCTTGTAGAGCGAGGCCTTGTCGTTGAAACGCAAGGTATAGTCCGAGAGACCCGTCATGTGTTCGGAGCGCACGCCGGCACCGCGGCTGTTCCATGTATTGGCGCCGAGATGGTGGTGATAGCCGCCGGTCGCAAGGAAGGTCGCTCCGGGATAGCGGGCAGCCATGACCTTCATGCCGAGAACATCGCGATAGAAAGCATTCGCTTCGGCGACGTCGCCGACCTGCAGATGGATGTGGCCGATCGCGGAGCCGTCGGCCATGCCGTCCCAGCGGTCCTGCGGGGCACTTTCATAGAGCTTCTGCAGATCGAGCCTGAGCGTTGCCATCTCCACCGTGCCGTCGTCGTGGAATGTCCATTCTTCATGCGGCCGGTCGGCATAGATCTCGATACCGTTACCCTCAGGGTCGGAAAGATAGATCGCTTCGCTGACGATATGATCCGAGGCACCCTCCAGCGCAACGTTGTTGTGTGCGGCATGACGGAGCCAGCGCGCGAGTTCGACACGGCTCGGCAACAGGAACGCGGTATGGAACAAGCCTGCTGCCGTCCGCGGCGCCCGAGCCGCTGCGCGATCCGTCGTCAGGGTCAGAAGCGGTTGGCCGGCAACGCCGAGGACTTCGCCGCTCGCCGTCTTCTCGATCACCTTCAGGCCGAGCATCTCCTGATAGAAGCGCGACACCAGCGGCAGATCGGTGACGACGAGGTGCGATTGGCCGACATAGGCAGGGCGGGTCAGTGCATAGGAGGGGGCAGTTTCGGTCATGGGGGTAATTCCAACCTTGAGAGTCTTGAAAAAGGCAACCGGCGTGGACGGCAAGCGAGCCGTCGGTGGCGGGCGGAAGGTTTTCGCCGGTTGATATGCCTCTTCGATATCCTCGACCCGCTGTACTTGATCAACTATATGGCGGATTTCGATTGTTCACAGAAGGCCAGAAATTGCGGATTGAGCGTTCGCTTGCTGTTGACGATATCCCTGGCGACGTTCACGAAGATTGATTGCAATGCCCGTTTCGCACAGTTGCTTCCACATTGGCGAGGTGCAAGGATCGAGCCGTCACGGAATTGGAACGTGCAGAGAAATGGCCGAATACCGAGGCATTCGCTGGGCTTACGATCGATATGAGGTGATCGCTGACGGCATCGTCAACGGCGTCGGAGTGGTCTTGGCGCTGATCGGCGCAACCGTACTGATCTTCTATGCGACCGTCTGGAGTTCTTATGGTGGGATTGCTGCCGCCTGGATCTACGGCGTCGGCCTGGTTCTCACGCTCGGAATGTCGTTCACCTATAATCTCTGGCCGGTGTCGCCGACGAAATGGTTCCTTCGGCGGTTCGATCATTCTTTCATCTACATTCTGATCGCCGCCACCTATACGCCGTTTCTCGAACGCGGTGCCGGGGATCCGCTGCTGTTTGCCATGCTGATAGCAGTCTGGGTTTTCGCCACCTTCGGCATCGTTTTGAAATGCCTGTTTCCGGGGCGTTACGATCGGCTGGCCATCCTGCTTTACCTTGCCATGGGTTGGAGCGGCATCATCGTGGCCAAGCCGGTCTCGATGTATATCCCGTTCACCTCGATGCTGCTGATCGTCATCGGCGGGGKGATCTATTCGCTCGGCGTCATCTTTCACGTATGGGAAAAGCTGCGCTTCCAGAACGCGATCTGGCACGGCTTCGTGGTCGCTGCCGCCGCCGTGCACTATTCGGCGGTGCTCACCTGTTTCAGCCTGTCTCCGGAAAGTTTTTGACCACCTGCGCCGTGGGAGTGCACTTCTTGGTCGGGCGCAAGCTGCGCACCAGACGCATGACGATGGCGTCATAGCGTTGCATGTCGGCCTTCGAATAGTCCATCTGGAAGAAGGCCGCTCCGCCGTTGCAGAGCGCCACGCCGCGCACATAGACGATGCGCCCCTGCTTGGTGCCGGAAAAGCTGATGCCGCGCGAGTTCGATTTGGAATAGGAAATCTTCCAGCCCTGATCCCGCGCGAGTGCGACGCGCACATTCGCTTCTTCCGTGAAGTCACCATTGGCGAGCGCCGTGCCGAAGACCTGTAGCATGGCGGATCGATCCGCCGGCGACAGGGAAAGGCGGTTGGCATCGCCGGAAGAGGCCGAGAGATGGAAATCCGACGGCAGCTCGATCGCATAGCCGAAGCCTGCATCGTCATAAGACCACCAGTCGGCAGCAAGCGCCGACGCGGGGCAAAGCAGCAGGAGGGCAATCAGGCGGGCGAGCATTGCGGTTTCCGGGAGGCGGGATCTGCAAACCGATCAAGAATAGCGCATTTTTCCGCAGAAATTCCATAGCGATTCTAGGAGTAGCTGAAAAATAGCTCAAATTCGTTACAGCTTCATTGCGAGCCATGCAGGATTGGACGATTTGCTGCCACGGCCAAGCGATCCGCGCAAGAGGCCCCGGCTCCGAAGTGGAGAAGCCGTCGTCCGTAAGGGCCTTGATGCCGATCCCGGCAACCTGGTGTTGTTCGGGCGGAAAACGATTTCAGTGGTTTAATCCCGGTTTTCGACCGTTTGCACTTGAGACAGCCCACCCTTTCGCCTATCCCTGCACCCTAGCTCCGGCCTTGCCGGATTCCGCATGATCGTTCAGCAGGGGGAAGGCATGGCCGGTGTCACGGGCCTGACATTCCTGGCTCTATGTCTGCCTTTCTTGGGTGCGTTGATCGCGCCCGTCGTCGTTCGGCGGTTGGGGCACTACGCCGCCTGGCTCCTGGCGCTGCTTCCCGGGCTAGCCTTTCTCCATTTTTCAGGATCTCTGCTCGATATTGCCTCGGGGCAAGTCGTCCAAGCCGGCTTTGATTGGGTGCCGAGCCTGGACTTGCGTTTCTCTTGGCTGCTCGACGGGCTGTCGCTCACCTTTGCACTGCTCGTCACCGGCATCGGCACCCTCATCATTCTCTACACCGGCGGCTACCTGAAGGGGCATGCGGATCTCGGACGCTTCTTCTCCTTCATCTTCCTCTTTATGGGCTCGATGCTCGGCCTAGTCGTGGCAGACAGTTTCCTCACGCTGTTCGTCTTCTGGGAGCTGACCTCCATCACCTCGTTCCTGCTGATTGGTTTCGATCATCGGCGTGAGGCGTCGCGCCGGGCGGCACTGCAGGCGCTGGTGGTTACCGGTGGAGGAGGGCTGCTGCTGCTGGCGGGCCTGTTGCTCATCTGGCAGATCACCGGCCTCGGCTCGATGTTCGAATTGCTGCACTCGGGCGACACCTTGCGGGCAAGCCCGCTCTATTTCACCGCGCTGATCCTTGTGCTTGGCGGCGCCTTCACCAAGTCGGCGCAGTTTCCGTTTCACTTCTGGCTGCCGAATGCCATGGAAGCACCGACCCCCGTCTCGGCCTACCTGCATTCCGCAACCATGGTGAAGGCCGGCGTCTATCTCCTGATGCGGCTCAACCCAGTCATGGGTGACACGGCTGCGTGGCAGACGATCCTTCCGATTTTCGGCGCCGTGACGCTGCTGGTCGGAACTCTGCTGGCGATCCGTCAGACCGATCTCAAGCTAAAGCTCGCCTACACGACCGTTTCCTCCCTTGGCCTGCTCGTGCTGCTCACCGGCTTCGGCACGGACTATGCCGTCGAAGCGGCGGTGCTCTATCTGGTGGCCCATTCGTTGTTCAAGGGCGCCCTGTTCATGGTCGCCGGCATCGTCGATCATGAGACGGGAACGCGCGACATCACGCGCCTGGGCGGGCTGCGCTCGGCCATGCCGCTCACCTTCGCCGCCGCCTTGATCGCCGCGATTTCGATGGGCGGCGTGCCGCCAGCCTTCGGCTTTCTTGCCAAGGAAGAGATATATGCCGCGCTGGCACAGGCATCGCCGGCTGCGATCATCCTGACCGTCGTCGCCGTGGCCGGCAATGTGCTGATGTTCGCCGTCGCCTTTGCCGTCGCGCTAAAACCCTTCGTCGGGCCGCTGACTGAGACGCCGCGCCACCCGCATGAGGCGCCGCCACTGCTCTGGCTCGGGCCGGCGCTGCTTGCGTTGCTCGGTCTCGCTTCGGCTTTGCTGTCGGGGCCGTGGCATGCCTATGTCTCTTCGCCGATGGCGAGCGCCGTCGGCGGCAAGGAGCTGCATATTTCGGCCTCGCTTGCTCCGCATATCGGTTTGCCCCTGGCGCTTTCGCTGGCAACCGCGCTCATTGGCATCCTTGTCTATTGGCAGCTTGATCGCGCTCGCTTCCTGATGTCGGTTATCTTGCGGCACTTAGGGCCGGGACCGGATCGCGGTTTCGATGGTTTCATCTCCGGACTGGTGCGGTTGTCGCATGCCATCTCGCGGATCCTGCAGCCGGGCCGCCTGGAAATCTATGTGGCGGTCAGCTTCCTCTGCCTTGCCGCGATGCTGCTGGTTCCCCTTGTCACCCATGGCGAATTGCCGGCAATCCCTGCCTGGCCGAATTTGCAATGGCATGAGGCGACCATTTTCCTCATCGCCATCATCGGGCTTGCCGCTGTCGTCATGGCGCGTGACCGGCTGACGGCCATTGTTTCGCTCGGTATCCAGGGCTTTGCCGTCGCCGTCATCTTCTTGCTGTTCGGCGCGCCAGATCTCTCCTTCACGCAGTTCATGGTCGAGACCCTTTCCGTCGTCATCCTGGCCATGGTGATGACGAGGCTGCGTCTTTCTCCGTCGGATCGTCGCCCGCCGCTGAAGATGGTCGCCCATGCCGCGCTGGCGATCGCCTGCGGCGTCGGCTTCGGCCTGCTCTTGCTGAAGGCGACGCAAGCGCCCTTCGATCTGACGCTGACCGCCTTCTTCAACCACTATTCGAAGCTGATCGCCCATGGCGACAACGTGGTCAACGTCATCATCGTCGACTTCCGCGGCACGGATACGCTCGGCGAGATTGCCGTCGTCGCCATGACCGGGCTTGCCATCCTGGCCCTGATCCGCATCCGTGCCGGCGGCGAGCGCAAACTCGCGACCAACGATCCCGAACTTGAGGAAAAGCCCGATCTTGAGGTGAGGATGGAGGCCGAGCGCTCATGAATACGCTGATCTTCCGCACTGCCGCGCCGTTTCTGACGGCACTGATGCTGCTCTTTTCCGTCTTCATTCTCCTGCGCGGCCATAACGAACCCGGCGGCGGCTTCATCGGCGGGCTGGTCGCCGCGTCAGCCTTCGCGATCTACGGCATCGCCTGCGGCGTGACGGCGGTGCGGCGCGCCATTGTCTTTCATCCATTGGCGATTGCCGGCTTCGGCCTGCTGGCGTCGACCCTTGCGGGTTTCCTGTCCGCCTTCTTCGGCGTGCCGTTCATGACCGGGCTGTGGGTCTATCCGCATCTGTTCGGCGTCGAAGTGGCGCTCTCCACGGTGATGCTCTTCGATATCGGCGTCTATCTGGTCGTCGTCGGCGCGATCACCTCGATTGCGCTTGCGCTCGAAGAGCGGGAGGTGGACTGATGGAGGTCGTTTTCGCCGCTCTGGTCGGCCTGTTCTTCGCCGCGGCGATCTATCTGATGCTGTCGAAGTTTTCGATCCGCATCATGCTCGGCATCGCCATCCTCGGCAACGCCGTCAATCTGCTGCTCTTTACGGCCGGTCGGATAACGCCCGAAGTGCCGCCCATCATTCCGCAAGGAGCGAGCACACTCGATCTGGCCGCAGCCAATCCGCTGCCGCAGGCGCTGATCCTGACTGCGATCGTCATTTCCTTCTCGTTCTTCGCCTTTCTGCTTGTCCTGACCTACCGGGCCTATCAGGATCTCAAGACGGACAATACCGGCGAGATGCTGGCAGCCGAACCGGACGAGCGGCCGCTGCCGCCCTTGGGGTACTGACAATATGGCCGGACCGACCGATATCCCCGTCGATCTCTCCGCTGCGTTGGTGGCAGCGCCTGTGCCGCTCGGGCATTGGCTGGTCATTCTGCCGGTCGCCCTGTGCGTCGGCCTCGGCGCTATTCTCCTGATGTTGCGCAACCGCACCGAATGGCATGCCTGGATCGCCATTCCTGGATTGATGTTCTTGGTGCTGGTCGATGCCGCCTTGCTTTATAGGGTTGCGGGCGATGGACCCGTGACGATGGTCATGGGCCGATGGCTGCCGCCTTTCGGCATTGCCTTCAGCATCGATCTTCTCGGCGCGGCCATGGCTCTGACGGCGGCGATCGTGGCGCTTGCCGCCGGCGTCTACGCACTCGCGGAGATCGGCACCAGCGGCCGCCGCTACGGCTTTTTCCCGTTCCTCATGTTGCTGCTTGCCGGCGTCAGCGGCGCCTTCCTGACGGGAGACATCTTCAACCTCTACGTCTGGTTCGAAGTGCTGCTGATTTCGTCTTTCGGTCTGCTGATCCTTGGCTCGGAGCGGGAGCAGATCGACGGCGGGTTGAAATATGCCGTGCTGAACCTCATCGCCACCACGCTCTTTCTCGTCTCCGTCGGCTATCTCTATGCCGTCTTCGGCACGCTCAACATGGCCGATATTGCCATGAAGGCGAGGGCAGGCGGCAGCACCGCGCCGATGATGACGCTGGCTGGCTTGTTCCTGCTTGCCTTCGGCATGAAGGCGGCTGCTTTCCCCGTCAATTTCTGGCTGCCGGCCTCCTATCATACGCCGCGGATCACCGTTTCGGCTCTGTTCGCGGGCCTGCTCACCAAGGTCGGCGTCTATGCGCTCATCAGGGTCTTGGTCATGTTGCTGCCGGTCGAACGCACGGAGCTTGGCCCGATGATAACGGTCGTTGCCATCGCCACCATGCTGGCCGGGGTGCTGGGCGCTCTCGGGTCGACCGACATCCGCCGCCTACTGGGCTATATCGTCATTTCCGGCATCGGAACGATGCTCGCAGGCGTCGCGCTCGGCGGTGCCGATGGCCTCAGCGGCGCGATCTTCTACGCATTGCACTCCATGGTGCTGATGACGGCTCTCTATCTGCTTGCCGGCCAGGCGGCCCAGCTCGGCGGCAGCTTTTCACTCGCTTCACTTGGTGGACTTTACCGGCGGAGCGGCTGGTTCGCCGGGCTCTCACTGGTGCTGTTCTTTGCGGCCAGCGGCCTGCCGCCCTTTTCCGGCTTCTGGCCCAAGGTAGTCCTGGTGAAGGCGGCGCTCGCGACAGGTGCCTGGTGGCTTGCCGCGGCGATCCTGTCGGCAGGTTTCCTGACCACGATCGCCTTCGGGCGGGTTTTCCTGCTGGCCTATTGGCGGCCCGCAGTCGATGAGGGGAATGCTCCTCCGGAGCCGATCAGGTGGCAGGCGGGCGTGCCGCTTATCGCGCTGACAATATTTGTCGTCGGCTTCGGTGTCTTTCCGGAGAGGCTTCTGCAGCTGACGCAGCTTGCCGCCGCCGGCCTCGAGCAGCCGTCCGCCTATCTGCATTCCGTCTTCCCGCAGGCAGGGGGCGCACAATGATCCTGTTGGTCTTCAACCTCCTGCTTGCCGTCGTCTGGGTCGCCATCACGGGCAGTGCTTCCTTCGTCAATCTGTTGTTTGGTTTCGTCCTTGCCGCGATCGCGCTTGCCGTCGTGCGGTCATCCTATGGCGGCGGGCTTTACCTCGGCCACACTCGCCGGATACTTGCCCTGCTATTGCTGTTCATATGCGAGCTTGCCAAGTCGGCCTGGGCGGTCGCCGTTGCCGTCATGAGCCCGAAAATGGACGTCAAACCCGGGATCTTTGCCTTCCCCTTGACGGTCGACCGCGATTTCGAAATCACGTTGCTCGCCAATCTGATCACGCTGACGCCGGGCACTTTGTCCGTCGACGTCTCCGACGATCGCAAGACCCTGTATGTCCATGCGCTCGATTGCTCCGACCCGGAAGCCATCAAACGAAGTATTGCTGATGGCTTCGAGCGCCGGATCATGGAGGCCTTCCGATGATCGCGGCATCCATCGTCTCCGCAGCAGCCATGGTAGCGCTCGGTATTCTCAGCCTTGCATTTCTGCTTACGGTCTATCGTGTGGTGGCAGGCCCGACATTGCCGGACCGGATTCTGGCACTCGATATGCTCGTGGCGATCGCGATCGGCTTCATCGCAGTCATCGCCATCAAGACCGGCTTCATGCTCTATATTGATATTGCCATTGCGCTCGGCCTCGTCGGCTTTCTCGCCACCGTCGCCTTCGCCAGATTCGTTCTCACTCAGGCGCAATCGGATGCCTCGAAGCAGCCCCCCGATGGAGGAGGCAAAGGAAGCGAATCGCTTCACAAGAAAACGCGCAAGCATGGCAGACGGCAGAAGGGGGGGCGGTAATGGATCTCGTTTGGGCTATCGTCGTGGCTGTCATTCTGTTGGCAGGCGCATTGTTCTCGCTTATTGCAGCCATCGGTATCGTCCGCTTGCCTGACCTTTACAGTCGCATGCATGCGGCATCGAAGGCCGGTACTGTCGGCTCTGGTCTGCTACTACTTGCAGTCGGTATTCATTCGCAGGATCTGTCGATCCTGGTGCGGGCGCTGGCCGGATTTGTCTTCTTTGTATTGACTGCTCCGATTGCAGCGCACCTTCTTGCACGCGCAGCGCACGAGGCTGGGTGTCGGTTGACGCCACCTTCGATCCGAGATGAACTACTAATGCAGGGGCGAATCGCGAAACGCGGGTATAGAAAGAGGGGCTAACAAACGCAGTGATTGAAGAATAAGCAACGGTAGTTCGCCTCATTAGTTACCTGCTTTTTTGTAGATGAAATTTTTACGAAGAAATGTTCGGATTAAAAACTGGACATTTGGGTAAAGAGTGCTAATTCAGATTCAAGTAGAGTTCTGATGTTGCGTTAGTCTCAACCGGGTTTAAGCTCTCAATGCTTTTAACTTTCCTTAAGAAAAAGCTGAGCAAAACTTTCTTCCGGTTAAGGATTGGAGATCACCTTTCGTGATCGCTAATACGGATATCAGACGGTACGAGGCGGTTTTCTCCGCATGAAATCTAGGGGTGGATTTCTTGTGGTAAGAAACATGGCGTTATGCACCGTTTTTTGCCGGTGGCTGCTACGAATACGAGCAATACGCTTATGCGGATTGCTCGGCGCTACGCTAACTTGGTGATCAACAGATTTCTGGGCTCAGCGCAGATCATATAGCAACGTTGTGCCTTGCGCGCTCCAAGGAGCCGCGGCGCAGCAGGCAAGCCGATGAACAGGAGAACACAATGTCAGATGCGGCCCTTGGCAACGGGCAGGAGTTGTTGGTTGAATTGACCGCCGATATCGTCGCGGCTTACGTCAGCAACCATGTCGTACCGGTCAGCGACCTTCCGAATTTGATTTCCGACGTACATTCCGCCTTGAGCAGCACTTCGGCCCCGGCTCCCGCCGTTGCCGTTGTTGAAAAGCAGAAGCCGGCCGTATCCGTCCGTAAATCGGTCCAGGATGACCAGATCACTTGCTTGGAATGCGGTGGCAGCTTCAAGTCGCTGAAGCGCCATCTGATGACCCATCATGGCCTCTCGCCCGAAGAATACCGCGAGAAGTGGGATCTGGCTGCCGATTATCCGATGGTGGCGCCCGCCTATGCGGAAGCACGTTCCCGGCTTGCGAAGGAAATGGGCCTCGGCCAGCGCCGCAAGCGCGGCGGTCGCTAAGAACCTTAGAAGGCTCCCAAAACCCGGCTTTCGGGCCGGGTTTTGACTATAGCCGCCGGGCGAGCGGCTCCAATCGGTGAGATGTTGCGGAACTCTGTGGGCGCGCCGAAACTCCCGTTCGCGCTTGGTTCCGAACGGAAAACTACTTCCTGTTTTTGGTAATTGCTCAGGCAGCGGCCCGGAGGCGGGCCTCTTCGCGGATGCGCTTGATCATCGAGCGTAATCCGTTGGCGCGCTGCGACGAAAGATGCTCGACCAGCCCGATTTTTCCGAAGACGTCGAGCGCATCGAGCGCGGCGATTTCGGAGGCCGGCTTGCCGGAATAGGTTGCCAGCACGATCGCTACCAGCCCGCGCACGATATGCGCATCCGAATCACCCTCGAAGATCAATATCGGATTCTCAGGATCGCCGGACGCCTGTGTAACGAGCCAGACCTGGCTCGCGCAGCCCTGCACCTTGTTTTCCAGCGTCCGCTTGTCTTCCGGCAGGTCGGGCAGCGCCTTGCCGAGTTCGATCACATAACGATAGCGATCCTCCCAGTCGTCCAAGAAGGAAAAGTCGTCGATGATCTTCTCAAGCGCAGTCATTGTATCGGTCCAGATTATCCATTGACCATGGATATAGGCGAAACTGCAGGCAATTTGAACCCGCGGCAAAAAAGAACGCCGCTGGCCTTGTTCGGGCCGCGGCTAGAATGAGGCAAGATTGGGAAGTATCAGGTCCGCGGGCGTGGCATCGGCAGCGGCACCGAGGAGGGCAGCCGGACCGTTCCGGTCACGACCACGTCGGCAGTCTCGGTCCCGAGAATGCGCTTTGCCGGCATAGGCTGAGTCGCGGCAGCGATCTGTTCCGGGCTCACGCGCGCTGCGGCATCGGCCGAGGAGCGTGAAGACTGATCCTTAAAGTGACGACCGAGCATGTCGTAGGCAACGCGGGCGCCGTCGCCGACCTGATATCCAAGGGCCGTCAGTGTTTCGCCGCCCTTGACGCAAACATCCGGCTTCTCGGTGCACATGGCGCCGACATACTGAACGACACCCGAGGCAGCGGAAATCGCATCGGAAACCTGTAGCGTCGCCTCGCCGGCCGGCCGGGGAGCGCCCTCAGGCTTGGCAAAGATCGGCAGAAACATGAGAACCAGTGAAAACCAGAACCCCGCTCTAATCAGAAACCACATGTCCTTGCCCACCTTCTCTGTCGTTCGGCTCGATCGCCGATTCGGACTGGTCTGTCCGATGTGGCTTGAACCCTACCCGGCAGAGGACAACATCGCTTTTCAAAACTCCGCGGCTTTTTCGGCAAATTTGATTCAAATTTTAGCTTTCCGAATTCGAGCCGCATTTGGATCAAATTGTAGCGATTGCTGTTAAGCATGTCTCGCCTGATCCTGTTGATATGCAGGGCTTTGCGGAGTTTGGGCTCGTCACAAAAGTTAACGCGCGCCGGAAATATGAATAAAATCCGCTGCTTACCCGCTGTTAACCACAAAAAACAAAGGTCTCGCATTCTGCGCCAAAACGGGATTTTGGAGCCTTTTCGGCCGGTCGGCGGGTTCTCTCTTTATTCTTTCCTTAAGTCGCGAAGGCCTATTGTACAGTCCAATAAGTGACCGTTTTGACGGGTTGTAGTGTGCGCGTATTGAGTGACATGGCTGTCGGGGCTGTAGCCTTCGTAGACCGGGTGAGCGGAAGCTGGCTCTCCGGGACGAGCGGAAATGGCGAGGTCCGGGCGCAGGAGCTGACGATCTTGCGGCGGCTTGCGCTTGCCTCCTCGGTGGCGCTTTTTGCCGTTCCTGCCGGGCTTTCCTTCATTACCAGCCCCGCCGTAGCTTTGCCTGCCGGTGTTGCCACGGTTTGCGCCGCTTTCCTGTTTTCGGCGGTCGGCAGCATCGCGCTGTCGCGCCAGCGGCCCGCTTCCCAATCTGCTGAAGCCGTCGTCGTCGAGCATCGCGACCTGATGCTGGAAGCCGCCTTCGGCCTAGTCTTGCTTCTCGATCCGCAAGGGAACGTCACCACCGTCGGTGGTCGTGACCGGGCGGAATTCCTGAGCTGGATGCGCGATCCGACGGGCCGCGGTCTTATCGAGCAGATCCACGTATCGGACCGGATCGTGTTTCTGCAGGCCATCGACGTGCTTCGCCAGGGAAGGGACGCATTCTGTGTCGACCTGCGCCTGGAGCGCTCCGCCGTTATCGGTAGCGACCAGCAATTCGTCCATGCTCGCGTGGAACTGACCGCGCGACGCGATGCCGAAGGACGCCTGACGGCGATCGTCAGTCAGTTGCGCGACATATCGCAGGATCAGCAGCTTCGCGAGGATGCCGCGCGCAAGACGGCTGAAGCGGAATCGGCCAATGACGCCAAGTCGCGCTTCCTTGCCGCCGTCAGCCATGAGCTGCGTACGCCGCTCAATGCCATCCTCGGCTTTTCCGATATCCTCAGCGGCGAATATTTCGGCAAGTTGGAAAACAACCGCCAGCGCGAATATGTCGGCCTGATCCGCCAGTCCGGCGCGCATCTGCTGTCGGTGGTCAACACCATGCTTGACATGAGCAAGATCGAGGCTGGCCGCTATGAACTGCTGATGGAAGCCTTTCCGATAGAGGATTCCATTGCCACATGCGAAGCCATGCTGGCGCTGCAGGCCAAGGAAAAGGGACTGACCTTGTCGAGCCGCGTCCAGCGCGGCCTTGGAGACATCGTCGCCGATCAGCGCGCAATCCAGCAGATCCTGATCAACCTCGTCGGCAATGCCATCAAGTTCACGGATGCCGGTGGCGCGGTCACTGTCGATGCTGCATTGGCGGACGGCATGCTGAAGCTCTCGGTCGGAGATACCGGCATCGGCATCGCCAGCGAGCGGTTGGCCTCGCTGGGGCAGCCCTTCGTGCAGATCCAGAACGATTACACGCGCCGCTATGCCGGCACTGGTCTCGGCCTGTCGCTCGTCAAGGGGCTCGTCTCCCTGCATGGCGGAAGCTTCAACATAGCCAGCTCGCCAGGCGAGGGCACGGTGATCACGATCCTTATTCCGTTCGACGGTTCGGGCGTCTCGGCTGTGCAACAGCCTGTGGATGTCAATCGCCCCGTCGATTTTCCGCCGCGCCTGAAACATACTGTGGAGATGAGTGAAGGGCGAAAAGAGGAAGGGATGGATGGCGCCGCAAAAGCGAAAATCGCCTAAGGGAAGAGGCAAGGGCAAACGTAAGCAGCCTGGGTTCGCTTCTCGCGGAGTGGTCGCCCTGGGCAGCCTCAGCCTGCGTGGCGGTACCGCGCTGGGCGGTCTCGGTCTGCGCGGAGCAGGCGTATTTGCGGGCCTGGTCGGCGGCGCGGTCGGCCGGCATCCTGCGATTGCCGGCGGCATCGCTCTCTTCCTCGGGGTTTTCGGCTTCGTCACGGCGAATGCGCTCTGGTATCAGACGGGCGCGCATCCATCGCCCTTGCTGCGCACCCGCGATCCCGCCTCTCCCTATCAGATCCCCGGCCGCAAATCGTTCCTTCACGCACAGCAGGCCGATGCCGGCAATGTCACGACGTTCCGCATAGAACGACAGGATTCGACTGCTGCCGCGCCTGCAGCCGGCAAACCGTCGGCGAACTCACCCGGCACGCAGCCTTCCGCTGCGCCAACGAAGCTGATTGCCGACGTGCAGGCCGAGCTTATCCGCCACGGCCTCTATGATGGCGCAGCAGACGGCGTGCCGGGATCGCGCACCACAGCCGCCATTCTCTTCTTTCAGGAGGCATCCGGCCTGCCGCAGACAGGGGCGCCGACGCCGGAGCTTCTAGCTGCCCTGAAAGCCAGCAATGCCGCCGGCTCTCCGCCGGCTGCCGGCAGCAAGGCAAGCATTGCGGCCATTCCCGCACAGCGTCCAATCAATGTCTCGGCCACGGCGGACGCCATCGATCCGGTCGCCGCCGCCATTCAGAACGCCGAAAAAAACATGAGGACCGGTACCGTCGTGCCGAAGCCCGTGTCGGGCGATACGGTTACCAAGGTCAATCTGGTCATGCAGATCCAGAAGGGCCTGAGCAATATCGCCTATAGCAATGTCAGCATCGACGGCGTCGCCGGCGAGCAGACGAAGGCTGCCATCCGCCGGTTCCAGAAGCATTATCGCCTGCCGGAGACCGGAGAGCCGAACATGGCCGTGCTGAAGAAACTGCAGGATATCGGCGCGCTTTAGTCCTCCGCTTCAATTGCCTCGCTCGCCGCTCGCCGCTATAGCTCGGCTATGAGATTGCGCAGCGACATCTTCGTTTCCGCCATGACCCGCCGCCTGTTTGCCCGGGGCGATTTCGCTGCGGTCGAGCGAAAGGGCGAGGAGCAGGCGGGAGCGATCTTCATCCGCCAACGCTTCCGCGACGGGTTGGAAACCCTTTATGGTCCGGCGCCGCAGAGTTTCTTCGATGGGGAGGGGGACGAAGGCCGCCTCTTCGAGATCAGGAGCGACCGCAAGGAGCCGGCGGAAATCCGCGAGGTCCTCGATCGCGAGCTGAAGTTCGATCCGGATTTGTGGATCATTGAGCTGGAGACGGACGATGCGGCCGAAATCGTCCCTTTGGCCGGTTCTCGCGCCAATCCGCTGGATTGAGCAGTCCCTATCGCCGGTTTGCTACTCTCAATTCGCGGATCGTACCGGACTTGGCGCCGAACAATGGTGCGGCCAGGCGCTCTGCTGGCTTCTCCTGCGGAAGATAAGTGTAGCTGTCGGCACGACGCCATGCTTCGACGCGGGTCTGGCTCTCCTCCGCATCGATGCCGTCGAGCACAAGCCATGCGCGGCTGACGCTGCCGTGCCGTTCCGTCAGATGCGGGTAGAAACGCTCCAGCGAATGGACGGCGTCTGCAATGCCCATGCCAAGGCTGACCAGCGTCACGGCCAGCTGCTGCCCCGACGTATCGAGCATGATGCGCTCCGCCAGCCAATAGCTTGAGGACAACGCGTCTGCGAGCGTTTTTGCGAATTGCTGTGCATCGCGTTCCCGAGCGAAGCGGACGAGCAGAGCCTCCTGCATTTCGTCGAGGCTGCGCAGGCCGAGGCGATCCCTGTCGTCGCGAGCCAGATGACGTGCAACCTGCTTGATCTGCAGGCGTAAGGATTCCTCGCGCGCCAGCCTATCCGCTTCGGCCGTATCGGCCTTCGGCGGAAGTGCATTCGCTGCTGCGTCCGGCGCAGTCATGCCACGATCCGGCTCGGCCTGATGCAGGCCAACGAGCGCGTCGATGACCTTGGGCGACAGCGACGGTCTGCTGACGATCGCGCGGGCATGGGCCGCGCCCTGCGTGCGGGCGATGGTGATGAGGGTGTCGTCGTCGATCGCCTGCGAACTGGTGAGGAAGGGGGCGGCGATGGCGATCGGCTGGCAGCCGATGAAGAGGGCAACGGCCTGCGGCACTGTCGCACATTGGGACAGGGCGGCCACGGCCTGGCGCTTCGCTTCGTCGGAGGAGGCCTGGAATACTGGCGTGAAGAGTTCCGCAAACTGCCGAAGTTCGGATCTGGATGGGTGGCCCATGCCTTCGAAGCTGGTGATCGTCGCCATCAGAACCACGTCCTTCTTGCGGACAGTCGCAGGCTCTTCAAGGTCTCGAAACCGGTCACGCACGCCAACACCCATACAGAAACGCAGAACAAAAACGCGGGGAGCCGGATCGTCGACCGCCGATATTGTCGCACCACTTTTCGTTCGCGCCGAATGACACTTCCCTCAACGGGGGCGTCCTCGGCGGCGATTGTCGAAATGGGGATAGACACGACCGTCCTTGTCTGGCTTTTGCGTGAGACTAAGGCCGGTTCGGTTAATGGTTCGTGAAAACTTTATTAAAATCCGAATAAAAATTGCGCGTTAAGCTTGCGCGCGAGCGAGCGCCTGAATTTTGCTGGATGATGTGGCCTCTAAGGGGTAGAGCCTGCCGCGAAACACTTTTTCCGCAGGAGTATTCGATTTCGATTTCAACCTATGGGGGTTCATAGATGGCAGGCCCATTTGCCCTGCTGGCGGCTGCCCGGAGAGACATTCTCAATGCCGGCGAAAGCTGAAACGGCGTGGATGCGGGCTAGATGCCCCGATGCTCGCGCAATGCCGCGAGGAGCTTTTCCGGGGTGTTGTAGCCGGATTGAAAAAGGCCGAGCGCGGCCGTCGCTGCAAACTGGGCTTCGGCACTTTTGATGTCGATCCGCCTCTCCAGGCACCATTCATCGAGCGCGTGGCGCAGGACAGTGATATCCTCTGGAGAGAAGATGGAGTTGCCCGTCGCAAACATGCGTCGCCCTCGATTGCCGGCCTTACAATACGTTAATTTTTCGTGATCGCAAATAATATTTGCATGACGCTTTTTTGCAACGAATGTATCGCCAATCTACCCGTCGGTAGGACCGCATGTTTATTTAACTATATGATATCGCTTGATTTCGTCGCGAAATCGACTTTTGGGAATTTTCGGCTGCTCGTGAAACCAAAGCCGCGGTCACGGCGTTAGTAGCGTATGATCACCTATGGCAAGGGTGACGTGCGACGAAGATTAGCATTCTGTTAACTGCACTATGTCTGAATTCCGGTGAAAGCAGCCGCTGGCAGAATCTAATCAGGTGCAAGCAGGGCATGGAACCGTAAACGGCACCCATGCCAAGGCGTTCCGAGAATGCCGCGAGAAGGCGTGAATGTCCCTCGTCTTAGCTGGAAGGATAGAGCTGAGAGAGGGAAGCGCTAGCCCGCTTTGATGGCGGGCAGGGTGAAATCAGTCGCAGGTTCATCCGTCTCAAGACGTAAATGGAGACGAGAATGGCAAAGATAATATCCCTTTCAGACTGGCGATCGCGCCTGCCGCAGCGCGCTCAGCGGGAGCCGGTAGAAGCGCGGATACTGCTGTTTACCGGAGTGCGCTACGAGCATCTGGATACTCCTACCCACCGTCCCGGAACCGGGCCCAAGCGGGCTAAGGGCAAGTAACGCCCGCCGGCTGGAAGAAGCGTCAAACCCGCGTCCATAGGTTGCTGCGGGTTTGCTTTGCCAACCTGCCTCTCGCGACTGGAAGCGCAAGCTTCGTCACTGACCAAGCCTCAGTCGTCGCCGAATTCGTCGCAGCCAGCCTCCGACAGAAATTCTCTAGCCGCATTGTTGAAGCTTGCCTGTGGCGCCACCGTACGCAAGACCACATAGCCTTGTGCGCGCGGCGCTTCCACCAGGATCGATTGCGCAAGAGCCGGCGGCAGAGCCTTGCGTATGCCCGTCAGCTGGACGGGGGAGGCGAGCAGCAGGTCGAGCGCGCCGCCGACCGAGGTGCGGTCGCTCATGCTGAACACTTCGTTCGAGGCAGCATCGTAGACGGCAAGCGACCAGAACGGCACCTTGCCCTTTGCAGTCAAATGCACCGGCTTGTCTTCGATGTCATAAGCGCAAACGGCGGTGCGGATGTAGGGGTCGGTGTTGGAAAGCCCTGCATCGTCATCCTTGTCTTCAAGCATATAGAAGTGGTTCTCGTCACCTTCGTCCGATACGCGGGTGTAGGCATCGCGGTCGGAGAAGTGCGGCAGCGACAGGATGATGACGATATGCAGCAGCGCTGCGCCGAATAGGCCCGTCAGGATGGCGAAAACAAACCTAAACATTGCCGCACCCGATCTTCTCGAGCTTCGGCATGGTGAGGTCGATCAGGCCGGAATTGCTGGCCGCCGGCGAATCCAGCAGCGTCCAGACCAGCCGGAAATTACCCGTGGCGGGCAGGGCAAGCCAGTTGTCCGCATGGGCACTCGGCGAGACGGTGATGCTGAAGCTTGAGTCCGGGGCGCGCAGCACGACCCAGGAGTTGATCGTCGAGGGACGTCCGGGAAGCCCGGCGAGCGGTGCGCCGTCATTACCGGCGGTGAAAAGCGTCCAGACCCGCGCCGGCGGCGTCTGGCCGCTGATGCGATAGCTGCAATTTGCCGTCAGCCGCGCGCCCGTATCGTCGTCGGAGGCGGTAAACACCAATCCTTCGGCCGTGCCGTAAAGCAACCGCCCGGCGCGCGCACGGTGCGATTTCGCATAGGGGTCCGCATCTGCCGTCTGCATTTCCGGGAATGCCTGCCAGGCGCCTAGCTTGATCGCGCCGAAACCGGATGTCGCATTCAGCGCAAGGAGCGTGAACAGTATCCCGCCGCCGAAGGCGATCAGCAGCGAAAGCGCAACAAGAAGGGGAACTCGGAACACCCTGGGATCGTCCTCGTGACAAATCGATATCGATTTATTCCTGATTCTGACGGCAGGGGGAAGGGCAGGGCGTCGAAGGGTCGAGTTTGCGGACGGTTTCTAGCCGAACCAAAGTCGGGATCGACGGTCGGATGTCAGCGCCCGTCAGGCTCTGCGGAGGCCAGCCAATTTCGGCGAGAGATGCGCTGCTCCGCATCATCGATGGAAATCCATCCGGCTGAGATCAGGCGGCATGGCATGCCGGCCGCCTTCACCGGCGAATTGCTACTCCGCCGCTGCCAGTTTTTGTACTGCGAGCGGAGCTGCGGCCTTCAGCCTTTCGCCGATATCGCGAAGGATCTTGGTGGAATCCACCGATAGGGATCGTGGGCGCACGAGCGGGGGCAGGCCGGCACTTGCCGGATCCGCCGGCTTCTTGGCCGCAGCGGTCTGCGGCTTCTGCACGGGGAACGGATCGCTGATCCCCGGGATCGGCTTCAGCACGATGCCCTGATGCGCGTAGTCCATGATCTTCTTGAAAGTCATGGCCGGCAGCGTCCCGCCCGTCATATTGTTCGTCGACGTGTAGTCGTCGTTGCCGAACCAGACAGCGCAGGTGTAGTTGCCGGTAAAACCGATGAACCAGGCGTCGCGATAGGCTTGCGTGGTGCCGGTCTTGCCGCCGACGACGATGCCGTTGTCCAGAGCTGCCTTGCGGCCGGTGCCGATCACCGGAACCTGCGTCAGCATCTGGGTCATATAGGAATTGGCCTTCTCGCTGAGAACGCGCTTGGCCGTCGTTTCGTCGCGACTGAAATCATAGAGCACCTTGCCGTCATAGCCGGTGATCTGCTCGATGCCATGGCGTCTTGATTGCATGCCGTCCGCCGGGAAGACTGAATAGGCGGTCGCCTGGTCGAGCACGGTGACTTCCGATGTGCCGATCGGAATGGTCTTGTCGTTGCGGATCGGCGTTTCCACGCCCAAGGCCTTGGCCATGTCGCGGATCGGCTGAATGCCGAATTTTTCCTTGGCCAGGCGCACCGGGATTGTGTTGATCGATTGCGTGAGCGCCTGGGTGAGCGTGATCTTGCCCTCGTAGCGGTTCTCGTAGTTGTGCGGGCTCCAATTACCCCAGGTAATCGGTGCGTCGACGATGGTGGATGTCGGCGTCATACCGTTCTCCATCGCTACGGAATAGGTGTAGATCTTGAACGAGGAGCCCGGCTGGCGCAGCGCCTTGGTGGCGCGATTGAACTGGCTTTCGCCGTAGTCGCTGCCGCCGACCATGGCGCGCACGGCGCCGCCGTTTTCGATCATCACGCTCGCGCCCTGCTTGGCATGATAGCGCTCGCCATATTCCATCAGGCTGGACTGGATCGAATCCTCCGACGCCTTCTGCAGGCCCATGTCGATGGTCGATCGGACGATCAGCGAGCGATCCGGAAAGCGCGTGGCAAGCCGCTGCACTTCATCGAAGGCCCAGTCGAGGAAATAATCGGGAGATTCGATCTGGGCGCGGTCGACGACGGAGGCGGGATTGCGCCGTGCGGCGATCACCTGCCCCTCGGTCATCAGCCCACTCTGCACGAGGTTGGAAAGTACGTCGTTGGCGCGGGCGCGGGCGGCCGGCAGATTGACGTGCGGCGCATATTTAGCCGGCGCCTTGAACAGGCCGGCCAGCATCGCCGCTTCGGCCAGATTGACGTCGGTGATGCTCTTGCCGAAATAGAATTGCGCCGCCGCCGCCGCACCGAAGGTGCCGCCGCCCATATAGGTGCGGTCGAGATAGAGGCTTAAGATCTCCTTCTTGGAGAGATTGGCCTCAAGCCAGATCGCCAGGAAGGCTTCCTTGATCTTGCGATCGATGGAGCGCTCGTTGCTGAGGAAGATGTTCTTGGCGAGCTGCTGCGTCAGCGTCGAGCCGCCTTGGACGACGCCGCCTGCCTGCGCATTGACGGTCACCGCACGGAACAGGCCGATCACATCGATGCCGAAATGGTCGAAGAAACGCCGGTCCTCGGTGGCGAGCACTGCCTTGACGAAATAGTCCGGCAACTGGTCGACCGGCACGGAATTCTCATGAATGATGCCGCGATGGCCGATGACGTTGCCGTAACGGTCGAGGAAGGTGACGGCGAAGTTGCCGCGATTGCGCCAGTCGCCCTGGGTTGCCTCGAAGGCCGGCATGGCGAGCATCAGCATGACGACGGAGCCGGCAGCACCGAGCGTCAGACCTTCGCCGAGCAGTTCGAAGATAATGCGTTTCCAGCCGCGCACGCGGAACCGGCGGAAGAAGATCGTGATCTCTTCCCAGGCTTCGGCGAGACGAAAACCTGCGTTCCAAAGGGTGGAGTCGATCCATGAATCGAGCCGCAGGAAAAAATAGCGTTTCCGCCGCCGGGGCTTCTCGGCCCCGTCGTCCTTCCGCGTCTCGGGCTCCATCTTCGGCCCGTTTTCTGGATTGGATGGGTCTTCCACGCTCTACTTCCCGACCAAATTACGGCTGCATGTCTCCTTGTGGCGCACGCAAAGCCTATTATCTCATAGGACGGCGAATTGAATAATTGGTTGATTTAGAGAAAAGAACAAGAGACATGCATGCCGCAGCCCGAATTCCCTCTTTTGTCGGGTGGCGAGGATGATGATGATGACAGACGAGATACCCTTCTGGAAAAGCAAGAGCCTGACGGAAATGAGCCCGTCGGAATGGGAAAGCCTTTGCGACGGCTGTGGCCTCTGCTGTCTCAACAAACTCGAGGAGTGGGATACCGGCGACGTCTACTTCACCTCGATCCGCTGCAAGCTGATGGACGGTGAAAGCTGTCGTTGCACCAGCTATCCGAATCGTTGGGATTTCGTGCCCGACTGCGTTCAGCTTACGCCAGAGAAGGTGTCGGAGCTGGAATGGCTGCCGCCCACCTGCGCCTACCGCCTCGTCAAAGACGGTCGCGATCTCTATTGGTGGCATCCGCTGATCTCGGGCGATCCGGAGACGGTGCATATCGCCGGCGTTTCCGCGCGCGGCCGCACGGTCAGCGAAAACGACGTCGAACTCGACGACTTCGAGGATTATGTCGTCGACTGGCCGCTGACGGTCGAAGACGATATGCTGCCTAATCTGCCGGTAAAGTCATAGATTTCGGCGCTACGTTCCGCCAGGCGCGCCGTAAAAGCACCCTGATCGCATCGGTGTCGGCGCGGTGATGGAAGAGCCGGGTGGAGCCCTTGAGACCCCAGCCGCCCGGCATGGGGGCGACATGCTCCGGCATGGTTGCCAAAGCCATCTGATGCTGGTCGGGCATGAGCTTGAGAACACAGAAGTCCGGATCCGGAAGTGTCATGAAGATCTTACCGCGAACGCGAAAATCGCGGGTTCCGAAATGCGAGCTTTCCGCCGCTTCCGGCAGGCTGAGGGCAAGGGCAATGAGATCCTCGTCTGTCATAAAGAAAGAGTATCATGCGTGGCCGCAGGCCGAAACGCTGGCACGCGTGGCCTGCGACAACGCAGCCTCGGTGGAGATCCCGCCTCTTCATTGAACTGAGCGGATGCGCGTGATATCGCGCGTGGCCTTCGCTCGTGCACAAGGAACTGCCCGTGATCCGTCATATCGTCTTCTTCACCGTTCCCGATCGCGCCAAGCTTGAGGATGTCCGCTCCGGCCTGTCCATCCTGACAGCCATCCCGCATGCGCGCCTCTTGGAGATCGGCATGAATGTAAAGACCGATCAGCTCGGCACGGAAGTCGATATCGTCGTCTATGGCGAATTCGACGACGAGGCGGCGCTCGCGGCTTACAAGGCTCATCCGAACTACCAGCGCTCCATAAAGCGGGTGCGCCCGCTGCGGGAAATGCGGATCGCCGCCGACTACGAGACCGATGTCGCCATCCGTGCGCCGTTCTGAACAAAGCTCTGGTTAGACAGTATCCGCCACCAGCCATTTCAAGGGATTGAGCCTTCGGGTGGAATCGAAATGTCGGCGACTGGACTCTCTGCAAGAGGTTCTTGAATCAACATCTGAGCGGGCCGATTCAATTTGGAAAAAAGCGGCTGCAAGCGGTTCAAAAGACTCAAGGAAGTCCTGTGCTTTGCGTCGGCAAAACACCTGAAGGCCAGTTGGGTTAGTCGGCGAGGCGCGATGGTTCGCGGCACGCTGATGCACTCAACCATACTAGAGAATGATTAAAAATGACTGAGTTTGCACGGTTGCTTATATAACGGTGACGCGGTTTGGGCATCCGCTCGATGCGCGCCGCTAGGTGATCGTGCCGATCACGCGGCGCAGGGTGCCGATTGGTGGCCGTTCCGGTGAATCGGTCATAGCGCATCTAGTGAATTCAAATGGTTAGGTTCTCCGTGGTGCTTGTTACACGCCTCGAAAACGGAAAGTTACGGCCCATTCATTTGCCATTCAGACGTGTTTGGGTACATATTTGCTCAAGTTAATGTCCCCGTGGGAAGTCCGAAGCATGGCCTCATTATCAAGCATAGCAGCAGCGGCCCTTGTTCTGGCCGGCTCGTCTGTTCTGCCGGCGCCGGCGTCGACCCAGGTGGCCCGAGCCAACAGCGATTGCAGCGAGGCAGCGGCGGAAGTCGTCGAAAAGACGGGTGGACAGCTCCTTTCCGCGCAGCCGTCCGGCGACAGCTGCGTCATCACCGTTCTGGTGCAGGGCAACGGGCAGCGTCCGCGCAAGGTGACGATGAAGGTGCCGATGTGACGGGCATTTTGGACCATACCGCATAGCAGATGTTCTAAAGCCTTGAATTTCACGCAAAATCTTATCGCTTCCGTGATTCCACTATAGCTCGAATTACAGTACTGTTTCTCGAACCGGGGAAATTGGGTCCGAACATGCGCATTCTGATTGTCGAAGACGATATCAACCTTAATCGCCAGCTTGCCGAGGCTTTGAAAGAGGCTGGCTATGTCGTCGATACGGCCTTTGACGGTGAGGAAGGGCATTTTCTCGGCGATACCGAGCCCTACGACGCCATCATTCTCGATATCGGTCTGCCCGAGATGGATGGCATTACCGTGCTGGAGAAATGGCGCGGCGCCGGACGGGCAACGCCTGTGCTGATCCTGACGGCGCGTGATCGCTGGAGCGACAAGGTCGCCGGTATCGATGCCGGTGCCGACGATTATGTCGCCAAGCCCTTCCACGTCGAGGAAGTGCTTGCGCGCATCCGCGCGCTGATCCGCCGCGCCGCCGGCCACGCCTCCTCGGAAATCATCTGCGGTCCGGTTCGCCTCGACACCAAGAGTTCGAAAGCGACGGTGGACGGCAAGCCGCTCAAGCTGACCTCCCATGAATACCGGCTGCTCGCCTATCTCATGCATCACAAGGGCGAAGTCGTCTCACGCACCGAACTGGTCGAGCATATGTACGATCAGGATTTCGACCGCGATTCCAATACGATTGAGGTTTTCGTTGGTCGCCTGCGCAAGAAGATGGGTGTCGATCTGATTGAAACGGTCCGTGGCCTTGGTTACCGAATCCAATCTCCGACCAATGCGAATTAAGTCGCTCACTGCTCGCGTCCTGCTGCTGACCACACTCTGGTCCGCCGTGGCGCTGGTGGTGATCGGCCTGGTTATCTCCAATATCTATCGTAAGAGCGCCGAGCGCGGTTTTGAGGACCTGTTGCGGGCACAGCTTTCCAGTGTGATCAATTCGGTCACGATTAGCGATCAGGGTGAGTTATCAGGCAAGCCGGAGCTTGGCGACCTGCGCTTCGCCCAGCCGAAGACCGGCTGGTACTGGATAGTCGAACCGCTCGGTACCTATACCGCGACACCTTTGGTCTCGCCGTCCCTCGGCGCATCGAACCTGCCGGTGCTGTCGGTGCTGGAGGCACCCTTCGACAAGCAATACCAGCGCTATTACATCGTTACGGATGCCTTCGGAAACCGCGTGCAGGTGGCTGAAACCGAAATCCAGTTCGATACGGACCATGCAGCTCGGTTTCGCGTCACGGGCAACGTCGCCGTCGTCGAGGACGATGTCCGCAATTTCTCCCATAGCCTCTATTTCGCGCTCGTCGGCTTCGGTGTCGGCAGCCTCATCGTCAATGCGCTTGCCATTCTCTATGGTCTGAAGCCGCTCGATAAGGCTCGTGCCGCCTTGGAGCGCATCCGCGCCGGCGAAAGCGAGCGGCTGCAGGGCGATTTCCCGCGCGAGATTCTGCCGCTCGCCAACGAGGTCAACGCGCTGATCGAAAGCAACAGGCGCATTGTCGAGCGCGCCCGCATGCAGGTCGGCAATCTCGCGCATTCGTTGAAGACGCCGATTGCGGTGCTGCTCAACGAATCCCGCGTGCTGGAGCGCTCGCATGGTGATCTGGTGAAGAACCAGGCCGAGGTCATGCAGGGGCAGGTGCAGTCCTATCTCAACCGCGCCCGCATCGCTGCGCAACGTGATTCCGTACTGGCTCGCACGGAGGCGGAACCCGCGCTCGAGCGGCTTGTCCGCGTCATGCGGCGGCTCCATGCGGAAAAGGAATTCGAACTCACCGTTTCTCCCAATCTGGCGCTGGCGATGGAACAGCAGGATCTGGAGGAGACCGTCGGCAACCTCCTGGAAAATGCCGCCCGCTTTGCCGAGCACAAGGTGCGGCTTTCGGCAAGCGAGGCGCCGCCGGAGATCAAGGGCATCGACCCTGTTCGGCGCCACTGGGTGGAACTTTTGGTAGAGGACGATGGGCCGGGGCTTGAGCCGGATCAGATCCGCGAGGCGATGAAGCGCGGCCGCAGGCTGGACGAGAGCAAGCCCGGCACCGGTCTCGGCTTGTCGATCGTCAGCGAGATCACCAACGAATATCAAGGCAAGTTCGAGTTGTCCCGAGGTGACTGGGGCGGCCTTCGTGCAAGCCTAATTCTACCTGGGCTTACGAAGGATGTTGCGTGAGGAACGGCATGATGCCAAAGAGATATTGTGGGTCATGACGATGCCGCATCGCAGTACCTATGGTTTTGCTTTTCGATACTGGTTCGGTTGTATGAAGCTTCGTACCTATTTCTTGGTCGTCCCCTCTCTTTTCGCAGCACTTGCGCTTTCCGGTTGTTCCACCACGGGTGGCAAAGGCGGTGGCGGAAGCCTGCTTCCCCCCTCCAAGCCGCCGGCGTCGGCGACGTTTATCACCGCGCTCGATGGCGGTATTGTCGGACGGACGGGATTGAAGCTCAGCGATAACGATAAGCAGCGGGCGCTGGAAGCGGAGTATCGGGCGCTGGAAACTGCGCCGCTCGGCCAGCCAGTGGCCTGGAAGGGCAGGAATGCCAGCGGCGAAGTCGTGGCTGCCGCGCCCTATCAGGTCGGCTCGCAGAATTGCCGGCAATATACCCACACCATCACCGTCGATAGCAAGCCGACGACGGCGAGGGGCGCTGCCTGCCGCAACGATGACGGCACCTGGACGCTGCTCGAATAGGTTCCCATGCCGAGAAGCGCGGCCAAACGCCTCAAATCTTCGTCAGTGAGGCTTTCGCGGTTGGAATAAGCGCCCCGTTAAAGTATTGGGCGTTTATGCTGTTCTGGATTCTCGTGGCCGTTATCACGGCCGTTGTCGGTGCTGTGCTGCTCTTTCCTCTTCTGCGTGGTGCAAAGGAGGCCGCAGACCGTCGTTCCGGTGAGGCCGAGGTCTATCGCGATCAGCTTCGCGAACTGGATCGTGATCTCGCCGCCGGGCTGATCTCGCCGGAGGAGGCAGGCTATGCCCGGGCGGAGATCGGACGGCGGCTCATTGCCGTTTCCAAAGGCGAGGCTACCGAAGCAAAATCGCCCAACCGCAGCAACTATCGCCTCTCTCAGGCTTTCATCATCGTCATTCTCCCCACTGTCGGCCTCTGTCTTTATCTCACCAAAGGCGATCCGGGGCTGCCGTCGCAGCCGCTGGAAGCGCGGCTGGAGAAGCCCGGCAACGATCTCGCCATTTCCATCGTCAAGATTGAGCAGCATCTGGCCAAGAATCCCGATGACGCCAAGGGCTGGGAAGTCCTGGCACCGATCTACTTCAAGACCAATCGTATCGCTGACGCAGAGCTTGCCTACCGCAATGTAATCCGTCTGCTGGGGCCGAGTGCTACGCGGCTCGGCGACCTGGGCGAAGTATTGGTGGTCAAGGCCAATGGTATTGTGACTGCCGAAGCCCGCAGCGTCTTGCAGCAGTCACTGGCGCTCGATGCCGCCAATCCCCGCACGCTTTTCTATCTGGCGCTGGCGCTGGAGCAGGAAGGCAAGGCAGGGGATGCTAAAACCGCCTTCGAAGCCTTGGTCGAGCAATCGCCACCGGATGCGCCCTGGCTTGCCGCCGTCAATGAGCATATTGTCAAGAATGGCGGTCAGCCCACGGTATCTGCGAATGCCAATGCACCCGGCAACCCGACTGCGGAGGATGTCGCGGCTGCCAATGCACTCAGCAGCGGCGATCGCCAGCAGATGATCCGCGGCATGGTCGAGAGCCTCGATGCCAAGCTCAGGGAAGACCCTAAGAATTTCGAGGGCTGGATGCGGCTGATCCGCTCCTACGCCGTGCTGAACGATCGGGATCGCGCTGCAGATGCCTTGAAGCGAGGCCTTGCCGCTTTCCCGGCCGATGGAGGCAAGGGCCAGCAGCTTTTGGCGCTGGCAAAGGAATTGGGACTGCCGACGGAGGTGAAGCAGCAATGACCCGCAAGCAGAAACGCCTGGCCGTGATCGCCGGCGGTATGGGTTTTATCGCCGTTGCCGTGCTGCTGGTCCTGTTCGCCTTCAGCCAGTCGGTCGCCTATTTCTATATGCCGGCCGATCTCGCCAAGACGCCGGTCAACGCCGGGACGCTGATCCGCCTTGGCGGGCTTGTCGGCGAAGGATCGATCGTGCGCGGGCAGGGCACGCAGGTACAGTTCGCCGTGACCGACGGTACCGATACCATCAAGGTGAAATATGACGGCATTCTGCCGGATCTTTTTCGCGAAGGGCAGGGTGTCGTGACCGAAGGCAAATTCGAGCCGGGCAGCAATGTCTTTGTGGCGGACAGCGTTCTTGCCAAGCATGATGAACGCTACATGCCGAAACAGGTCGCCGACAAGCTGAAGGCCGATGGCGTCTGGAAGGGCGAAGAGGCGACCCGATGATTATCGAGCTTGGACATTACGCCCTGGTACTGGCGCTGGCGACCGCGCTCATCGTTTCCATCCTTCCCGTAATCGGCGCGCGCCGCGGCGATGTGTCGATGATGGATATCGCGCCGGTTGGTTCGGTCGTCGCTTTTGTGCTCGTCGCCTTTTCCTTCGGCGTGTTGACCTACGCCTATGTTGCCTCCGATTTCTCCGTCCTCAACGTCTGGGCCAATTCCCATTCGCTGATGCCGCTGATCTTCAAGATTTCCGGCGTATGGGGCAATCACGAGGGATCGATGATGCTCTGGCTGTTGATCCTTGTGCTGTTCAGTGCCCTCGTCGCGCTGTTCGGGCGCAATCTGCCTGATGTGCTGCGTGCCAATGTTCTGGCCGTGCAGTCGTGGATCTCCTCGGCCTTTCTGGTCTTCATTCTGCTGACATCCAATCCATTCATCCGGCTCGACCCGGCGCCGGCCGAGGGCAAGGATCTCAATCCCGTCCTGCAGGATATCGGTCTCGCAATCCATCCGCCCTTGCTCTATCTTGGCTATGTCGGCTTCTCCGTCTGCTTTTCCTTTGCCGTTGCGGCGCTTCTGGAAGGCCGCATCGATGCCGCCTGGGCGCGCTGGGTACGACCCTGGACCTTGGCCGCCTGGAGCTTCCTGACGCTCGGCATCGCCATGGGTTCCTACTGGGCCTACTACGAACTCGGCTGGGGCGGCTGGTGGTTCTGGGATCCGGTGGAAAACGCCTCCTTCATGCCCTGGCTCGCCGGCACGGCGCTGTTGCACTCCGCATTGGTCATGGAAAAGCGCGACGCCCTGAAGATCTGGACGGTGCTGCTGGCGATCCTGACCTTCTCGCTCTCGCTGCTCGGCACCTTCCTTGTCCGCTCCGGCGTGCTGACCTCCGTGCATTCCTTCGCCAGCGATCCGACGCGCGGCATTTTCATCCTCTGTATTCTTCTGATCTTCATCGGCGGAGCGCTCTCGCTCTTTGCCCTGCGTGCACCGAAGCTTGCCGCAGGCGGATTGTTTGCGCCGATCTCGCGTGAGGGATCGCTGGTGCTGAACAACCTGATCCTGACGGTTGCCTGCGGCACGGTGCTGACCGGCACGCTCTATCCGCTGGCGCTGGAAACCTTGACCGGCGACAAGATTTCCGTCGGACCGCCCTTCTTCAACATGACGTTCGGGCTGCTGATGACGCCGATCCTCGTCGCCGTGCCGTTCGGCCCGCTGCTTGCGTGGAAGCGCGGCGATCTGCTCGGCGCGCTGCAGCGGCTATTCGTCGTTGCCGGTCTTGCTTTCCTCGCCGGGCTTGTCCTGTTCTATCTCAAGCATGGCGGTCCGGTGATGGCCATTCTCGGTCTTGCCGCCGGCTTCTTCCTGATCTTCGGCGCGCTCGCCGATCTCTGGTATCGCGCCGGCGTTCGCAAGGTTGCGGCTGGTATCGCCTGGCGCCGGCTGCGCGGGTTGCCGCGCTCCGCCTTTGGGACGGCGCTTGCCCATGCCGGCCTCGGCATTACCGTACTTGGCATCGTCGCCGTGACGACCTTCGAGACAGAAAACATCACCAGCATGAAGCCGGGCGAGACAGCCGAACTCGGTGGCTACAGCCTGCGCTTCGAAGGCATGGCGTCGGGTGTCGGCCCGAACTTCACCGAAGATCGCGCCCGCTTCACGGTAAGCCGCGGCGGCGTCGCCTTTGCCGAAATGTCGTCGTCCAAGCGCGTGTTCACGGCAAGCCGCACGGCAACCACCGAATCCGGCATCCTGACGCTCGGGCCGAACCAGCTTTACGTGTCGATCGGCGACGCCGGCAAGGATGGCGGCATGGTCGTGCGCATCTGGTGGAAGCCGTTCATTCTCTGCATCTGGATGGGCGCTCTCGTCATGGCAATCGGCGGCTTCGTGTCGCTCAGCGATCGGCGCCTGCGCGTCGGTGCACCAAGCCGGAAGACGAAGCCGGCTCGCCCTGCAATGGAGCCGGCGGAATGAGCAGGTTTCGGTGGATATTACCCTTTTTGCGCGAAAGGCGCCTGCTTGGCCTTGCCCGGCTGTGGCTCTGCCTTGCAGCCATCCTGACGCCGCTGTCGGTCTTCGCCGTCAATCCTGATGAAGTCCTGCCCGATCCAGCCATGGAAGCGCGGGCGCGGACGATCTCCGCCGAATTGCGCTGCATGGTCTGCCAGAACCAGTCTATCGACGACTCCAATGCCGACCTTGCGCGTGACCTGCGCCTGCTGGTCCGCAACCGCCTCAAGGATGGCGACACGGATCAGCAGGTACTTGATTACATCGTCTCCCGCTATGGCGAGTTCGTCCTCTTGAAGCCGCGCTTCACCGAAAAGACATTCATACTCTGGGGCGCGCCGATCGCGCTCTTTATCGTCGGTGGATTTGCCCTTGCCGCTTATGCTCGCCGCCGTGCCGGCAAGCCCACCGGCAAGCCTCTAAGTGCCGAGGAAGAGGCACAATTGAATGAGATCCTGGGAAAGTGACGCTGACGTCATCTTCCTTCACGTCATTGCCATCATTTCCCTACATTACGAATTTTTCATGGGGCGGACAGTTCGCTGTAAGGTCCCGTGTCCTATATCTTTACCACCACAAGTCATTGCCGGTCTCCGCCGGCTGAAATCTGACGAGAGAATAGAAGGTAACTCGCATATGTTCAGGAATATCAAGGACACCTTGTCCCGCAGCACCGCAATGAAGGCTTCTGTCGTCGCCGGCCTCGCTGTTGCTGCTCTGGCCGCGGGTGTTCCCGCCGAAGTCAGCCGCTCGTATGCCGATGCCGTCAATGTCCAGGCCCCGCAGGTTCCGAGCTTCGCCAATGTGGTGGACGCCGTATCGCCGGCCGTGGTCTCGGTTCGCGTGGAATCCCGGATCAACTCGGCAGCTGAGGAGGACGATTCCTTCGGTCTCGGTCGCGGCTTCGACGATCTTCCCGACGATCATCCGCTGAAGAAGTTCTTCCGCCAGTTCGAGCAGCAGCAGGGCCGCGGCCAGCAGAAGGGCCAGAACCAGCAGAAGAATTCCGAAGACGGCAAGGGCCGCCTGCGGCCGGTCGCCCAAGGGTCCGGCTTCTTCGTGTCGGAAGACGGCTATATCGTCACCAACAATCACGTCGTTTCCGATGGTGCAGCCTTCGTCGTTGTTCTCAACGATGGCACCGAGCTTGACGCCAAGCTCGTCGGCAAGGATTCGCGTACCGACCTCGCGGTGCTGAAGGTCGATCCCAAGGGCAAGAAGTTCACCTATGTCGGCTGGGCCGATGACGCCAAGGTCCGCGTCGGCGATTGGGTCGTTGCCGTCGGCAACCCGTTCGGCCTCGGCGGTACTGTTACCGCAGGTATCGTCTCGGCCCGTGGTCGCGATATCCATTCCGGTCCCTATGACGATTACATCCAGATCGATGCGCCGGTGAACAAGGGCAACTCCGGTGGCCCGACCTTCAATCTCAACGGCCAGGTGGTCGGCATCAACACCGCCATCTTCTCGCAGTCGGGCGGCAGCGTCGGCATCGCCTTCGCAATTCCGGCGACCACCGCCAAGGATGTCGTTACCGATCTGATCAAGACCGGCACGGTTTCGCGCGGTTGGCTCGGCGTTCAGATCCAGCCCGTCAGCAAGGATATCGCCGAATCTCTCGGCCTTTCCGAAGCCAGCGGCGCGCTGGTCGTCTCTCCGCAGGACGGCTCGCCTGGTCAGAAGGCCGGCATCAAGAACGGCGACGTCGTGACGGCGGTCAACGGCGAACCGGTCAAGGATCCGCGTGACTTGGCTCGTCGCATCGGCGCCATGCAGCCGGGCTCCAAGGTCGAGGTTTCCCTGTGGCGCGACGGTAAGTCTCAGTCGGTCACGGTCGAGCTTGGCACTTTGCCGGTCGATCAGAGCCAGTCTCCGGCTGACGACAACTCGCAGCCGAGCCCGTCGCAGCCATCCTCCGAAAAGGCTCTGGCTGATCTTGGCCTCACCGTCGGTCCGTCCGACGATGGCAAGGGCGTTGCGATCACTGCCGTCGATCCCGACTCGGATGCCGCCGACAAGGGCGTGAAGGAAGGCGAGAAGATCACCTCGGTCAACAATCAGCAGGTTTCGAGCGCCAAGGACATCGTCAAGGTTCTCGATCAGGCGAAGAAGGACGGCCGCACACGTGCCCTTTTCCAGATCCAGTCCGGCGACGGCAGCCGCTTCGTTGCCCTGCCGATCAATGCCGGCTGATCCTCTCAACCTTTAGAATGCAATGGGAAGCCGCGCAGGCACGGCTTGCGCGGCTTCCCCTTTAAACGACGTCAACGATGACTGGCTCCGAGGCAGGTGAAAGATGACAACCGCTGGCCAACATGCCGTAAACTCTTCCGATTCCGGTTGTGCCGAGGCGCCCTCGGCAGGTAATGTCGCCCATATGAAGATTCTGATCATCGAAGACGATCTCGAGGCGGCGGCTTACCTCACCAAGGCATTTCGCGAGGCCGGCATTGTTGCCGATCACGCAAGCGACGGCGAGAGCGGCCTCTTCATGGCCACCGAGAATACCTACGATGTCGCCATCATCGATCGCATGTTGCCGCGCCGCGATGGCCTGTCCGTCATCAGCGAATTGCGCCGCAAGGGTGTGCATACCCCGGTCCTCATCCTCTCCGCGCTCGGCCAGGTCGATGATCGCGTCACGGGTCTGCGCGCCGGCGGCGACGACTATCTGCCAAAACCCTATGCTTTCAGCGAGCTGCTCGCGCGTGTGGAAGTGCTTGGCCGCCGCAAGGGAGCCCCGGAGCAGGACGTGCTTTATCGCGTCGGCGATCTCGAGCTCGACCGGCTGTCGCACGAGGTTCGCCGCGGCGGCAAGGAAATCCCGCTGCAGCCGCGCGAATTCCGCCTCCTGGAATATCTGATGAAGAATGCCGGCCAGGTCGTCACCCGCACCATGCTTCTCGAGAATGTCTGGGACTATCATTTCGATCCGCAGACCAACGTCATCGACGTCCATGTCTCGCGGCTGCGTTCCAAGATCGAGAAGGATTTCAGCCAGCCATTGTTGAAGACGATCCGCGGCGCCGGCTACATGATCAAGGATGAGGGATGAGCCGCTTCCGCGTCCTCTTCAAGTCCACCGCAGTCCGCCTTTCCGCTCTCTACATCCTTCTTTTTTCGCTCTGCGCCGCGACACTTGTCTTCTATGTCACGGCCATGTCCGAGCGGCTGCTGTCGGGGCAGATCCGCGATGCCGTTCAGCAGGAAGTCAATCAGGTCAAGCGCGCCTATGATATCGGTGGGCTGAACCTGCTTCTGCGCACGATGGAGCGCCGCGCCCGCCAGCCGGGTGCCAATCTCTATATCATTGCTGGTCCTTCCGGCGATATTCTCGCCGGCAACGTCGCTTCCGTGCAGCCCGGCGTGCTCGGCCAGGCCGGCTGGACGGAACTGCCCTTCATCTACGAGCGCTACACGGACGCTTCCAACGATCCGGAGCGACGCCATCTGGCGATCGCCAACATCTTCATGCTCGACAACGGCCTGCGTATCCTGGTCGGCCGCGACCTTGGCGAGCCGGAGCGTTTCCGCGTGCTGGTGCGGCAGGCGCTGATGCTGGCGCTGGCGATTATGGGCCTCGGCGCTCTGGTCATCTGGTTCGGTATCGGCCGCAATGCTCTGAAGCGCATCGACCGGATGACGGACGCCAGCCGCAAGATCATGGCGGGCGACCTCTCGCAGCGTCTGCCCGTCGGCGGCTCCGGCGATGAGTTCGACCGTATGTCGGCATCGCTGAATGCCATGCTGGGGCGCATCGAGAAGCTGAACGAGGGTCTGCGGCAGGTCTCCGACAATATCGCGCACGACCTGAAGACACCGCTGACGCGCCTGCGCAACAAGGCCGCCGATGCGCTCGACAATGCCGATAGCGATGGCCGCCGTGTCGCGCTGGAGGGCATCATCGGCGAATCCGATCAGCTGATCCGCACGTTCAATGCGCTGCTGATGATCTCGCGCGTCGAGGCGGGCTCGGTGGCCGCAGAAATGACCGCTGTCGATCTCTCCACCATCGTCGCCGATACGTCCGAGCTCTATGAGCCTGTGGCCGAGGAATCCGGGCTGGCGCTGATGGCCAAAATCGAGCCCGCTGTCGAGGTGCAGGGCAATCGCGAACTGATCGGCCAGGCGCTTTTCAACCTCATCGACAACGCCCTCAAATATGCGGCAGGCTGCCAGGGCGAGCCGACGGTGACGCTGAAGTTGTCGCACACGCAGGATGCCGTGATGCTTGCTGTTGCGGATCACGGCCCCGGCATCCCCGCCCAGCAGCGGGCCGATGTCGTTAAGCGCTTTTTCCGCCTGGACGAGAGCCGTTCGAAGCCGGGAACAGGGCTTG
This sequence comes from Rhizobium sp. BR 315, assembly GCF_050577975.1. Taxonomy (NCBI): domain Bacteria; kingdom Pseudomonadati; phylum Pseudomonadota; class Alphaproteobacteria; order Hyphomicrobiales; family Rhizobiaceae; genus Rhizobium; species Rhizobium sp. BR 315. Next base: position 45,067 of record NZ_JARWKZ010000008.1, on the reverse strand, counting down.
GCCTCGCGCTGGTGGAGGCGGTCATGGAGCTGCACGGCGGCCGGCTGGAGCTTTCGGATACCGATCCCGATAGCGCTAATGCCAAAGGCCTAACCGTAACGATGATCTTCCCCATGCAGAAACAATAGGTTAATCCTGCATTATCCGATTGCTCTTGGGGAGCGCTGCATGACGACGACGCAAGGCGATATGTTGCGGGATGTCCCGCCTGGGCGGCTGCGGCCGCTAAACCAGACAGAGATGAAATTCGCGCTCGCCGACCTCAAGCAGATCGCCGCAGCGGAACCGGCCATTGCCGCCTTGCTGGCTGGCGACAGCGCGCTGCGGGATTTTGTCGTCGCAGCACTCGCTTTGTCGCCGCATCTCCGCGAAACCGCCAATCTCGAACCCGCCCTGCTGGTTGCCGCCATCGAGAAGCCGTTATCGCCGCAGGTCGAAGCCCTGGTCCAACAGGCTCGTCATACCTGGCTTCCGGCAGAGAGCGGCGGACCGTCGCCTTCGGAAGGCGAGGTGATGACCCGCTTGCGCGTCGCCAAACGCCGGGCCGCCTTTCTGATTGCGCTCGCCGACCTCGCCCGTATCTATGATGGAAGGAAGACCACCCGCTGGCTGAGTGCGCTGGCGGAAGCATCGATATCGGCCGCAATCGACCATCTGCTGCTGTCCTCCCATGAAGCCGGCAAGATCTCGCTTCCCGATCCCGTCACCCCGAGCCTGAAATCCGGCTTGATCGTGCTCGGCATGGGCAAGCTCGGCGCCGAGGAGCTGAACTACTCGTCGGATATCGACGTCGTCGTTTTCTTTGATGAAACGGCGGGCATCGTTCCCAATCCCGAAGACGCTATCGACACCTTCCCCCGGCTGATGCGCCGGCTGGTGCGTATCCTGCAGGAGCGCACGGCGGATGGCTACGTGTTCCGCACGGACCTGCGTCTGCGCCCCGATCCCGGTTCGACGCCTCTGGCCATTCCAGTCGATGCGGCGATGAACTATTACGAGGGCAGGGGCCAGAATTGGGAACGCGCCGCCTTCATCAAGGCGCGGCCGGTGGGGGGAGACATTGCGGCAGGGCAGGCTTTCGTCCGCGATCTCGTGCCCTTCGTCTTCCGCAAATATCTCGACTACGCCGCCATCGCGGACATTCATTCCATCAAGCGGCAGATCCACGCGCATAAAGGTCACGGCGCGATCGCGGTCAAGGGTCACAATGTCAAGCTGGGCCGTGGCGGCATTCGCGAAATCGAGTTCTTCGTGCAGACACAGCAGCTGATCGCCGGCGGCCGCATGCCGGCGCTGCGTAGCCGCGCGACCGAGGAGACGCTGGCCGAACTGACCGACGCAAAATGGATCGATGCGGAAACGCGCGACGAACTGGCTACCGCCTACTGGTTCCTTCGCGATATCGAGCATCGCATCCAGATGGTGCGCGACGAGCAGACGCATCTGCTGCCGGAAACCGATGCAGAGCTGCGGCGCATCGCCTTCATGATGGGCTTCCCCGATGCACAGGCCTTCTCCGAGGCCCTTGTCTCGACCTTGAAGACGGTCGAGCGCCGTTACGCGCGCCTGTTCGAGCAGGAAACGAAACTGTCGTCCGAAACGGGCAACCTGGTTTTCACCGGCCAGGGTGACGATCCAGACACGCTGGAGACGCTACGCCGCCTCGGTTTCGAAAGGCCGTCGGCCATCGCCAATGTGATCCGCACCTGGCACTACGGGCGGTATCGCGCGACGCAATCGGTAGAGGCACGCGAGCGGCTGACGGAGCTGACGCCCGAGCTGCTGCGGGTCTTCGGCGAGAGCAAGCGTGCCGACAAGGCGTTATTGCGCTTCGACAGCTTCATTTCCGGCCTGCCGGCGGGCATTCAGCTCTTCTCGCTGCTCGGCACGAACCCTGCGCTGCTTTCTCTCATCGTCAACATCATGTCTTCGGCGCCGCGGCTTGCCGAGATCATTGCCGCCAAGCCGCATGTCTTTGACGGCATGCTGGATCCAAGCCTCATGGCCGAGCTACCGACGCGCGATTATCTGGCCGAACGTCTTAAGAGCTTCCTTGCCTCGGCAAGACACTATGAAGAGACACTCGACCTGCTGCGCATCTTCGCATCCGAACAGCGCTTCCTGATCGGTATTCGCCTGCTGACGGGCGCGATCGGCGGGATTATGGCGGCCCGTGCCTTTACCTATCTTGCCGATCTGATCGTCGAGGCAGCGCTGGATGCGGTGATGAAGGAAATCCAGGCGGCGCATGGCGAGTATCCCGGCGGCCGCGTTGCCGTCGTCGGCATGGGCAAACTCGGCAGTTTCGAGCTATCGGCCGGTTCCGACATCGATATCATCCTGCTCTATGATTACGATGATACGGCAGGCGAATCCTCCGGCCCGAAGCCGCTGGATGCAACGCGGTATTTCACGCGCATTACACAGCGCCTGATCGCGGCCCTTTCGGCCCCTACGGCCGAGGGAGTACTCTACGACGTCGACATGCGTCTGCGTCCGTCCGGCAACAAGGGCCCGGTCGCCACGCGCATCAACTCGTTCGAGAAGTATCAGCGCGAGGAAGCCTGGACCTGGGAGCATATGGCGCTTTCGCGCGCCCGCCTGATCTGCGGTGACGAGGAATTTTTGCTGGATGCAGAATGCATCATTGGCGAGATTCTTTCCTCGACGAGGGATGTCGCCAAGATTGCCAGGGATGTTCGTGAGATGCGCGACCTGATCGAACAGGAAAAGCCGCCGGAGAGCATTTGGGATTTGAAGTTGATCCCCGGAGGGCTGATCGATATCGAATTCATCGCGCAATATCTGCGGCTGATCGCGCCGGCACGCGGCGTCGGCATCGACGCTAATGGTCTCAGCACGGCCGAAGCGTTGAAATTGCTTGGCAGCAGCCTGATGGATCGCAATGACCTGGATGTCTGCCTGGAGGCTCTGCAACTCTACACGGAAGTGTCGCAGCTTATTCGCCTTTGCATCGACGGTACGTTCGATCCGAAAAATACCCCTTCCGGCTTGATCGAATTGGTCTGCCGCGCCGGCGATTGCCCGGATATCCGCACGTTGGAGGCGGAGCTGAAGCGGCTGTCGAAGGCGGTGCGGAAAATCTTCCAGGCAACGGTTGGAAACTGATCAGCGCTGATCGGGGATACGGATCGCGATGACCGTGCCGATCCCTTCGCGGGAGCGGATGCGCATGCGGCCTCGATGCAGCGTGGCCAGCGAGCGTGAAATCGCAAGTCCGAGGCCCGAGCCTCCCTTGCTTTTCGCATACTGGCTCTGCACCTGCTCGAAGGGCTGGCCGATCTTGCTTAGGGCTGATTTCGGTATGCCGATGCCCGTATCGGCGATAACCAGCATCACCGCATCGTCGATCCTGCGAGTGCGAACCGCTATGCGGCCGCCGTCATTGGTGAATTTCACAGCGTTGGAAAGCAGATTGAGCACGATCTGCTTCATGGCCCGGCGGTCGGCATTCAGCTTGATTTCGGGAGAAATGCACTGCTCGACGAGAATGTTTTTGTGGGCGGCGGGAATGCTGGTAAAGCGCAGGCATTCTTCGATCAAAGGCGCGAGATCGACCTCCTCGCAGCTAAGCTTCATATGACCCGCCTCGATTTTCGACATGTCGAGGATGTCGTTGATGACGTTGAGAAGATGCTTGCCGCTGTCGTGGATATCCTTGGCATATTCGTTGTATCGCGACGAGCCGAGCGGACCGAACATCTGATCCTGCAGTATCTCCGAGAAGCCGAGGATGGCGTTGAGCGGCGTGCGCAGCTCGTGCGACATGTTGGCGAGGAATTCCGATTTGGCCCTGTTGGCGGCTTCGGCGCGTTCCTTCTCCGCCAGATAATTGGTGTTTGCGGTCGAAAGTTCCGCCTTCTGCCGCTCCAGGATCTGCCGCGATGCCGAGAGATCGTTGATCGTCGCCATCAGCCTGCGTTCGGATTCGCGAAGGCGCTCCTGGTTGCGCTTCAGCTGGGTGATGTCGGTGCCGACAGAAACGAGGCCGCCGTCGCGGGTCCGGCGTTCGTTGATCTGCAGCCAGCGCTCGTCGGCAAGCTGCACTTCCGTCGTCTGTGCATGATTGGAGCGGCCGGGATCGACGATGCGACGCTCGATGACGGGCCGAACCGCCGCGGCGTTGACCACTGCGCGCTCGGTGCCGGGCACGAGCACCTTGTCGGGCAGGCCGTAAGCCTGCTGGAAATGGACGTTGCACATCACCAGACGGTCGTTCTTGTCCCACAGGACGAAGGCTTCGGAGGTGCACTCGATGGCGTCTGCGAGCCGTTGATCGGCTTCGGCATAGCGCTGCGCCAGCCGGTGCTGCTCCGTCACGTCCATGGCGATGCCGATCATATGAACGCGGCCGGAATGGGTGCGTATGACCTGGGCGCGGGCGCGCATCCAGACGTAATGTCCCTTGGCATGGCGGATACGCAGGATCTGATCCACCTGGCCGGCGCTGCCGCGGCTGACGGAACGAGCCAGCATATGCAGGCTGCTATCGTCCGGATGCATCAACCGTGCTGCGTCGGAAAAGGCGAGCGGCTTGTCGGCGGCGGGCAGCCCGAGCATGTCGTACATCGAGCGCGACCAGAAGAATTTGCGGCTGGCGAAATCGAAATCCCAGAGGCCGCAACGGCCGCGCGAGAGCGCCGTCTCGACGCGCAGGTTGGATTCGAGAAAGATCTCGTCGGCGTCGCGGGCTCGTCGCACCTGCATATAGTAAGCATAGAGAATGACGAGCAGGATGGACGAAATGCCGGCAAAGAGCGTGACGTTGAGCGTCAGCTCATCGCGCCAGAGCTTGTCGATCTGCTCCATCGATGCGACCGAGAGAACGAAATCGCCCTTGTCGCCAATCAGGGAGATCGCCGCATAATAGGGCTCGCCGCCGATCATCGTCTCGATCACGCCGGCATGATCGCCGAAGTTCCTGATGGCGGATACTTCCGGAAAGAAATCGGAGGTCAACATGCCGATATAGGCGGAGCCGGCGGCGGAGGAGCCGAAAACGCGCCCGCTCGACTGCACCAGCAGCACGAATGCGCCTGCGTCGAGGCGATCCTGCGGCAGGTAGGCGGCCAGCTTACGCTCGGCGTTGCTGCGGTCGCCCGCCTGGAACATGCTGGCATCGTTCGAGAAGGCGGCCGACGCGGCGGCGATGGACAGCGAGGTCGTGCGCCGCGCCGAAGCGGCCATCCGGCCATGCTCCGTCACCATGCCGAAGATGTGCGACGCGGCCACGACCATGAGAAAGGAAACGATGAGAACGGGGATGATGCGCTTGAGGATATGTTCGGTCTGCAGAAAACGACGCGAGATCGTCTCCACCCGGACACCCGTTCGATCAGTAACGCCGCTATGCCAGGATTTCAGACCGTCGAAATTAACACGCAGCCGTCCATCGGCCGCGGTTGCCCGCCGCACGTCCACCATCGCCTTAGCCTTGTCCCTCGTATGATTCGCTGCGCCGCTCGCCCGAATCTGCCCTAATGAATCATTCGTGATTCGGCTTGTCCAGAGGGTGAAGTAAAACTTTCTTAACCATCTGCGATTTCAGCATCTTTTTGCACACGCACCGGTAAGTTGCGCGCATTCGGGACTCGCTGAAGCTGAAAAGGCCAAGGCAAATCAGCCTTTTCAATGGGTATGCGGAGCGACCGAAATCACTCCTTGAGAATGCGGTCCACGATGTCGCGCACATCGGCCGAAAGACCACCCGCGCGCTCGATCCGCACCAGCGCCGAACGAGCATGGCCGGCACGCACCGGTTCCAGCAGACGCCAGGAGCGCATGGAGGTGAGGATACGGGCGGCGAGCTGCGGATTGCGCTGATCGATATCCAGGATCTCGTCGGCGAGGAAATTGTACCCGGCGCCGTCGGCACGGCCAAAGCCGGTCGGGTTGGCGAAGGCGAAGGTGCCGAGCAGGGAGCGCATGCGGTTCGGATTGCTGCGCTTGAACGATGGCGCTTCCATGAGCCGCTGGATGCGCCCCAGCGCGTCCGGGCCGGGAATCCCCGCCTGGATGGCAAACCATTTGTCGATGACGAGCGCATTTTCGGAGAAGCGCGCGCGGAAATGATCCAGCGCCGCTGTGGTGTCGGCGGTCTCCGGGAATTGATGCGCGAGAATCGTTAGCGCGGCGCTGAGATCGGTCATGTTGTTTGCCGCATCATAGGCGGCCTTGGCGCGGGTCGGAGTGCCGTCCATCTGCGAGAGATAGCTTAGAGCCGCGTTTCGCAATGCCCGGCGTCCGGCGCTTGCGGCATCGGGGCTGAATGGGCCTGATGTCTGCATGCTGTCGTAGAGCGCGGCAAAGATATCCTTGCCGGTTTCGGCGATCCGCTTGAGGATGGCCCGGCGCGCCGCATGAATGGCGTCCGGATCGGTGTCGCCGCCAAGCTCGCGGGCAATATCGGCTTCGCTCGGCAGGGCAAGCGCCTGCGCCCGGAAGGCCGGCTCCAGGCTGTCGTCATTCGCAGCCGCCAGCAGGGCGTCGACGAAGGCGGAATCGCAGGTGACAGCAATGCCCTGGCGGACATCGCGAACGGCCTGCAGCAGATTGGGCAGCCCGAGGTCGATCAGCGCCTGCCAACGGGCAAAATGGTCGGTCTCGTAGTGCGCGATCAGCGCCAGATCGCCAGCGCTCTGATTGAACTGCAGATTGATCGGCGTCGAGAAGCTGCGGTTCAGCGACAGGACCGGCCGCGACGGGATGCCATGGAAAACGACCTCCTGCGCTTGTTCTGTCAGGTGCAGCACGTCGTCGGTCAGCTCCGCACCGCTGATGGACGCCGGGGTGATCGCGGCACCGTCTTCGGCCAGCAGCGCCATGCGCAGAGGAATGTGCATCGGCTTCTTGGTGGTCTGACCCGGCGTTGCCGGTATCATCTGCTCGAGCGACAGGGTGAATGTCTTGCTATCGGCATCATAGGCGCCGGAAGCCGTCACGAGCGGCGTACCGGCCTGATGATACCAGAGCGAAAACTGCGCGAGATCGCGGCCGCTGGCATCCTCGAAGCATTTGACGAAATCTTCGATCGTGACAGCCTGCCCGTCATGCCGATCGAAATAGAGGTCCATGCCCTTCTTGAACAGATCGCGGCCGAGCAAGGTTGCGATCATGCGGGTGACTTCGCTGCCCTTCTCATAGACGGTTGTCGTATAGAAGTTGTTGATTTCACGGTATGTCGTAGGTCGCACCGGATGGGCAAGGGGGCCGCTGTCCTCCGGAAATTGTTCCGACTTCAAATGCCGGACTTCGGCAATGCGCTTGACGGGGCGAGAGCGCTCGTCAGCGGAAAACTCGTGATCGCGATAGACCGTCAGGCCTTCCTTGAGGCAGAGCTGGAACCAGTCGCGACAGGTGATGCGATTGCCGGTCCAGTTGTGAAAATATTCGTGCGCGATGATGGCTTCGATATTGGCGTAGTCGGCATCGGTTGCCGTCTCGGGATCAGCGAGCACATATTTGTCGTTAAAGACGTTGAGGCCCTTGTTCTCCATCGCCCCCATGTTGAAGTCCGACACGGCGACGATCATGAAGATGTCGAGATCGTATTCGCGGCCGAACCGCTCTTCATCCCATTTCATCGAACGTTTCAGCGCATCCATGGCGTAGGCAGCGCGCGGCTCCTTGCCATGCTCGACATAGATCTTTAGCGCCACTTCACGGCCGGACATGGTCGCGAACGTATCCTCGACGACACCCAGATCACCGGCGACGAGCGCAAAGAGGTAGCTCGGCTTCGGGTGCGGATCGAACCAGGCGGCGAAATGCTTGCCTTCGCCATAGCCGGCGCCGCCAAGGAAATTGCCGTTCGACAGCAGCAGCGGATTGGCGTCCTTGTCGGCGATGATGTTGACCGTGTAGGGGGCGAGAACATCCGGCCGGTCTGGGAAATAGGTGATGCGGCGGAAGCCCTCGGCTTCGCACTGCGTGCAATAGATGCCGCCGGTGCGATAGAGGCCCATCAATTGCGTATTGGCTTCGGGATTGATCACCGTCGTGATGGTGAGCTCGAAGGGTGTGCTTTCCGGCAGGTCGCGAACGGTCAGTCCGTCGGGCGTGACAACATACTGCCCTGCGGGCAGTTCTGACTGGTCGAGCAGCAGCCCGGCGAGCACCAGCTCGTCTCCGTCGAGCACCAGCGGCGCCCTCGGGTCGGTGCCTTCGCGGCGATGAAAGATCAGCCGCGCTTCCACCTTGGTTTCGGTCGGATGCAGATCGAAGGTAAGGTCCACGCGTTCCAGAACGAAGTCGGTAGGACGGTAGTCTGCCAGATTTACGATCTGGCCGGTATCTGTTCGCATGGTCTATCCTGATCAGGCTACGCTTCTTGCGGCACAGTCCGAAGCCCTCCTCCGGACTGAAAGTCGCCGCATCATTACATCGAAATCTGAACCAAAGTTAAAGTCATATCATTACATGGAAATGTTCTGTTACGGCACAGCAAATATTTGATCGGCGAACCGCCTTCTTCGTCCGGTTGAGTGCCGCTTCGAGATGTATACTCAAAGTCCGTAAAGGCCACCGATCGCCAGCTTCTTATGGGCATAGGGGCAATCGCTGCCTCAAGGGTGTAGGATCATCATCGCGATACCATTCTGGAAAGACATGCAGTTTGCTCAGAGAAACAGCTACTTAAAGTAAATTATTTGTTTAACCTCTTGCGGTATAAGCGCATCTACATAACTATAGCATGCTATTAGATGTCGGAATTATGATCGATTCCGGTGAATTCGTTCACAAAAATGAAACATCCTCCTTTTGTAGACAGTTGAGAAGGGCACCCCAAGGAGGCCCGATTGAGCTTTTCTATCGAGCAGCTTGCTCGTCATCCCAAATTCATGGTGTCGTTGCGCTTCCTCGCGGAGGCGTTGCGGAATCGTTACGACCATGGTCCCCGGATCGCGCGCATGCTCGCCTCGCATCAGCGCTGGCTTCTGACGCAGACAGCCTATGCCCTTCATTTTGAATATGATCCGGCGGTACCCGGCTCAGGACTGACGGTTGTCGGACTTCGCGATCTGATCACGCATCACCGCGTTGCCAGTCGCAACACGGTGTTGAGCTTTATCGACGAGCTGCTCACCTATCGCTTCCTGATGCTCGCTCCCGGCAATGTCCGGCGTCCGCGGCGCTACGTGCCGGCCGAGATCAGCCACACCGGGATGTTCGGTTGGTGCCTCTCCAATCTGGCTGCGCTCGATTTGCTCGATGATGGCGGCCGTGCCGCTGCACTCGCCGCTTCTCCGCAATTGATGGATCTGGCGCAGCCGCGCATGGCGCGCCATTGCCTGGAGACGGAGGCTTGGCGCGAACCGCCGGAAAGCGTCGGCCTGTTTCTCTGGACGGAGGCGGGCGGTCTCGTCGTCGATTACATCATGTCGCAATTGGATCTCAGCGGAGAGACCGATGCGCGGATCGATGTCGGTCGTGTCGACGCGCGCGCGCTTGCAGCGCATTTCATGATATCGCGCACCCATCTGCAGCGTCTCCTGCGCAAATCCGCCGATCGTGGTGACATAGGCTGGCACGACGAGACCAAAAAAACGCGAATGTGGATATCGCGTGATTTTCTGGATCAGTATTGCAGATGGCAGGCCGTGAAGCTGGCGGCGGTCGACGAGGCTTTTGCCTGGGCGCAGGCCGCCACGGGGCGGTCCGACCCGAAGGCGTGATCTGATTGGGATGTTGCCTGGCTTTTCCAGGTGTGTCTCCCAGAGAGGGCATAGCGGGATCGATGCTTGAGGATCCCGCCCCAAATTCCTTATAGAGGAATGCTTGCCGCTGCCGCGCAGGCAGGGCTTCTGTCGCGGCATTCGTCTCCGCGAAGATGACGCGCGCGTTCAAACTCTTCCGCGGCTCGCACGGCGGAGCCGATGTGCCCGACCGAATCGAAGAAAGTGACAAGCGAACGCAAACCCGAAGACATGATACAATTCCTGAAAGATAGAAACTCCAAGCTGAACGCGCGATTCTCGCGCCTGTCGATTAGCAGGCGCGGAAATCGGCGAAAATAGCGGTGGGTCGGCCAACGCGGGCCGAAACGCCTGTTCCTCGGGCCGTCATCTGCTCATTGGCGGCGATGCCGAGGTTGCGATGTCCGTTTGTGGCGCGCACGGGCTCAAGGGCGCGACGCAGGGTATCAAACCCGCTGTGGATAGGACGAAAACGTGCAGTCATTGCCTTGGTTCCTTTCGAGATTCCTCCCAAGACAGGACTATATATTGCAACGCAACATTGATTTTGCAATGCACAACACTGAAGGACTGTCATGCCTAAAACGCATGACTGGTGTCATATTCCGTTAACTGTGGTGGAAATCAGCCTAAAATTTCAGCGTCAATGCGGCTCTTGAAGGCCAGCAGATCATTCCATGCAAGCCGCTTGTTGATGGGCGCGGTGAGCAATTCCTGCGGATGAAGGCTGGCAATCGCCGGTATGGTCCGGCCGAGAATGCTGATGTCTCGCCATTGTCCGCGCAGCCCATGAATCGTTTCGGCGCTTCCGAAGAAATGCCGCGCGGTAAAATTGCCGAGCAGCAACAAGGCCTTCGGTTCGGCAAGGGCAATCTGTCGTTCTATGAACGGGCGGCATATCTCGATTTCCGGCGCTGAGGGCGCGCGGTTGCCGGGCGGGCGCCACGGAATGACGTTGGTCAGCAGGATCTCGTCTCGCTGCAAGCGGATCGCAGCCAGCATCTTGTCCAGCAGCTGGCCGGCGCGGCCCGCAAACGGCGTGCCTTCTCGATCGTCGTCGGCACTCGGCATTGGGCCGATCACCATGATTCGGCCTTCTGGCGTGCCGCTGGCAAAGATCGTCGAACGGGCGCTGTTCTTGAGATTGCAGCTGTTGAAGGCTTCGATCGCGGTCCTGAGCTCGCTGAGCGAACGCGCGCTTTCCGCGGCGAAGCGGGCCTGTTCGACGGCCTGTTCGTCAGGAATGGCAGGCGCATTGCGCGGCGAAGCAGGAGGCGGTGCCGCGGCCGGCTTTGCGGCCTGACGGCGATCCGGCTGTGCTTTTGCCGCCGGCTGCGGTGCTTCCGGCCGAGGCTGCGCCGCCCTTGCCCCTTGCCGGGCGGCACGCATGGCCTCGAATTCGGCGAAACGATCGACCGGCTGTTCTTCCAGCAGCCAGTCTACGCCGGCATCCGCATGAAAATGCAGAAGGGCGGCAAGTTCGGCCGGTGTGAGGTCGCTGGCGGAAATCATGAGGGAACTCTAGCCAAAGCGGCGCAGGAACGAAAGGGCGGGGGAGGCCGCTATCTCACGCCGTCCACTGGGCGATGTCCTCGCGCTCGCCGATCAGGGCGAGACCATGGGCGATCGACAGCAGTTCGCCGCCGGTCTCGATGCGCTCCTGGCCGAAACGCTCGGTGAAGATGCGACGCACCGCCGGTACGAAGGAGGTACCGCCCGTCAGGAACACCTTGTCGATCGCGTCTGGCGACGTGTTCGTGGTCGTCAGCACGTCGTCGAGTGCGCCCTCGATGCGGGCGAGATCATCTGTAATCCAGGTTTCGAAGTCGGCGCGGCGGACGTGCCGACGGCCGGCCTTGCCGAGCGGCGGGAAGTTGAATTCGGCCTCCTCCTCGGCGGAAAGCGCCATCTTCGTTGCCGATACGGCCTGATAGAGCGGATAGCCTTCATCATGCTCGACGAGATCGATAAAGGTCTCCAGCTTCTCCGGCTCGAGGCTGCTGCGAACCAGCGTCTTCAGATCGGCATATTCGCGCGAGGTCTTGAAGATCGAAAGCTGGTTCCAGCGGCCGAAGTTGGCGTAATAGGAGGAGGGCATTTCCAGCAGCTTGTCGAAGCTCTTGAAGTAGCTGCCCTTGCCGATGGCTGGCGAGACGATGTTGTCGATCATCCGGAAATCGAAATGATCGCCGGCGATACCCACACCGGAATGGCCGATGGGAGTAGCCGTGAGCTTTCCTGCGATGGTCTCGAAGCGGATGAGGGAATAGTCCGTCGTACCGCCGCCGAAGTCGGCCACCAGCACGGTCGCATCCTTCTTCAGGTTCTGCGCGAAGTAGAAGGCGGCCGCCACCGGCTCGTAGACATAGTGGATTTCAGGGAAGCCGAAGCGGGAGAGGGCGGCATTGTAGCGCTCTGTTGCGAGCGCCGGATCCGGGTTGGCTCCAGCGAAATGAACGGGCCGCCCGGTGACGATCCGCGAAACGTCGCCCGGCCAATTTTCCCCGGCATAGGCGCGCAGCCGCCGTACGAAAATCTCCATCAGATCTTCGAAGCTATGGCGCTTGGCGAAGATCAGCGTGCCCTGAAAGAGCGCGCTTGCGGCAAAGGTCTTGATCGATTGCAGGAAGCGGCAATCGCCCGGATTGTCGATGAACTGGCGGATGGCCGCATGCCCGGCCTCGACTTTCGGGGCTGCCGCTCCGAGCCCGGGATCCTTCATGAAGGAAAGGGCCGTGCGCATGCTGTCCGCCGTACCGGCCGCACTGCTGAAGGCGACCGATTGCGTCGCGGGTCCATCGGCCATCGCCAGGACAGTATTCGTGGTGCCGAAGTCGAAACCAAGCGCCCGAGCCATGCCCGCACTCCCTTCCGTCGAAATTGTCTGGATTGGGGCAAAGCCCCTTATGAGGCGCAAGGCGTGCCCTTGTCGCAAAGAGGGCGCGTCATGACATGGCCGGACGTCAAGTTCAAGACGTGGGGAGGCTTTTATTTTCCCGTCCAGCAGATCCGCGGGTGGCGGCTTCCGCACCCGATGCGCTTCTGCCCGCCGGCAAATGAAACGGGCACCTTTCGGCGCCCGCTGCAATATCATTCCGCGGCAATGGCTGTCGGCGGCTCCTTGTGATGCGGGTCCTTGTCCTTGCGCTTGCCGAGACGACCGAGGAAGTCGTTGAGGCGGTTCATCTCGAGGAAGATCACTGGCGTGATGAACAGCGTCAGGATCTGCGAGACCACCAGGCCGCCGACAACAGCGATACCGAGCGGCTGACGCAGTTCCGAGCTTGCACCGCCGCCGACCGCGATCGGCAGGGCGCCGAGTAGGGCGCAGAAGGTCGTCATCATGATCGGGCGGAAACGACGGACGCAAGCCTCGTGGATCGCTTCCGCCGGCGACATGCCGGTTGTCGAGCGTAGCGTTTCGAGCGCCACGTCGATCATCATGATTGCGTTTTTCTTCACGATACCGATCAGCATCAGCAAGCCGATCAGCGCGATGATCGACAGGTCGAAACCGAAGACCTTCAAGGCAAGCAGCGCGCCGAGAGCGGCAGCCGGCAGACCGGAGAGAATGGTCAGCGGGTGGATGAAGCTCTCGTAGAGAACGCCGAGGACCACGTAGATCGTCAGCACGGCGGCCAGGATCAGGTAAGGCGTGCTGCCTTGCGACTGCTGGAAGATCTGCGCCGTGCCGCCATAGGACGTGAAGACGTCCGCCGGCATGTTGAGATCCTTCTTGATCTGCTCGATCTGCGCCGTGGCATCGCCGAGTGCTTCGCCGGCCGGCAAGTTGAAGGACACGGTGGTCGAAACGAGCTGGCCGGTCTGGTTGATGGTAACGGGGCCTGTTGTGCGTTCGACATGGGCGAAGTTGGACAGCGGAACGAGAGCGCCGCTTGCCGAGGCGATCTGGACTTCCTGCAGCCTCTGGTCATCCCAGGGCTTGGAGGTGTCGAACTCGACGATCACGTTGTAGCTGTCGCCGGTCGACTGAATCTGCGCGGCGTTATAACCACCGAAGCCTTCTTCGAGCGACGTGCGCAACTGATTGTTGCTAATGCCGTAGGCAGAGGCCTTTTCGGTGTCGACGACGATGTTGGCCTGCAGGGCGTTGTTCTGGGCATCCGAGGCGACGTCCGTGAAGCGCGGATCGCGCCGCATCTCGTCTTCGATCTTGTTGGCCCAGAGGTTCGTCTGGTCCGCGCTCAAGGCCTGAACGACGAGCTGATACTGGCTGGCCGTCTGGCGGCCGCCGAAACGCAGGCTTTGTTGCGGTGTGATATACACCTTGAGGCCGGCTATCTTGCTGATGCTGCCGCGCAGTTCCCGCAGGGTCTGATCCAGCGGTTCGCGCTGATCCTTGGATTTCAACTCGACATACATAGTGCCGTTATTGAGCGGCTGGCGTGCGTTACCGCCGACGATGGACATGACGTGGGCGACGGCCGAGTTCTGTTTTACGAGCGCAGCGGCTTGGTTCTGCAGGTCCTGCATTGCCGGGTAGGAAATATCCTGCCGAGCCTGCGTCGAGATCGTCAGGCGGCCGATGTCTTCGGTCGGGAAGAAGCTCGCCGGCAGCACCATGAAGAGATAGGCCGAAAGGGCGACGGAGGCGAGGAAGCTCATCAGCACCGTGCCGCGATGGCGCAGACACCAGGCAACGCCCTTGTCATAGCCGCGCTGGGTCCAGTCGAAGCCCTTGTTGAAAAGGCGCACCGGATAGGGCGCGTCGTCATGACCGGCCGACAGACGCGAGCTCAGCATCGGGGTGACGGTGAGAGACACGATCGCCGAGGATACGATGGCGATGGCGACGACCATGCCGAATTCGTTGAAGATTCGGCCGACGACGCCGCCCATCAGCAGGATCGGAATGAAGACGGCGATCAGCGAGATCGACATCGAGATGATGGTATAGCTGACTTCAGCCGACCCCTTCAGCGCCGCCTCAAGCACCGGCATGCCTTCCTCGACATGACGCAATATGTTCTCGAGCATGACGATGGCATCGTCCACCACGAGGCCGACCGCGAGCGTCAATCCGAGCAGGGAGATATTGTCGATACTGTATCCGAGCACATACATCATGCCGAAGGTCGCAACCAGCGACAGCGGCACGGCAAGGCCCGGAATGATCGTCGCCGTGACGTGGCCGGTGAAGAGATAGATCACCAGCACGACAAGGCCGATCGTCAGCAGCAGCGTGAATTTGACGTCAGAGATCGCATCACGGATCGGCTGAGCAGAGTCGTTCATGACGATCGTCTTCACAGATGCCGGAATTTCTGCATGCAGCTGCGGCAGCTTGGCGTTGATGGCATCCACGACATCGACGGTATTGGCGTCCGGCTGTCGCTGAATGGCGAGGATGATCGCCCGCTTGCCGTCATACCAGGAGCCGGTATTGGTGTTTTGCACGCTGTCCTGAACGTCGGCGACATCGCTCAGATGGATCGGCGCGCCCTTCGGGTTCGCGATGACGAGCGAGCGGAACTCCGCGGCATTGGTGCGCTGTGTATTGGCATTGATGGTCATGCTCTGTGAATTGTTCTGCAGAGTGCCGACCGGGACCTGGCTATTGGAGCTGACGAGCGCGCTGTTGACTGTATCGATGCCGATACCGCGATTCTGCAGCTTGGCGGGATCGACTTCCACGCGCACCGCATAGGTTTGCGCGCCGAAAACCGTCACTTCGGCGACGCCGGGAAGCGTCGACAGCGATGGTGAAATGATGTCCTCGGCGATTTCGTCGAGCTTACTGCGCGGCATGGTATCGCTCTGCACGGCAAGCAGCATGACCGGCGCGTCGGCAGGGTTGGTCTTGCGGTAGCTTGGCGGCGTCGTCAGATTGTCGGGCAGCTGCCGCGTCGCATGCGAGATCGCGGCCTGAACGTCGGCGGCGGCGGCATCGATATTGCGGTTGAGATCGAACTGCAGAACGACGCTGGTATTGCCGAGTGAGTTAGTCGACGAGATTTCACTGATACCCGGGATCGTTTCGAACTGCTTGATCAGCGGTGTCGAAACCGATGTCGCCATCGTTTGCGGCGAAGCGCCGCTCAACTGTGCCGTGACGTTGATGGTCGGGAAGTCGACCTGTGGCAGGGCCGCAACGGGCACGAGCTGATAACCCGCCATGCCCGCCATGACCACGCCTAACGCCAGAAGTGTCGTTGCGACCGGCCGCCTGATACAGAAACTGGGTATCATTGCTGCGCTCCGACAGAGATTGTTTCAGTTTTCTGACCCGGCTGATCGCTAGCCGAGGCAAGCTTCTGCGGTGCGGCGTCGCTATATTGCTCGACGACATTCTGGCCGTCGTTCAACTGTACCTGTCCTTCGGTCACGATATGATCGCCTTCCGCAAGGCCCTTGGCGAGCGCGGTGAATCCGCCGTTCTGCCGTGCCACGGTGACAGGGGTCATATGAACCTTGTTGTCCTTGACGACATAAGCGAAGAAGCCGTCCGGCCCAGGGCTGATCGCAACCGTGGGGGCGACGATGACGGGCTGGTTGTCGTTGAAGTGGACGACGATGTTGACCGACTGGCCGGGCCAGATGGCGCCGTTGGCATTGTCGAACTTCGCCTTGGCAAGAATGGTGCCGGAGGCGGCATCAACCTGGTTGTCATAGAAGCTCATCGCGCCCTGGCGCGATTTGCCTTCCGCGGACCGCGGCACGGTGCTGACCGGCACGCTGCCGGCCTGCATGGCCTCTTCCAGTTCGCGGAGATGGCTCTCCTGCAGATGGAACTTCACATAGATCGGATTGTATTGCGCGATCGAAACGATGGCCGTTCCCGCGCTGACATAGGCGCCGACGCTGAGCTGCACGTTGCCGAGGCGACCGCCATAAGGCGCGCGAATTTCGGTGTGTTCCAGAAGCACCTGATCGGATGCGAGTTGCGCCTTGTCGCCGTTGACCGTGGCAACAGCCGTATCGCGCGCGGCGACCGCCTGGTCGACGGTCTGCTGCGTGCCGGCATTGTTGAGCAGGCTCTTGGCGCGGGTGAGGGCTGTCTCTGCCGCTGTCAGCGTTGCCTGATCTTTGGCTAGTGTTGCCTGATCCTTTTCGACCGTGGCCTGCGCGGTGCGGGCATCGAGCTTGGCAATGAGGTCGCCGGCCTTGACCATCGCGCCGTCCTGCGCCTCGACCTCTACGATGAGCCCGGCTTCCTGGGCCGCGATCGTCGTCGTATCCTGTGCGTCGGCCCAGCCGGTGGCCGTCACGTCGTTCGGCAGCGCTCTCTTCACAACGGCAACCGTTTTGACGGCGGTGGGACCAGAATCGCGCTTGTGGCCGCCTGCCTGTGCCGTCTTGCTACTGTTCTTGGTTTCTGCGGAGGCCTTATCAAGGAATGTGGAAAGAAAAGGAATACGATCGCGGTAGCCCCAGGCAAAAAGGGCTGCAACGACAAGAAGGCCGAGGGGAAGCCAAAATTTTTTCATATTAAAGAACCGGTCAAAGCGAGTTGCAGAAAGCGCGATGACTTTGAGGTGTATTTATTGCGCCGCACAACAAAGACGAGCTTCGCCGCAATCCATCACATCACCGTTATCGCTAACGTTCGGTAATTCTGTCCCTATAACGTGAATTCGTGAACGCTGATCCAGTGCAATTTACCACAGTTCGATGGGACGAAAAATTAAAGCTTGGAAAGCTTTCGCATTGCTTCTGTTTGTGCAGTGCAGCAAATAGTCAAATGACTATTTTTTGATTGCCGTTATGTAATAATTGGACGGCAGAGCATCTCTATAGGGTGTTTATAGTAGAGAGATGGCGCGCAAAGCTCATAGCGGCCGCTCTCATCGCTCACGTAATTGTGTTGTCGGGCCCTGTTTACAAGGGCCCGCTCTTCGGTCGTGGCGGCGATTTCAAAGGGAGTGTGCGGCGCCGCCGTCACAGCGGACCATCGTTCCCGTCACATAGCTTGCCGGTTCGCTGCACAGAAAGGCGGCTGTCGCTGCGAATTCCTCGATGCGACCGTAGCGGCCGACTGGAATGCGCTGCTGACGCTCGGCGCTGACATCTTCCAGGCTTTTGCCGCTACGTTTGGCAGCGGCTGCGTCGAGATCTGCCAGGCGATCGGTGGCGATGCTGCCGGGCAAAAGCATGTTCACTGTGATCCCATGCGCCGCCACTTCGCTCGCCAGCGTCTTGCTCCAGCCGACGAGCGCAGGCCGCAGCGTATTTGAGAGTGCCAGATTGGGGATCGGCTCGATGACGCCGGAGGAGGCGACGGTGAGGATGCGTCCCCAGCCTTGAGCCTTCATGCTCGGCAGCAATGTATTGGTCAGGCTGATGATCCGGGCGACCATAGAGAAGAAGTAGGTTTCCAGCCGCTCGGCGGTGATGTCTTCCGCCGTTCCGGGCGTCGGGCCGCCGCTGTTGTTGACAAGAATGTCGATGCCGCCGAGCTTCTCGGTCACGGCCTTGCTGACGGTCTCGACAAAGGTCTCGTCGCTGAGATCCGCCCAGACCCAGTCGGCCCGGCCTCTGCCTTCGGCGTTGATGGCATTGCAATTGCTGTCAAGCCGTTCTCCGCTGCGGCCGCAAAGCAGGACGTTTACGCCCTCTCGCGCCAGCGCAACGGCGATGCCGTGCCCCAAGCCCTTGGATGAGGCGAGCACAAGTGCACGTTTCCCGTCGATACGAAGATCCATCCCGATTATCCTTTCTGCTATCCGAATTTCCCTGGCGAAGCATATAGAGCGCCGCCCGCTGCTTTTGAAAGCCGGACTGCATGAGCCGTCCGATAAATGGTGTCAAAAGTTGACGTGAGCGTAAAGGTAATTTATTTGATTGCTGCCCTTGCCAAATTGGAGGATTGCCTGTCGCTTCCCGGCTCGACAATCCCTCTCCATTTTGACAAGAGATATCTGAAACGGGGAAGATACCCAAAGGGGATAGGGCTGCGATCCAACATAGTGGGATGCCGGCCAGGCGGAGAGAGTGAATGACTGACGCGAGCGAGCTGCCGGAACGCGAGAGCATGGAATTCGACGTTGTGATTGTCGGGGCGGGTCCTGCGGGGCTGTCTGCGGCGATCCGGCTGAAGCAGGTCAATCCGGATCTGACGGTCGTGGTGCTCGAAAAGGGCGCCGAGGTCGGCGCCCATATCCTCTCCGGCGCCGTCGTTGATCCGATCGGCATCGATCGCCTGCTGCCCGGCTGGCGCGAAGAGGAGGGCCATCCCTTCAAGACCGAGGTGACGGCGGATCACTTCCTCTTCCTCGGACCCGCCGGCGCGGTACGCCTCCCGAATTTCATGATGCCGCCGCTGATGAGCAATCACGGCAATTATATCGTCTCGCTCGGCAATGTCTGTCGTTGGCTCGCCGAGAAAGCGGAAGCCCTCGGCGTCGAAATCTATCCAGGCTTTGCCGCAACCGAAGTGCTCTACAACGACGAGGGTGTCGTCATCGGGGTCGCCACCGGCGACATGGGCATCGAGAAGAACGGCGAGCCCGGTCCGAACTACACGCGCGGCATGGCGCTCATGGGCAAATATGTGCTGATCGGCGAGGGCGTGCGTGGCTCGCTCGCCAAGCAGATCATTGCCAAGTTCGATCTGTCGAGAGATCGTGAGCCGCAAAAATTCGGGATCGGCATCAAGGAACTCTGGCAGGTCAAGCCCGAGCACCACAGCCAAGGCCTGGTGCAGCACTCCTTCGGCTGGCCGTTGGGCATGAAGACAGGCGGCGGCTCGTTCCTCTACCATCTGGAAGACAATCTGGTGGCCGTCGGCTTCGTCGTGCACCTGAACTACAAGAACCCCTATCTCTTCCCCTTTGAGGAATTCCAGCGCTTCAAGACGCATCCGGCGATCCGCGGCACCTTCGAGGGCGGCAAGCGCATTTCCTATGGTGCGCGCGCCATCACCGAGGGCGGCTGGCAGTCGGTGCCGAAGCTGACCTTCCCCGGCGGCGCCCTGATCGGCTGTTCGGCCGGCTTCGTCAACGTTCCCCGCATCAAGGGCAGCCACAATGCGGTGTTGTCGGGAATGCTGGCGGCCGAGAAGATTGCCGACGCGATTGCCGCCGGCCGCGGCAACGACGAAGTGATCGAGATCGAGAACGAATGGCGCAAGACGGATATCGGCAAGGACCTGAAGCGCGTCAGAAACGTCAAGCCGCTGTGGTCGAAGTTCGGCACGGCGGTCGGCGTGGCGCTCGGCGGCCTCGACATGTGGACGAACCAGCTGTTCGGCTTTTCCTTCTTCGGCACGCTGAAGCATGGCAAGACGGATGCCGCCTCGCTGGAGCCCGCGTCCAAGCACCAGAAAATCGACTATCCGAAGCCGGATGGCGTTTTGACCTTCGATCGCCTCTCCTCGGTGTTCCTGTCGAACACCAACCATGAGGAAGATCAGCCGGTGCATCTGCGGGTCAATGACATGGCGCTGCAGATATCGTCGGAGCACGACATTTTTGCCGGCCCGTCGACGCGCTACTGTCCGGCGGGCGTCTACGAATGGGTGGAGAAAGACGGCAAGGAAACTTACGTTATCAACGCCCAGAACTGCGTCCACTGCAAGACCTGCGATATCAAGGACCCCAACCAGAACATCAACTGGGTTCCGCCGCAGGGTGGCGAGGGACCGGTCTACCCGAATATGTGAGACGAAATGACCGAGATCGAGCAAGGCACCTGGATGATCCGCTCAGCCAGGGTCGACGAGCTGCATTTGCTCGCCGCTATTGAGATCGACGCCTTCTGGGCTCTGCATGAGGCCGGCGCGGTTGCCTGCGAGCCCACCTCTTTGCCGCTCGATGTGTTGCAGCAATCTCTGGCGGAGCACCTGTTGTTCGTCGCCGTCGACGGCGAGGATCAGCCATTCGGCTTCCTAGCCGGCATCTGGAAGGACGGCTCCGTTCACATTGCCGAAATCGATGTCGTCAGATGCTGGCAGAAGCGGGGCGTCGGGCGGCGGCTGATGGATGCTGCCATTGCGGCTGCAAGAACGCAAAGAGCAGCGGGCGTCACTTTGACGACCGACCGGCACGTTGCGTTCAACGCGCCGTTCTATGCTTCGGCGGGATTTCGCATCCTGGGTGATGGAGAGAGGCCCAGCGGTCTCACGCAAATCCTGAAAAACGAGATTGCCCACGGTGCCGACCCGGCCAGACGCGTGGCAATGGCGCTCCGATTTTGATCCTTGTCCCGTGAAGCGCGAGGGCAAATAGAAAGAGCGGTCCAGCGTTTCCTTGAAACCCTGGGCCGCCGATCGAAGCGCCATGTATCCGCAAGATGAGATTTAATGCTGGGCGGGCTTGCGGGCGAGCAGGCCGGTAGAGAGGGCGACACCGGCGCCGGTCACGATCGCTGCGGCGATGCCGGCCACTCCGATTTCTTCACCGAGCAGGAAGCCGCCGCCGATGGTGGCGAGAACCGGCGTGATGGCGGTGAAGGCTGCGGCCTGCGTGCCACCAAGAGCCTGGACGGCAAGGCCATAGGCGAGTGTTGCGGCAAGGCCGGACAGCAGGCCCTGGCTGACGATCTGCAGGCCGATTTCCGGCAGCGGCACCGAGGTCAGCGAGCTGCCGAAGACGGCGGCCAGACCGACATGGATCAGGAACGACCAGACGGCGATGATAGCGCTCGATTGCAGGGCGCTCAGACCCGAGCGGCGGAAGGCGTGCGTGTAGCTTGCCCAGAGCAGGGCGGCGAGCGGCAGCAGCGTGAAGCCGGTCCAGGAAATCTGCACGCCATAGAGGCTACGAGCCAGAAGGATCGCGACGCCGGCGACGATGCCGCCAAGTCCGAGCCAGCGGGTCATATCAAGCCGTTCGCGAAAGAGCAGGACCCCGATCAGCGCCGTTGCCAGCGGCATGGAACCGCCAAGCAGAATGCCGGCCGACGAAGCTGGCGTGAACTGAATGGCGAATGTGGTCAGCTGGAAGAAGAGGGCGCCGGAGCCGCAGATCATCAGCGCCAGCAGCTTCAGCGGCACGCCCTTCGGCAGCAGGCCGGTCCGCCACCAGACCGGAGCCAGCACCAGGGCCGGCACGCCGTAGCGGATCAGGCCGAGGTCGATCGTGCTCATTTGCGTCTCGGCCGTATGGCGCGTTGCCAGAATCCAGTTCGCCCAGATCAATACGGTGACGACAGCGCCGGCATAGCCGATCGCAGTGGGGGTTGCCTTGCGGGTGGAGAGTGACAAAGCGGTCATCGAGGTATCCTTTCCAACAATCCGGTTTATCGTTCGAATGAGGAAAACATAGCGCCAAAAGCCGAGGCATGTCCTTGCTAGTTATGGCTTGAAAATCATGCTATGAGCAATAATCTGCCAATACAGAAACTTGAGTTTCCCGAATATGCCAAAACTGGATAAATTCGATATTGCCATCCTCAACTGCCTGCAGGATGATGCGCGCGCCACCAATGTCGAGATCGCCGAACGGGTGAATCTCTCCCCGTCGCCCTGCCTGCGGCGTATTCGCAATCTGGAAAAATCGGGGTTGCTGCGCGGCTACCGCGCCGATATCGATCGCAAGGAAGCCGGTCTCGGTCTGACGGTCTTTGTCGAGCTCAAGGTCGGCCATCACTCGAAGGAGAATTCGGAAGCGCAGCAGGCCGCTTTGCTTGCCATTCCCGAGATCGTCGCCTGCCATCTGATCTCGGGATCGGCCGATTTCCTGGCGGAAGTCGTGGTGGCAGACCTTGCAGCCTATGAAAAGGTAATGTCAGAAAAGCTTCTGGTCCTTCCCGGCGTGGTCGATCTCCGCTCGAACTTCGCGATCCGCACCATCAAGGCCAATGGTGCGCTGAAACTGCCGGTGCCGGAGTAGAAATGAGAAGGGGCCGTCGCCGGCCCCTCGCCATAGAAATGTTCGTTGTCCTCAGAGCATCGTGCCGCTGAGGATCAGCAGTGCCACAGAGAAGTAGATCACCAGGCCGGTAACATCGACCAGCGTCGCGACGAAGGGTGCCGATGCGCTGGCGGGGTCAAGCCGCAGCTTCTGCAGGATGAACGGCAGCATCGAGCCGGCGAGCGAGCCGAAGGTCACGATGCCGATCAGGGCTGCGAAGACGGTAAAACCGACCAGCTGCCAGTGCTGGCCGTAGTCGAAGAGGCCGAGGCTCTGCCAGGCTACGATACGGGTGAAGCCGACGAGGCCGAGGATAGCGCCGAGCACGATGCCGGTCGGCAGTTCGCGCAGCGCCACGCGCCACCAGTCCGAAAGCTTCAGTTCGCCGAGCGCCAGCGCCCGGATGATCAGTGACGTTGCCTGCGAACCGGAATTGCCGCCGGAGCTCATGATCAGCGGGATGAACAAGGTCAGCACCACGGCCTTCTCCAGCTCGCCTTCGAAGTGCTGCATGGCGCTCGCCGTC
The DNA here is from genome assembly GCF_050577975.1 of Rhizobium sp. BR 315. Taxonomy (NCBI): domain Bacteria; kingdom Pseudomonadati; phylum Pseudomonadota; class Alphaproteobacteria; order Hyphomicrobiales; family Rhizobiaceae; genus Rhizobium; species Rhizobium sp. BR 315. Next base: position 22,013 of record NZ_JARWKZ010000008.1, on the reverse strand, counting down.
AGCATCTCGCCGAGGAAGAGGGCTGCGAGCCAGCCGGCGCGCTTGCGGATCATGCCGCCAAAGCTGATCTTCATATAGGGCTGTCCGAGGGCTTCCATGCCGCCGAACTTCTGGGCGTCTTCGGTCGTATCGGCGATCATCGTATCGATCACATCGTCGACGGTGACGATGCCGAGCATATGGCCCTTGTCGTCGACAACAGGAAGCGCCAGCAGATCGTGGCGTCGGATCAGACGGGCAACGTCCTCCTGCTTCATCAGCGGCGGCGCCGTGACCGGCGTGCCCTTCTGTGCCACGGTCAGAATACAGGCATCGGGCTCGCCGGTGATCAGACGGCGCAGCGTCACGACACGCTGCAGCACATGCGTCTCGTCATCGAGCACATAGATGGCGTAGACCGTTTCGCGGGAGCGCTCGACCTGGCGAACATGGTCGAGCGTCTGCGCAACCGTCCAGCTTGCCGATACGCTGACGAATTCCGTCGTCATGATGCCGCCGGCCGTGCGCGGCGGATAGCCCATCAGGCCCTGGATCGCCTGCCGGGTATGTTCGTCGAAGGTGGCGAAGAGCCGGGCGCGTACCTCGACATCCATCTCGAGCAACACGTCTGCGACGCGGTCGTTGGACATGCCATGCAGCAGCCGAGAGGCGTCTGCATTGCCCATGACCTCGAGAATGGCGGGTGCGTTGCGCAGTTCCGGCCGGTCGAGAATGCGCACGGCGCGCTCTTCCGGCATTTTGGCGAGGATGCTTGCGGCTTCGGCCGCATCGAGCACATTCAAGGACTCGACACGTTCCGCGATGGTCACGCCGCGGTTGTTATTGATAAAGGCGCGAGCGGCATTGCCAGCCCGCATGGGAAAGCTGTTGATATTCATTATAGCTCGCCTTTCCAGTCGATCCGCCGTCGTAGCGGATCGTGGCGAGCCGACAGGAGTCGGTTAGTGCACGAATGCTACTGACGGCAAAGGCAATCGACTACTACTGTCGCTAGGCATCGAAAGATGGCTCCGGTTAATCGGCATGGAAAAAACGCTGTTCCCCATGTGCGGAGAAGTCGCGCCGAAGGCATAAAAAGTCAAGAGGTGGAAGCAGTTTAAGGCCCGATGTCGCAAGAAAAACTTGCTTAGGCGGCTGAAATTTGTGCGATGCAACATTCTGGGGTGTGGATCTGTCAAAATGCAATGGCCGGATGTTTTGCATCCGGCCCGAATTGTTGTGAATTTCCGTCTTTCAGAAACCCGCCAGAACGATCTTGCCTTTCATTTTGCCGGTCTCGACGAGGGCATGCGCCTTCTTCAGATTGGCGGCGTTGATCGTGCCAGCCGTCTCGGTCAGCGTCGAGCGAATCTTGCCGGCGTCAACCAATTCGGCGACCTTGGTCAGCAGCTTGTGCTGCTCGATCATGTCGGCCGTGTTGAAGAGGGGGCGTGTGAACATCAGCTCCCAATGGATCGACACTGCCTTGCGCTTGAAGGGCACGACATCGAGCGTCTTCGGATCGTCGATCAGAGCGAACCGGCCCTGGGGCGCGATGGCGTCGACGATAGATGCGATATGGTCGGTGGTATTCGTCGTGGAGAAGATGAAGGCCGGTGCGCCGATGCCTAGTGCCTCGATCTGTGGCGCAAGCGGCTTCGAATGGTCGATGACGTGATGCGCGCCCAGCTCCTTGACCCAGGCCTGCGTTTCCGGTCGGGATGCCGTTGCGATGATGGTGAGGTCGGTCAGGGCGCGTGCGATCTGGATGGCAATCGATCCGACGCCGCCAGCGCCGCCGATAATGAGGATGGTATTGGCTGCGCCGGGAACGGGATCCTGAATCTTCAGGCGGTCGAACAGCGTCTCATAGGCCGTGATCGAGGTCAGCGGCAATGCGGCAGCAGCCGGAAAATTAAGGCTCTTCGGCTTGGCGCCGACAATGCGTTCGTCGACAAGATGGAATTCGGCGTTTGAACCGCCGCGGTTGATGGCGCCTGCGTAGAAGACTTCGTCTCCCGGCTCGAACATGGTGACCTCTGGACCGACCGCCTTGACGATGCCGGCCGCGTCCCAGCCAAGGATCTTGTATTCGCCTTCGCTCGGGGCGACGTTGGCGCGGACTTTGACATCGACGGGATTGACCGAAACCGCCTTCACTTCGACGAGCAGATCACGGCCCTTTGCTTCGGGGATCGGCAGTTCGACGTCGATCAGGGATGTTTCTGCGGAAATGGGCTGTGGTTGCTTGTAGGCGACTGCGCGCATGGGGGAGGCTCCTCGGTTTGTTGCACAGAGGCTAGATGCGCATTATCGTCGGAAGGCGCAAGAATGCACAATTTCTGTACGTAGGTACAAAAAGGATACTGTCGATGTCGGTTCCCCGCTCCAAACTTGTCAGGAATTTTCCGGGATGTCCGGTCGAGGCGACGTTGAGCCTGCTCGACGGCAAATGGAAGGGCGTGATCCTGTTTCACCTGATGGAGGGAACGCTGCGCTTCAACGAGATCCGCCGCAAATTGCCGTCGGTGACGCAGCGCATGCTGACAAAGCAGCTGCGGGAGTTGGAAGAGTCCGGGCTGGTATCACGCACCGTCTTTCCAGTGGTGCCGCCGCGCGTCGATTATGCTCTGACGCCGCTGGGCGCCAGCCTGGGGCCGATCATCAAGGCCATGGCCGTATGGGGCGAAGAGAATGTATTCTGCCACGACGGCCGCCAGCAGCTGGCCTCATGCGTGACCGGTGCGGCGCTCCAGGCTAACTGAAAGGGCAAAGACGGCAAGACCACCGACGGAAAGAACTGCGCCGACATAGCCGGTCGCTGCCGCCGTGAAGCCCCATGAAATCACCAGGCCACCGAGCCAGGCGCCGAGCGCATTGGCGATGTTGAAGGCGGAGTGATTGGAGGCGGCGGCCAGCGTCTGCGCATCAGCTGCCACGTCCATCAGCCGGGTCTGCACAGCCGGGCAGGCGGCGAAGCCGCAGCCGATCAGGAAGACGCAGATGCAGAGCATGACGGGATTGGCAGCCGTCAGTGAGAAGAGCGTCATGATGATGATGTTGAAAACCATCATGCCGCCGATCGTTCCCTTGATCGAGATGTCGCCGAGACGCGAACCGACGATGTTGCCGACATTCATGCCGATGCCGAACAGCGCAAGCACGACTGGCACCATGGCGGAGCCGAGGCCTGCCACCTGGGTCGTGGTCGTCGCGACATAGCTGAAGATGGAAAACATGCCGCCGAAGCCGATGGCGGCAACGCCAAGCGACAGCCAGACCTGAATGCGCTTGAGCGCACCCAGCTCACGGGTGATGCTGGCGCCTTCCTCGACCTTGTCCTTTGGCAGGAAGAGGGCGATGAGAAGCATGGTGACGAGGCCGACACCGCCGACCATCATGAAGGCAGCGCGCCACTCGAGAAGCTGGCCGAGATAGGTGGCGATCGGCGTGCCGATCAGCGTGGCGGTGGTCAGGCCGAGCATGACCTGGCCGACGGCCCGGACGCGGCGGTGGACCGGCACCATGGAAGCGGCAACGAGCGCTGCAACACCGAAATAGGCGCCGTGCGGCAGCCCGGTGATGAAGCGCAATACTGTGAAGCTCTCGAAGGTCGGCGCAAACGCGCTGGAAATATTGCCGGCGGCAAAGAGCGCCATCATTAGCAGCAGCAGCGTGCGACGCGCCATCTTGGCGGCGAGCACGGCAATAATCGGCGCGCCGACGACGACGCCGAGTGCATAAGCGCTGATGACATGGCCCGCTTCCGGCGTGGTGACGCCGAAGGTATCGGCGACCTCAGGCAGAAGCCCCATGATGACGAATTCGCCCGTGCCGATGCCGAAGCTGCCGACTGCCAGAGCCAATGTCACCAGCGCGATGGCGGTGCGTGACGGTGTTTCCAGGGAGGTTTGGGTATCGAGGGCCTCGACGGCAATATCGCTCACGAAAACTCCTTGGGCGGCAAAGCGGCTTGGACGCCACGAACCGTGCAGCGAGGCCGGAACCCGGCATTCGATACAGCATGGCAGATGAAAGGACTGAAGGGGCATGGACATGCCCGAATTCATAGTATCAACAAAGTCGAGATTTCTGTCGCGTGCATTTTTTGCAGCGCAGCACGTCGCACACCGCATAAGTAAGCGCCGGTTCCGGGTGGTTAGAGCGGTTGCAATGCTTGAAATCGCATCGTTCGAAACCATCTGACAGAAAGCGCACGGGGGCATCAGCTCCCCAAGGAAACACAATTTGCGGAAAACCGAGAGCCTGAATGAGATTGATCGGCTTCTTCAATCGTGATGGCGGTACTTTCCGGACGACCGACATGGCTGCCTACCAACAAAGGGCGGAACAGGTCTTCCATGATGCCGGCCATGATTTCGAAGCTGTCATCGTGGCTGGACGAGATATCGTATCGGCAATGGAGCGCGCGGCGCGGCGCGATGACATTGACGGAATTATCGCCGGCGGCGGGGATGGCACGATTTCGGCCGCGGCTGCGATCGCCTGGAAGAACGGTGTCGCCCTCGGCGTCATTCCAGCTGGCACCATGAACCTCTTTGCCCGTTCGCTGCGATTGCCGCTCGACATCTGGCAGACGCTAGGCGTGCTGGCGACGGGCGAGGTGGACAATGTCGATATCGGCAGCGCCAACGGCCGCGCCTTCGTGCACCAGTTTTCCGCCGGCCTGCATGCGCGCATGGTGCGATATCGCAACGGCTATACCTATCGCTCGCGCCTCGGAAAGATGTCGGCGAGCACCCGCGCGGCCTTCGGTGTTATTGCCAATCCGCCGGAATTCGATGTTGATTTCGAGGCTGGCGGCATTCACGAGCGCCGGCATGTCTCGGCGATCTCCGTCTCCAACAATCCCTTTGGAGCGAATGCGCTGCTTTATGCCGATAGTCTGCGCAGCGGTGAGCTGGGCTTTTACACGGCAAAACCCTTGCGGCCACTCGGTGTCGCCCGCCTTGCGTTCGACATGCTGCGCGGCCGGGTCCGCGACAATGCCGATGTCATGGTCATGCATGCGCCGGAGGTGCACCTGCACTTCCCGAAGCTGCGCCATCTCTCAAATTGCGTCATGGATGGCGAGTTGCTGCCGCTCGAGCGTGACGTGACGCTCAAGGTGCATCCCGGCGAGCTTAGGGTCATGGTCAGGCAAGGGACCGCCGTCAAGGTAGAGCGCGAGGGCGCTGTCGATAGCGTCGCTATCTGACACGCTCAAAGGCGGGGCAGATAGGTCCTGTAATCGAAATCCGAAACGCTGCGCAGATAGCGGATCGCTTCCTTGCGTTTCGTATCGCCGTAAAGCCGCTGATATCGTTCCCCGAAAATATCGGCGATGAAGGCCGAGGTGCGGAAGCGCTCGACGGCGGTCAGGAAGTCATGCGTCAGCCTTGGCGCATCCGTCGGCACGTAAGCCGGGGTCGTCTCCTCACCGGGATCGAGGTCGTTCTCCAGGCCGAGCAGCATGCCGCCGAGGATCGCCGCCAGCATCAGATAGGGATTGGCGTCGGCGCCGGCGACGCGGTGCTCGACGCGTGCGCCCGGTCCGTCTTTTTCGGGAATCCGGACGGCGGTGCCGCGATGGCCGAAGCCCCAGGTCAGGTCGACAGGGGCGAACGAGCCCGGCTGGAAACGGCGATAGGAATTGGCATAGGGCGCGAAAACCAGCTGCGCGTCCTGCAGCGTCTGCAGCAGCCCGGCGCAGATCGACTTCAGCTTCCTCGGCTCGCCGCCTGCGGCATCGAGGACATTGCCGCCCTGAGCGTCGATGATGCTGGCGTGGACATGCAGTCCCGAGCCGGCATGCTCTGTATAGGGCTTGGCCATGCAGGTCGATTTCAGGCCATGCTTGCGGGCAGCCTGTTCGGCCACGCGCTTCAGCATGATGCAGTCGTCGGCGGCGGCCAGCGCGTCCGGGCGATGCAGCAGGTTGACTTCGAATTGGCCCGGGCCGAATTCCGCCGTCGTCGCATCCGCCGGCAACCCTTGTGTCCGCGCATAGCTGCGTAGCGTTTCGAGGTAGTTGTCGAGGAGATCGACGGCATCCATGTCGTAGAGCTGAAAGCCGTTCGGTTCGCCCTGGTAGGTCAATGCCGCAGGCGGCGAGGGGATGCCTCTTTCGCGCCAGTCTCCGGCGAGCAGATAGAATTCCAGTTCGGTCGCGATGACGGGCGTCAGGCCGAGCGCCTTGTAACGGTCGACCACGGCAGCAAGAATGGCGCGCGGGTCCTGAAAGCTCGGACTGCCGTCGAGTTCATGCATGGTGGCCAGCACCTGCTTCGACCCCGCCGGAGCCCAGGGCATGTCGGCGAGCGTGCGCTCGTCCGCAACGCAGGTCCCGTCCGGATCACCGATCGTCAGCGACAGGCCGGTAATGTCGTCATTGTCGTCACCCCAGATGTCGAGCGATTGCGTCGAGGTCGGCAACCGCACCGCGCCGGACCAGACCTTCTTTTCGGCCGCAATCGGGATCTGCTTGCCCCTGAGTCGGCCGTTCATGTCCGATATCAGCACCTCGATGCGCGCGTTACCTTCGGTTGCGTTGTCGGCCGGCATGCTCTTGTAAACCCCCAATGTTCACGGCATGGTCGTAAACCAAGATAGCTTTCAGTCAAGTCTGGCTACGCTGCGGCTTCGCGCCAGGCCCCTCACCCTAACCCTCTCCCCGCATGGGCGGGGAGAGGGGACACTCCGTTGCCCAGCCTCGCTCAAAACGGCACGTGGCGCGAAAACTCCCTCTCCCCGTTCGACGGGGAGAGGGCTGGGGTGAGGGGCCATGCCAAGAATCGCGGCGTCGGAGGACCTGCCTGACAGGCACCAATTCAAAGAGGGTTCGAATACGCCATGACCGACACACCAAGCCGCTCCAATCTCGCCGCCCTCGATGCCGCCCATCACCTCCACCCCTTTGCAGATATGCGCAAGCTCAATGCCGAGGGTGCCCGCGTCATCCAGCGCGGCGAGGGCGTCTATATTTTTGATGCGGAAGGGCGGAAGTACCTCGATGGATTTGCCGGCCTCTGGTGCGTGAACATCGGTTATGGCCGCACGGAAATCGCCGACGCCGTTCTCAGGCAGATGAACGAGCTGCCCTATTACAACACCTTCTTCGGCACCACGACGACTCCTGCGACGCTGCTCGCCGAAAAGGTCTGCGCCCATGCCGGGCCGCAGTTCAACCATGTGTTCTTCACCAATTCCGGCTCCGAGGCCAACGATACCTGGTTCCGCATGGCGCGGGTTTATTGGGGCGCCGTGGGCAAGCCGACGAAGAAGACCATCATTGCCCGCAAGAACGGCTATCACGGCTCGACCGTCGCCGGCGCCAGCATGGGCGGCATGAAATATATGCATGAGCAGGGTGATCTGCCGATAGCTGGGATCGCCCATATCGGCCAGCCCTACTGGTATGCAGAGGGCGGCGATCTTTCGCCGGAGGAATTCGGCCTCAAGGTTGCCCGCGAACTGGAAGAGAAGATCGATGAATTGGGCGAGGACAATGTCGCCGCTTTCATCGCAGAGCCCTTGCAAGGGGCAGGCGGCGTCATCATCCCGCCCTCCACCTACTGGCCTGAGATCGCGCGCATCTGCAAGGCGAGGAACATTCTTCTCGTGAGTGACGAGGTCATCTGCGGCTTCGGTCGTCTCGGCTCATGGTTCGGCCATCAGCATTTCGGCGTCGGGCCCGACCTTGCGCCGATCGCCAAGGGACTTTCCTCCGGCTATCTGCCGATCGGTGGCGTGCTCGTCAGCGACCGCATCGCCGACGTGCTGATCAACGAGGTCGGAGAATTCAATCACGGCTTCACCTATTCCGGCCATCCGGTTTGCGCGGCTGCCGCTCTGGAGAATTTGAGGATCATCGAGGAGGAGCGGCTGGTCGAGCGCGTTCGCGACGACATCGGCCCTTACTTCGCCAAGGCCTGGGGCAGCCTCGCGGATCACGACATGGTCGGCGAAGCCGTCAGTATTGGTCTCATGGGCGCATTGCAGCTTGCGGCCGATAAATCCACCCGCCGCCGCTTCGAGAAGCCGGATGCGATAGGCTCGGCCGTGCGCAATCATGCCTTGGCGAATGGCCTCGTGCTGCGAGCGACCGGCGACCGAATGCTGGCCTCGCCGCCGCTCGTCATCAGTCATGAGGAAGTGGATACGATGGTCCGCATCGCGCGGCAGGCGCTTGATGTCATTTGGGCCGACGTGCGCTCGTAAACGGCGCTGCCTGCGGCGTTTCGCTTCAACGATACCCGTGCGCCATGGGAAGGCGCACGGAGGGTACGATCACGAAGCCGGTAGCCCGGCGTTCAGGCTGGAAGCTTAGGTGTCCTGATGTTCGCGATCGAAGATCTTGCGCACGATGTAGTTCGGCGAAAGATCGTCGCGATAATAGATACGCGCGATCATTTCGGCGAGAATACCGGTGGTGATCATCTGAACGGACGACAGCAGCAGCACGACGCCGACCATCAACAGCGGACGGCTGCCGATATCGTCACCGAAGATGAACTTGTCGATGAAGAGCCAGAACAGGATAATCGCTGCGAGCGCGCCGAGCCCGAGGCCGAGCGAGCCGAAGAAATGCCCCGGCCGCGCCTTGTAGCGCATGAAGAACATCACCGACAGCAGATCGAGAATGACGCGGAAGGTGCGCGAGATCCCGTATTTCGATGTGCCGTGCTGGCGCGCGTGGTGGGTGACGGGCACTTCGCCGATGCGCGAGCTCGGCACGACGCCGGCAACCCAGGCGGGGATGAAGCGGTGCATCTCGCCCATCAGCTTGACCTGCTTGATGATCGAAGCGCGATAGATTTTCAGGCTGCAGCCATAATCGTGCAGCTTGACGCCGGTAATGCGGCCGATCAGGTAATTGGCGCACCATGAGGGGATCTTGCGCAGCAGAAGCCCGTCCTGGCGGTTCTTGCGCCAGCCGACGAGCAGGTCGAGCTGCCGCCGCTCCAGCTCCTCGACCATCGAGGGAATATCCTTCGGGTCGTTCTGCAGATCGCCGTCCATGGTGGCGATGAGGCGGCCGTTGGCGGCATCGATGCCTGCCTGCATAGCTGCCGTCTGACCGAAATTGCGTTGTAGTTCGACGATGCGCAGGATCAGCCCCTCGCGCGTCAGCGACCGGCGCGCGTTGGCGAGCGTCGCGTCCGTGCTGCCGTCATCGACGAGGATCAGCTCCCAGGGTTTGGTAAAACCGGTCATCGCCGAACAGATACGCTCGATCAGCGGTCCGACGCTTTCTTCCTCGTTGAAGACGGGTACGACCAGCGAAAGCTCTAGAGGGTCTGCCGCATCGGCCTGGGGGAGGGGCGACTCTGCCGTTGTCTGCAACACTTCTTTCTCCTAAAAGACCGACAGAACCTGCCGGACGAAACGAGCGAAAAGTCCGGTTTGAAGTCTCCGCTCGCATTTGGGTGCCCTAACTACATGAAGACTCCCATGGTGGCCAGCCGACAGAATTGGTTTATTCGCAACCGAATGATGCTGCTGACCCTCGCCGTTGTCGTGGCTTATGCCGCTTTCATCGAATGGTTCTGGGGGTGGAGTTCCATCCTGGCGCAATGGAGCAAGGTCGGCGCGCTGCCGATCCTTCTGGCGCTCGCCCTTCTGACCGGCACCTACTTTCTGCGCACATGGCGCATCTACGACTACTTCCCGAAGGAAACGACCGGCCGCTTCACAGCGCTATTCCGCGTCACGCAGGTCCATAACCTGCTGAATATCATGATGCCTTTCCGCACGGGCGAGACCAGCTTCCCGGTGCTGATGCGCTCCGAATTCGGCATTCCTCTTGCGCGTGGCACATCGGCCCTTTTCGTCATGCGGCTGCTCGATCTGCACGCGCTGCTGGCCGCGGCCGGTGTCGGCCTTGCGCTTGCCTCGCCCTATCGTGTTCTTGCCTGGATCGTATGGGCGGCCTTCCTGCTCCTCCCGGTCACGGGCTTTATCTCCCGCCGGCCGCTGATCAGGCTCGCCGCCCGCATCCTGCCGAAGAAGGCGCAGGGGCTGGTGCACGAGCTGGAGCGCGGCCTGCCGGTCGATGCCCGCGCCTTTGCGCGCGCCTGGCTGATGACCGTCGTCAACTGGTTGGTCAAGGTCGTGGTGCTAGCCTGGGCGCTCGGCCTCATGAATGTCACCCCGCTTTCGGCAAGCTTCGGCGGCGCGCTCGGTGGCGAATTGTCATCCGTCCTGCCGGTGCATGCGCCGGGCGGCGTCGGCACCTATCCGGCCGGTATCACTGCCGGCGCCATGGCCTTCGGTGCCTCGAGCGCGAAAGAGGCAATCGAAAACCTCGCGCAGGCCAGCATCAATGCCCACCTGCTGATCGTGGTGTCGGCGCTGACGGGAACCGCGATTGGATTGCTTGTCTCGCGCAAACGAGCCTGATTCATCTATTGCCGGGCAGCCACGTCAAGCTCTGCCAACCGCTTGCGCAGGAATGCTTGTTCCGGTGCCTGCTGGCAGAGCGATAGCGCCCTTTCGTAGGATTGCCGCGCCTCGTCCGACCGGCCGAGTTGCCTCAGGAAATCGGCTTTCGCGGCATGGGTCAGGTGATACCGCGCCATACGCTCCTCTTGCAGCAGCCCGTCGACGATGGAAAGGGCCACCGCCGGACCGTCGCGCATGGAGACGGCGACCGCTCGATTGAGCTCGATCACCGGCGAGGGGCTCGCCGTCAAGAGCAGGTCGTAGAGCATCACCAGTTGCCGCCAGTCGATATCGTCAGCGGTCACGGCTCGGGCATGTTCCGCTGCGATCGCGGCCTGCAGCGCATAGCTGCCGACGCTCTCCGCCGCCATTGCTCTCGCCGATAGCACCAGACCCTCGCGGATCTGGCTGCGATCCCAGAGCGCGCGATCCTGATCGACAAGCAGCACCAGATTGCCTGATGCATCGGTGCGCGCAAGACGCCGTGAATCCTGCAGCAGCATGATCGCAAGCAACCCTTCGACCTCCGGATCCGGCAAGAGCTGCAGCAAAAGCCTGCCGAGCCGAATGGCTTCCGCGGCAAGATCGGCGCGCACGATCGCAGAGCCGGAGGACGCCGAATAGCCCTCATTGAAGACGAGGTAGATGACATGCAGCACCTGCGCCAGCCGCTCTGGCAGTTCGATCTTGCCGGGCACTTCATAGGGAATATGGGCGGCGCGGATGCGGTTCTTGGCGCGAACGATGCGTTGGGCGACGGTCGGCGCCGGGATCAGGAAGGCGTGGGCGATCTCTTCCGTCGTCAGCCCGCAGACTTCACGCAGCGCCATCGCCATGCGCGCCTCGGCTGGCACGAGGGGATGGCAGCAGGTGAAGATCAGCCGCAGCATGTCGTCTTCGATTTCTTCATGTTCCAATGTCTCCATCGCCTCTCCCTCCGGATAAAGGCTGCCGGCAATATCGGAGCGGGCCGTGTCGAAGCGCGATCGCCGCCTGATATGGTCGATGGCGCGAAAGCGGCCGGCGGAGACTAGCCAGGCATAGGGATTGGCCGGGATCGTCTCGTCAGTCCATTGCTGCGCCGCCGCCGCAAAGGCGTCGTGGAGCGCTTCCTCGGCCCGGTCGAAATCGCCGAGCATGCGGATCAGCGTTGCCAGCACGCGGCGCGAATGGCTGCGATAGATGCCGTCGATGGTCTGGTTCAGCGACACGGCGTCAACGGTTCCCCGCTAGGTCTCCCCGAAGGGTCAGGGTGCGCACCGGACGGATCTCGATCGCACCGTAACGCACCGAGGGAATGCGCTTGGCAATGGCCGTCGCGCTTTCCAGATCAGGGGCATCGATAAGATAGAAACCGGCCAGATATTCCTTCGTCTCCACGAATGGCCCGTCTGTAACAGAAAACGCGTCTCCATCCGGCCGGATGACGATCGATTTGTTTCGGAGTTCCAGTGCATCCGAAACGATCAGGGTGCCGTCCTGCCGCAATCCCTCGTCATAGACGAAATGCTCGCCGATCAGATGGTTCATCTCGCTTTGGTCCAGTCGTCCGTCGACGTCGATGGATGTGTAGATCAGGCATAGAAACCGCATGTGTTTTCCTTTCTCAGCTATTGGTCCGGAAAGCGTATGTCGTAGGCGGCGCGCACCTCGATCATGCCATAGTGCGCGACGGGGAAGGTGGCGGCGATTTCAGTCGCTTCCTCCATGTCCCGTGCCTCGATCAACACGAAGCCGCCGAGATGCTCTTTCATTTCGGCGAAGGGACCGTCGGTGACCGCGGCTTCGTCCCGGCGCACCCGAACCGTTCTGGCGGCCTGCGGTTCGCGCAAGGCATTGGCGACGATGATATGGCCGCTTTCGCGCAGCCGGTTATCGTTGTCGATCGAATCCTGCGTCAGCTTTCGTCCTTCCCCTTCGGAAAGCTTGGCGATCTCGGCGGTCTCGAACCAGACCTGGCAAAGAAACCTCATCGCAGCCTCCTCAAACGTCAGGGCCGAAGGAATAGATCGGCCGCACCTCGATGGCGCCGAGCTTGGCGAGCGGAATGCCGGCGGCGACGCGGATCGCATCGTTCAGGTCCTTTGCCTCGATCAAGATGAAGCCGCCGAGATATTCCTTGGTTTCGATGAAGGGGCCGTCGGTCACCGACGTCTCGCCATTGCGGACCCGCACCGTCACTGCGGATTTTGGCGATTGCAGCGCCTCGGCAAGGATCATATGGCCGCTCGCCATCAGATCGCGGTCGTAGCCGAGCGAATCCGAATCGAGCTTGTGCTTTTGCTCTTTGGTCATGAGGTCGAGCCTCGTGCCATCGAACCAGACCTGGCAGAGATATTTCATCGCAGCGTCTCCTCTTTCAATTTGCTGACGGCCCTAGACGAGTGGTTCGCGCGCAAATCGACATCCCGATCCGCAGCATGGCAAAAATTTCGATCGCTGTCGAAAAAGCCCGTCGCCGGCCGACCAGTTCCGTCAACACGACAAGGAGAGACGGAAATGTACAGTCTGGAAGCCGCAATCGTACATTACTGGCAAAGGAAGACTCTATCGGAAGAGGAACTGCTTGAGGCGGCGGATGTGGGAAGGGTCGTTTACCGCATCTGGATCGGATTTGCGGGCTTTGCCCTGCTGATCCTGTGCCTCAGTTTGGGTGCGCAGCCAAACGACGAACGGCCGCAAGTTGCGGCCGCTGCCAAGATAGTTTCAGTGCCCGCTGACGGGCAATAGGGCGAAAGCCCCAGCGTTTATTGGAACGCCGTCTCGAAGAAGCTGCGTAGCTTGCGCGAATGCAGCGTTTCCGGCGGCATGGCTGCCAGCTTCTGGATGGCGCGGATGCCGATCTGCAGATGCTGGTTCACCTGGGTGCGATAGAAGGCGGTCGCCATGCCCGGCAGCTTCAGCTCGCCATGCAGCGGCTTGTCCGAAACGCAGAGCAGCGTGCCGTAGGGAACGCGGAAACGGAAGCCGTTGGCGGCGATCGTTGCCGATTCCATGTCGAGCGCGACCGCGCGAGCCTGAGACAGTCGCTTGACCGGGCCTGCCTGGTCGCGCAGTTCCCAGTTGCGGTTGTCGATGGTGCCGACGGTGCCCGTGCGCATGATGCGCTTTAGCTCGAAGCCCTCATAGCCGGTGATTTCGGCAACGGCCGCTTCCAGCGCCACCTGCACTTCGGCCAGAGCCGGGATCGGCACCCAAACCGGCAGGTCGTCGTCGAGAACGTGGTCTTCGCGCATATAGGCATGGGCAAGCACATAGTCGCCGAGACGCTGGCTATTACGCAGACCGGCGCAATGGCCTAGCATCAGCCAGGCATGCGGGCGAAGCACGGCAACGTGGTCGGTGATCGTCTTGGCGTTGGAGGGGCCGACGCCGATGTTGATCATGGTGATGCCGGCATGGCCCTTCTTCTTCAGATGGTAGGTAGGCATCTGCGGCAGCCGCGGCGCGGTCACATCGCCCTCGGGCTGGCTGGAGCCGGCCTTGGTGATGATGTTGCCGGGCTCGACGAATTCGGTATAGCCGTCTCCGCCGCTGGCCATCAGGTCGCGCGCCCACTTGCAGAATTCGTCGATATAGAACTGGTAGTTCGTGAACAGCACGAAATTCTGGAAATGCGACGCGCTGGTCGCCGTGTAGTGGACGAGGCGGGCCAGCGAATAGTCGATGCGCTGTGCCGTGAACGGGGCAAGCGGCGAGGGCTCGCCCGGCGGCGGGATATATTCGCCGTTGGCGATCTCGTCGTCCGTGGTGTTCAGGTCAGGCGTATCGAAGAGATCGCGCAGCGGAATATCCTCGAAGGCCGCGACGGAGGCTTCGACATGGGCTCCTTCGCCGAAGGCGAAATGCAGCGGGATCGGCGTGTTCGATTCCGACACGACCACCGGAACCTTGTGGCTGCGCATCAGGAGCGTCAGCTGCTCCTTGAGATAATGCTTGAAGAGCTGCGGGCGGGTGATGGTTGTCGTATAGACGCCGGGTGCCGTGACATGGCCGTAGGAAAGGCGCGAATCGACATGGCCGAAGCTCGTCGTCTCGATGCTGACCTGCGGATAGAAGGCGCGATAGCGCGCCGTGATCGGCTCACCCTGGGCAAGCTTGGTGAAATTGTCGATCAGGAACGCGGTATTGCGTTCGTAAAGCTCCGTCAGCGCTTCGACGGCTTTGCCCGGATCATCGAAGGTCCGCGGCTGGAACGGGATGGGGGAGGAAATGTCGAGGGGCGAAAAAGAAGAGATTCGGTTGCTCATGAGCCATTATAGAGTGTCGTTGATAACAAGCAAACGACGTTGCGGAAGACGGCTCCGGATTTTCTCAGCTATTTTGCAATCATATCCACACGCGGCCATCCGCGTGCGGCGAGGCGTTTGCTTACTGCACGGTCGTGCAATAGGGAGCGCCGGTCTGCAAGCAGGTGAAGCTTGCGCCGAAATGCGATTGTGCGCCGCTGCGGCCGGCATGTTCGACGGCAACCGAAAAGCTGAATGCGAAGACGGCGGCAAACAGCATGATGACGACAAAACGGCGTGCGATGATGATCGAGTCCATGGTCCTGGCCCTATCCGTGCCCTATACTGGACACTGTTTTGCCATGGTCAGGCTGAACGGGTGCTGAGATACCGGTTCATCCAGCGTTCATGAATCTTATCAGACTTGATTGCGCATTCGCCGGCATCAACGAACAACAAAAAGCCTGCCCGAAGGGTAGCGGGCAGGAATAGAGCGGCATGTTTTCTTAGGCTGCGTGCTCTTTAAAGCCTCGTCCATGTCTGCGACTTGCAGAATACCTTCAGAACGCAGCCCTTCATCCTGACCGTATTGCCGCTCACCGTGCCGGAGCCGCTATAGGTCTTGTCCTCGGATGGGTCGGTGAGCTCGCCCGTATAGCTTCCGCCTTTGCCCTGCATCTTGCCGATCTGTTTGCCGGCATATTTGCCTGTTTTCAGCGTGACGCAATAGCTGTCGCCGCAGGGCGCGATGACGGCGGTATCGCCAGCAACGGTCTTCCAGTTGCCGACGATCGGTTCGTCGGCGAAAGCGGTGCCTGCGCTGACAAACAGCGCCGCGGCAAGAATGGTTACACGGATCATATTATTGCTCCTCCCCAGGCACTTGCCGGTTCAACGGCGGGAAACGGCGTGAGATTATCTGACGCGAACGTAAAGGTAAATACGGTTTCCAAGCGCAAATTCCCTGTTTTGCCGCCTCAGCGCCTTGTCGAAAAACATCGCATCCGATTACTGCAGCTTTTTCGTGGTGAAGGAAGGGTTTAAATCCAGATCCTAACAAGAGGTAAAGCTCGCTTGAAAATCCTTAATTTGCAAGGGAAGTGATGTTTAACAAAATCCCAAGTTTACCAAGCATTTGTACTTTGTTTGCATCGAATTAAGCATGCATTTTAGCCGTTTTTTGAAAGCCGCCTGCGATAGTGAACCCATCAAACGAGCGGGGCAAACCCGCCGACCGGAAGAACCGGAAAGCCGCGAACGACGGCAAGGTTCGGACGGAAAACAGGGCAGATACGAACGAAAGTAAACAGGGACAAAACCGATGGCACGCTTCGAAACACCGATGTCTGAAATGGCCATGTTGGGTGGCAACAGCGCCGATGCCCTTTGCGAACTGGGCGTGAACTACGCGACTGGCCGGGGCTGCTCCGCAGATCTCGTTGCCGCCCATAAATGGTTGAATATCGCTGCCATCCGTGGCAGCGCGCGGGCCGCCGAGCTTCGTGCCGACGTCGCCGCGACCTTGACCAAGATGCAGCTCGCTACCGCGCTCCGCGCCGCCCGCGAGTGGATGACGACGCACTGAGGCGTGCCGCAAAGAACGCGACCTGAAGACTGACCTCGAAGGAGGGGATGTCGGCGGCCGACGGAGAGGCGACCCGCCGAATGATGAAAACCGCGACCAGCCGGAACAAGGCTGGCGCGGTTTCGTCGTTTGTGGCTTGAGCAATTCCAGGAAAAGTGCGCAGCGGTTTTTCGTCCGGAATTGCGCAAAACAAGGAGCTGGAACGGTTTAGCGCTTCCGTGAAACGCTGAACCGTTCTAGCCGATCGCTTTCAGCACCTGTGGCAGCGCTTCGGCCAAGAGATCCAGATCCTGCTTCGGCCCAACGCTGACGCGGATGCACCGGTTGAGCGGGGCTATTCCGGGCATGCGGATGAAGACGCCGTGCTGGATCAACCCGTCGACGATGGCACGGGCATAGACGCCGTCCCTTCCGCAATCGATGGCGACGAAGTTCGTGGCGGAGGCAAGCGGCAGCAACCCATTGTCGCGGGCTATCGTCCCGATGACCTCGCGCGCGGCCTGAATCTTGCCGACCACTTCGGTGAGATAGGCTTGATCCTTCAGGGCAGCGAGGGCCGCTACGGTCGCGAGCCTGTTCATGCCGAAATGGTTGCGGATCTTGTCGAAGGTGAGCACCGTCTCGGGTGCGCCGATGACATAACCGACGCGGGCGCCGGCGAGGCCGTAGGCCTTGGAGAAGGTGCGGGTGCGCAATACATTCGGCAGGTCGATCATGTCTAAGATCGCCGGCAGCGAACTTGCCGGTCCGGTTTCGCTATAGGCTTCGTCGAGGATCAGCAGGCAGTTTTCCGGCAGCGCGCGGGCAAAGGCGACGACCTTTTCGGCATCCCACCAGCTTCCCATCGGATTGTCGGGATTGGCGAAATAGACGAGCGGCGCATTCTCGCGCTTCACGGCCTCGAGCAACCCATCGAGATCCTCGCGGTCATTGACATAAGGCACGGTAACGAGGCGGCCGCCAAAGCCGGCGACATGGAAATTGAAAGTGGGATAGCCGCCGAGCGAGGTGACGACCGGCGTGCCCGGCTCGATGACCATACGGGTGATCAGGCCGAGCAGACTGTCGATGCCCTCACCGACGGCGATATTGGCCGCCTGTACGCCGAGATGCGCCGCGAGCGCCTGCTTCAGCTCGAAATTTTCCGGATCGTTATACATCCAGATATCACCAGCCCGCTCGCCCATGGCCGCGATGACGGAGGGTGCAGGGCCAAAACCGTTTTCATTGGCGCCGATACGGGCCTTGACCGTTAGCCCACGCTGACGCTCCAGCGCTTCGGGGCCGACGAAAGGGACGGTGGAGGGCAGGGCGCTGATCAGCGGTGTGAAGCGCGAGAAGGCGGACATGCTGGCTTTGTTTCCCGAATTCAGTTGCAGGGTGCGGCAGAATAGGCGCTTGGCGGGTGGTTGCAAGAGCAGAAAAGCTCCGCTTCCGGATAGCGGCATTTGGCACGCTGCGACAGAATGACATGAGCTTCAGTTAGGTCCGGCGCTCCCGGCGTTGATGATCGCCTGGACGACAAGTGCGATGCGTTTGTCATCCATGCCGGGCCTAACGCGGCCTGAACGTTCAAGCTCGGCAAGCCCATGAAGCGCTGCCCAGAAAGTCTCGGTGACGATCTCCACATCAGTGCAGAACGGAGACACGACCGCTGTAATTGCTTCGAAACCGTCGCGGAGTTCTGCTCTTGTTTCAGCATCGGCGAACTTCAATTGGGTCGGCAAGATGAACATGGCGTCGTAGAGTGCTGGGCGACTTAGTGCGAAAGTAAAATAGCCCGTGGCAACGCTCATGAGGGCGTCTTGTTGTCCGTCTGCCGCATCCACTGCTGTACGAAGAACGGTTGCGAGCTCCTTGAACCCTTCCACGGCAACTGCCGCAACGATGGCATCCCTGCTCGCGAAATGTGAATAGAGGACGGGCTGGCTATATTCGATTTCGTTGGCCAGGCGGCGAATGGTAACGGCATCCCATCCTTCGCTTTCCGCGATTGCACGCGCTGCCGCAACGATGCGATCTTCGCGTTCGGCCCGTTCTCGACTTTTTCGGTCTGTGACATTCATCCCAAAATCTCCATGTCCGCACGGCAAATATGCACCGAGTTTATAGCGCCGCTTGACTATCTAGCAATGCTAGGCCATTGTCTAGCAATGATAGATTATATTGCAACGCTAGGAGAATTGCAAAAATGTACTGGCTTGTTAACGGGATCGGGTTGCTTGTGGCTCTGGCGATTATCGCAATCGGCACCAGCTATATCGCGAGCCCAATGACCACAACGCGCGGGTTTGGCCTGCCGCTTCCTGACGATGGCCCCAATATCCCTTGGTGGCTACGCCTCAAGGGAGTTCGCGACATCGCGGCGGGATTGCTCGTGCTTGCATTTATGGTGTGGGGCACTCAGCGGGAGATTGCTATCGTCCTTCTGGTCGAAGCGATTATCCCCATCGGCGACATGCTGCTCATTCTTGCAGCGAAAGGCTCCAGCAAAAGCGCCTTCGGCATTCACGGCCTTACGGCGGTGATCATGGTCCTGGCTGCCATCCCCATGCTGATCGGTGGGCATTGAGATGGTTCAGATTCTTTCCATATGGTTTTTGGTTGTCGCATTTTCTGGTGCAGGTCTTGCAAACGCGATCCGTAGCTCCGCGACACGAAACGATTTTGTTCGCTGGGGCTATCCGCCTTGGTGGGGCATTGTCGCCGGTGGATTGGAGATATTCAGCGCCGCCCTGATTGCGTTTCCTGTCAGCCGCGTGGCCGGGATGGTACTTGGCGCGGCAATCATTGCGGCTGCGCTGCTAAGCGTCCTGCGCCACCGCGAATATTCGCACCTTGCGCCTTTGAGTGTCTTTGTCACCTTGATTGCTGTTGCCGCGGTCTCATCCTACGCACTGCCGGCAAAGCTGCTCGCCCAATAGAGATCCGAACGCAGCCGCCAGCTGTGTTCCCGGCTCTCGCCGAATTGCGCCTGCTGCCTACTGCCTTCTGCCCCGCGCAGCCAGCGCTTCGACATTGCCGATCATGAAGTCGGCACGCACGACGCGTCGCAATGTTTCCGGTTCGATCAGGTTGATGAAGCGGACATGGACGCGGTTGCCGTTGCGGCTGACCTCGGCGCAGGCGATGCGGTAGGCGAGCCCGAGGATGTTCAGATAGTAATGGCTCGGCAGGCCGACGGTCGTGCCGACGACAAAGCTGGCGCCGCCGCGCGAGATATCGATAATCTCGGCGCTGCGCACGGAGATGCCGGTGAGGCACGGGCGTACCGCCACGAGACGTGCAGGCCGCTGGACGAAGAACCGTTCCCAGCTGCGTTCATAGACTTCGGATTTGACTTTCGCCAGATGGGTTGCGCGAAGCATTGTCATTCCCTGTTGAAGAACAGACCGAATTCATCTCGGTTACATCATGAACCTTGCACGGAGATTTTGCGGAAGCGTCAATTGCATTGGTAGAATTTTAACGGGTTCGCTATTTGTGCCGATTTGGGTGCATCTTGACTGTGGCATCGGCTTGGATCATATAGCCTCTCGGTTCGAGACGCCTGCCGCTCGCGGATGAAAATCCAAGGTGAAGTTCTCGCTGTTTTGGTCACAGCCACATAAGGCATGCTGACTGACGGTAATGCGAGCCCCGTTTCACGGTCGTAATTGCGTGCCTTAGTAAAGGCTGATCCTATGACGACGTATCCGTCCATAGATGAATTGAAGGCTCAAGCCCGGCGTCTGCGCCAGGCGATGGCCGAGCGCGGCGACGACATAAGCCACAGCACCGCGCTGGAACTTATCGCCAAGCAACATGGACTGCGCGATTGGAACACGCTGTCGGCGCTTGCGGCAAAACCGAATGACGGACCCGATGCACCCTTCGATGTCGGTTCCGCCGTTCGCGGGCGCTATCTGAACCAGCCGTTCACGGGCAAAGTGTTGGCGATGTCGGCAAAATCCGGCGGTCTCTACAAGATAACGATCCATTTCGACGAGCCGGTCGACGTGGTCGAATTCGAGAGCTTCTCGGCATTCCGCCAGCGCATCAACGCCCAGGTCGATGCCGATGGGGTTTCGCCGCGCAAGACGTCGAACGGCGTGCCGCATCTTATTCTCGACATCTGACATTCATCTTTCATCACTAGATCTCTATCTTCGCCAATAACGAGCGATTCCGTCTGGATACTACCATGACACGTCATACTGAAAACAACATGTTCCTCACCGGCTGGCTGCCAGGCGTCTTTATCAAAACCGCCGCGCCGATCGTTGTCATCACCACCGTCAGCGGCCTCTTTGCCGTCGTGGACGCCTATTTCCTTGGTGTCTATGTCGGAGCCGACGCGATTTCGGCCGTCAGCCTCATCTTCCCTGCGCTCATGCTGCTGGTCGCGCTGCAGACGCTGGTTTCGAACGGCATGGCAAGCATTCTCGCACGCCGTCTCGGGGCCGGAGACCGCGAAGGGGCAAAGTCCGTGTTCACGGGAGCCCATACGCTGGCGATCGCCGTCGTGGTGATAATCAATCTCGTCTACTGGCTCGCAGCCCGGCAGTTCATTTCCGTGGCCGCGGTCGGAAACGCTGAGGTCGCCCGCTCCGGCGAGGCCTTCATGGGCGTCATGGTCGCCTTCGCGCCGATCAGCTTTTTCCTCTCGCTGCACCTCGATGGGCTGCGCTGCGAAGGAAAGCTCGGCTTCATGACGCTGGTGACGCTCGCCTCGACGCTGCTCAACATTCTGGCGAACTGGCTGATGATGGCCGTCGCCCATTGGGGCGTGGTCGGCTCCGCCGGTGGTTCGATCCTGGCGCAGTTCATCTGCCTAGCGATCGTGATCGCCTATCGTCTCCGTCGGCCCAACGGGCTCTGGGTCGACAAGGCGCTGCATGTTCGCGAGTGGCGCGGTATCTTTGCCTTCGGCGCGCCGATGAGCCTCGGCTTCATCGGCATTTCGCTAAGCTCGGCTGCCATTCTCTTCAACGTGTCGATCTGGCATCAGGGCGATTACGTCGCGACCGTCGGCGCCTACGGGATCGTGACGCGAGTGATGACCTTCGCCTATCTGCCGCTTCTCGGCTTGAGCATCGGGCTGCAGACCATATCGGGTCATAATCATGGTGCCGCACTTCCCGCCCGCGTCGGCCATAGCGTGCTGATTGCCATGATCTCGGCTCTAGTCTATTGCGCTGCCGTCGAACTTGCCGTCGAGTTGCTGGCGGGACATCTGGGATCGATCTTCGTGGCCGATCCGGTGATTGTCGAAGAAGTGGGCCGCATCCTGCCCTGGACGATCGGCGCCTATTTCCTGTTCGGTCAGGCGATCATCCTGTCGTCCTATTTCCAGTCGATCGGCGATGCGAAACGCGGCGCGATCTTCGGTCTGTCACGGTCCTATCTGTTCACCCTGCCGCTGACATTTTTCCTGCCACTCGTCTTCGGCGAACGCGGGATTTGGATGACGCCGATCTTCGCGGAGGCGGGGATGATCCTGCTCACCTGGCTGGTGCTGTCGCGCAATGCCAGGGATCGGAAATGGCGTTACGGCCTGCTACCTGCATGACATGAAAAAGGCCGCGCTCTCAGGCGCGGCCTCAGATTGCTGACAAACCCCTGGCCTTGGCTGGGGGTTTATGATTCACTGGGACATGTTGAAGAAACCCGCTCCCGAACAGACGGCTCTCGAGATGGTGACGCTCGACAGTCTGGTGCCCCGGGATCACCTGCTTCGCAAGATCGACGCGGTGATCGACTTCTCGTTCATCCATGATCGCGTCGCCGGCCTGTAC